>JAFDDB010000043.1 GCA_019311115.1 Deltaproteobacteria bacterium
GGATCAAGCCGCCTGCTCCCGGATCCACGCCACCGTGTTGTGGATGCCCTCTTCGAGGTCGACGTCGGGCGAGTAGCCGAGCGCGGTCCGCGCGCGCTCGATCGACGCGCAGGTCCGCGGGATGTCCGCCCCGTGCGCGGGCAGGTACTGCCGGTCGGCGGCGATCCCCAGCTCGCTTTCGAGTAGCTCGATCACGCGGTCGAGCCGGGCCGGACGGCCGCGGCCCAGGTTGTAGACCTGAAAGTCCCCGGCCCGGTCGTGCGCTCGAATCGCCCCGTCGACGATGTCGTCCACGTAGGTCAGGTCGCGTTCCTGCGTTCCGTCCCCCAGGATCGGCAGCTTCTGGCCCTCGAGCATCAGTCGGGTGAAGATCGGGAGCACGAGATCCGGACGCTGCCGCGGGCCGTACACGCTGAAGAACCGCAGGCAGGTCACCGCCATGTCCGAGGCGCGGCGCAGCCCGTACAGAAACAGCTCGCCACCGCGCTTGGTCGCGCCGTAGGGCGACATCTGCGACGAAGTGTCGCCGTCCTCGCTCCACGGAGTCGCCGCGTTCTCTCCGTACACCGTCGAGGACGACGCGAAGATCAGGCGCGAAACGCCCGCCGCCGCGGACAGCGTCGAGACGACCGCGGTACCGCGCAGGTTCACGTCGGCATAGTCGAGCGGCTCTTCGACGCTCGGACGCACGCCGGCGCGTGCGGCCAGGTGAAACACGCTCTCGGGCTCGACGCGCGAGAGCGTCTCGCGGACGAAGGCCTCGTCCCGGATGTCGCCCTCGTAGAGCCCGGCAAAGAGCCGGTGGGCGCGCGAAGGCTCGAGGTTCCGCTCCTTGCACGCACGCGGGTAGAAGGCGTGGAACGAGTCGAGCACCGCGACCTCGTCGCCGCGCGCGAGCAGCGCCTCGACCAGGTGCGAGCCGATCGCCCCCGCGCCTCCCGTCACCAGGATGCGCACGGCTCAGATCCCCTTCCGAACGGCTTCGAGCTCGGCGTCGACCATGCGCTCGACCAACTCGCGGTAGGTCGTGCGGTGCTTCCAGCCGAGCTCGCGGCTCGCGCGGCTGGCGTCGGCGAGCAACGTGTCGACCTCGGCGGGACGCAGGTAGCGCGGGTCGATGCGGACGTGGTCCTCGTAGGACAGCCCGACGCGCTCGAAGGCGATCTGGCAGAACTCGCGCGGCGAGTGGTGCTCGCCGGTGCCGATCACGTAGTCCCGTGGCTCGTCCTGTTGCAGCATGCGCCACATCGCCTCGACGTACTCGGGCGCCCAGCCCCAGTCACGCTTGGAGTCGAGGTTGCCGAGCTCCAGTGTCTCGGCGCGCCCGGCGGCGATCTGCGCCACTCCCATCGCGATCTTGCGGGTGACGAACTCGCGGCCCCGGCGCGGAGACTCGTGGTTGAAGAGGATCCCCGAGCAGGCGAAGAGGTCGTAGCTCTCGCGGTAGTTGATGGTGATCCAGTGGCCGTAGAGCTTGGCCACCCCGTAGGGACTCCGCGGATAGAACGGCGTGTCCTCGTTCTGTGGAGTCTCGCGCACGCGGCCGAACATCTCGCTCGACGACGCCTGGTAGAAGCGGATCGACGGGTCCACGAGACGCACCGCCTCGAGCATGCGCGTCACGCCCAGAGCCGTGAACTCGCCCGTCAGCAGCGGCTGCGAGAAGCTCGTCGGAATGAACGACTGCGCCGCCAGGTTGTAGATCTCGGTCGGCTCGGCGTCGCGGATCAGGTTGACGAGCGAGAGCTGGTCCAGCAGGTCGGCCTGCTCGAGCCGCACGCGGCCCACCAGGTGGGCGATCCGCTCGAAGTTCTCGGCGCTCGAGCGCCGCACCATGCCGACGACCTCGTAGCCCTTGTCGAGCAGCAGGTCGGCGAGGTAGGACCCGTCCTGTCCGGTGATCCCGGTGATCAGTGCGCGCCGCGTCTTGGCCAAGTCCGTCTCCGCCCCGTGATTCGCCGACGGTCGTCCGTCGGCGGTCATCCGCCGGTTGCCCAGGCGCCCCCCTTGGGACGGCCCGGGTGTGTTCCCGCCTACAGGGGCAGGTCGTGCGCCCAGCGCACACCCACCCGGACGCGGTTCGCACTCCAGTCCTGATCGAACGGGAGGTCGTTGCTGTAGCGCTGGTGGTCGTAGCGGACGAAGGTGGACCAGCGGCGCGAGAACTGCCAGCTGAACTCGGACCAGGCCTGCCAGGTCCGCTCGTCGAGGTCCGACTCCACGTCCAGCAGGCAGACGGGGTCGCCGTCCTCCTCGCCCGGGCGGCTACAGCCGCCGGGAGGAAACAGGCCAAGCGGGAACGGCTGGACGACGTCGCCCGCGCTCCTGGAGAGGCTGTAGTTCGCGCCCGCGCTGAACGTGAGCTTCTTGAGCAGCCGACGCACCAGGCTGAGCTGCGCGGTGCTCACGTTGCGGCTGCCCTGCCGGCCGTTGTCCGGCCGGGTCTCCTGGCTCAGGCTGATGTCCAGCGACCCCTTCAGGGTCTGGTACTGGAGATTCGCCGTTCCCGTGAAGGCGAACGAGTCGTCTGGAGTGGTGTCGAAGGAGCTTTGCGGCTCGCCCGGCTCCCCTACGGTGAGGTTGCTCACCTGCCCGCCGTCGGTGGTCAGGTAGCGGGCGCCCGCCTCGACCCTCGTGGAGAGCCGGGGCGTCCAGACGCGGTTCCAGATCCCGGCCAGGCGGACGATGTCGTCGTCGCGGTCGCTCCGCGGGCTGTCGAGGGTGTCGACGCCGCCGAGGGCGATCCGCTGAACAGTCGCTACCAGGCCGACCGTGTCGCGCGTAGACAGGCCGCGGTCGATCGACGCCTGCACGGAGTAGATCTTGTAGTCCGCGTATTGCGACCGGTCGTTGCTGGAGGCACTGTAGTCGATCTGGTTGTATCCGAACGACGAGTTCAACGCCGTCGAAGGGCTCAGCATGTAGCGTCCGCCGGCATTGGCCCGGTAGTAGAGTACGTCGGGACGGCGGCCGTACAGCGTCAGGTTCGTCGACTCGACGGCATCCGTCTTGTTGCGCTTCTCGACCTTGCCATCGGCGAACAGGGAGAGCCGGGCGGTGAACTGACGCGCGGTGTCGAACGAGGCGAACGGATCGAAGCCGTCCAGTTCGTCGAAGGTGTTGTGCCGCTTCGCGGTACCACCCACCTTGAACACCGAGTGGCCGGAGGCGTCGTCTTGCAAGAGCGCGAGGCGCGGGAAGATGCGGGTCACGGAGTCGGACTTCGTGTCGCTCTGACTGTAGAAGACGTTGTCGATCCACGTCTGCGACACGTCGACGGCGGCGCGCAGCCTCATCTTCGACTGCGCCGAGGCCGACGCCGGGGCGAACGACCACGCCAGGACGACGAGGACTGCGCTAGCGCCAGCGAGGAGTATCGTCCGGGACGACAATGCGATCTCCAGGCAGCAGCAACACGTTCTGTTCCAGATTTTCTCCGCGCACGAAGTCATCATAGTCGAAGACGAACTCCGCCGGTCCGCTTCCGTTCTGGTCGCGGATCAGCTTGATGCGGGACTTGCCGGCAAAGGGCGTAAAGCCGCCCGCCGTCGACAGCGCGTCGATCACGCGCATGTCCCGGTGGAGCAGGACCGGCCCCTCTCGCTTCACCTCGCCGAGTACATAGACGAGCTTGGAGTTGATCTGGCGCACTACTACCGTCACGTGCGGCGCCGTCACGTACTCCTCGAGTCTCTCCGTCAGCTCGTGCTTCAGCTCGAGCGGCGTCTTGTCCAGGACGTCGACCTCGTCCACGAGCGGTACCGAGATGCGCCCGTCCGAGCGGACGACGACCTCGGGAAGTGACAGCTCCGGCTGCCGCCAGACGGTGATGGCGAGCACGTCTCCGGCGCCGATCAGGTACTCGCCCTTGCTCGCGTCGGCCCGCGTGTCGAGCTCGGCGGCTGACGGCAGGGATCGCTCCGTGGATGCACACGCACCCGCGACGAGCGCGAAGAGGACGCTGGCAATTGCTGCTACGAAGCGCTTCTGTCTCGACATCGGTCTCACCCCTTTCGGACCCCTCGCGTTCATGCCCGATCCGCCAGCCCGGCGTCCTTCATCTTGTAGAGGAGCGCCTTGTAGCTGATCTGCAGGATCTCCGCCGCCCGCCGCCGGTTCCAGCGGGTGCGGTGCAGCACTTTCTCGATCAGCCTGCGCTCGGCCGAGAGCGCGGCCTCGCGCGCGATGCGCTTGAGACTGACGTGATCGACCTCGCCGTTCATGAACCGGTCGAGCTCGCTGCCTTCGTCGTCGTCGGGGACGTCGAAGCGGTTGCGAGCGGACAACTCCTCGAGCACGGGCTGCTCGCTCCCGAGCACGACCATGCGCTTGATCAGGTTCTCGAGCTCGCGCACGTTGCCGGGCCACGGGTAGCGCTGGAAAGCCTCGCACAGCGCCTCGCTCGGCGCGGGCGCGTCCTTTCCGTACTCCTCGGCGTAGCGCCGCAGGAAGTAAGCCGTCAACACCGGGATCTCGTCCCGGCGCTGCCGCAGCGGGGGGATGCGCACCGTCACCACGTTGAGGCGGTAGAAGAGGTCCTCGCGAAAGCCCCGCGCCCGCACCAGCTTCTCGAGGTCCCGGTTCGACGCGGCGACGACGCGTGCGTCGACGCTCACGTCAGACTCGCCACCCAGACGCGAGAACTGGCCGTCCTGCAACACCTGCAGCAGCTTCGCCTGCAGGCTCGGGTGCATCTCGCTGATCTCGTCGAGAAAGATCGTCCCATTGTTCGCCACTTCGAACTTCCCGAGCTTGCGCCGCTGCGCGCCGGTGAAGGCCCCCTTCTCGTAGCCGAAGAGCTCGCTCTCGAGCAGCTCCGCAGGCAGGGCCGCACAGTTCACCTTGACGAAGGGCCCGTTCCGCCGGCCGGAGCGCGTGTGGATCATGCTCGCGATCAGGTCCTTGCCGGTACCGCTCTCACCGCGGATCAGCACGGTGATGTCCGTATCGGCGACTTTGTCCACGACCTCGCAGACCGCGCGCATCTTCTCGCTCGAGTCGAGGATCAGCGCCCGGCTCGGATCCGCAGCCGCGGATCCCGGGTCGCATCCGCGGCTCAGCGCCTTCTCGAAGGCCGCCTCGAGCTCCGCCGGGTCGAAGGGCTTGCGCAGGAAGTCGACCGCACCCTGGCGCACGCTCTCGACGATGGTGCGCGTCGGACCGTGGCCGGACAGCATGATGACCGGCAGCTCCGGGTGCATCTGGTGCAGGGACTTCAGCGTCTCGAGGCCGCTGAGCCCCGGCAGTAGAACGTCGAGGGTGACGATGTCGGGCTTGGCCCGCTCCGCGAGCTCGAGCGCCTCTTCTCCGCTCTCGGCCAGAAGGATCTCGTAGCCCAGGCGGTCGCCGAACGCGGCGAGCCAGTCGCGCGATCCGGCGTCGTCATCGACGATGAGCAACCTGTACGAGCCATTCATGTGCGGACCCGAGTGCGAGTTCATTCCACCCCCATGCCCCGGGGTAGTGCGACATCCGTGCCAAGCCGGAGTCGCCGGAGCCCGTCTCCGGCGGGGCCGAAGCCCGTCGATGGGTAGCTGGCTCCTCCCTGGGGATGTAGCCGACTTCCCTTTGGCGGTAGGGCACTTCCGCGGCCGAGCTGCCACGGCGCCAGCCGCTGCGGCCGGGCCGGAGAGCGCTTCAGCCGGGAGCGCGGTGGCCGGGATTTTCGGCGCTCTCAGGGATCCGCTCTCGCGCCTCCGCGCGCCGCTCGAGCCAGCGCTGGGCGGCGAAGCCGGTCACCAGCAGCGCCACCAGCAGGCCCCAACGCACGTTCGCGCTGGCGTGGCGCGTGGCCAGCGCGAGCAGGGCGAGGCCTCCCGAGAGCGCGTAGAGCACGGCCAGCGCGCGCCTGCTGTCGAATCCCTGGCGCAGCAGCAGGTGATGGATGTGACCGCGGTCCGCACGCATCACCGCGCGCACCACCTGCCCGGGGTGCAGACCCCGGACCCCGCCGTGGCGGAGGTGCCAGAAGAGGCGCCGCACCGAGACGAGCAGCGTGTCGAGCATGGGGACGCCCGCCGCCAGCAGCGGAACGACGATCAGCATGGCGGTCGAGCTTCTCTGGTAGGACGCGATCGCGAGCACGCTGATCGTGTAGCCGATGGCATAGGCGCCGCAGTCGCCGAGAAAGATGCGCGCCGGCGGCAAGTTGTAGCGCAGGAAGCCCGCCAGAGCGCCGGAGAGAGCGAGCGCCCCGAGGACGGCTCCCGTCTGGCGGAACTCGGCGGCGAGCCAGTAGACGGTCAACGCCGTGATCACGCCGACACCGGTCGTCAGGCCGTCCATGCCGTCGATCAGGTTGAACGCGTTCGTCACCAGCACGATCCAGCCGACGGTCAAGAGCAGCGAGATCACCGACGCATCGAGCATCACGAAGCCGAAGGGCAACTGCACGCTGCCGAGCCGGAAGCCGAGCCACCACGTCGCGGCGGCGATCGCGATCTGGATGCCCGCCTTCGAGCCCGCGCGCACGTCGTAGAGGTCGTCGTAGAGGCCGAGCGCGCCCATCGCGAGGGCGCCGCCGCCCAGCACGAGCAACGAGTCGATGCCCTCGAAGCCCCAGCCGAGCGGCTCGATGAATGGGAGCGCCACGCCCAGGCCGACCACGCTGGCGACCAGCACGGCGACGCCGCCGAGCAACGGTGTCGGCTGGGTGTGCGCCTTGCGCGAGGTGGGGTGATCCAGCAGGTCGTACCGCGTGGCCAACCAGATGACGATAGGCGTCACGGCGAGGGCAACGGCCCAGGGCAACAGCAACACGAGAGCAAACGTAGACATGGACCGCTTTCCTCGAGGTCGGATCGGGCTAGGCGCCGCCTCCGTAACCATAGGGCTTGGAGAGGCCCGAGGCGCGGTTCAGCACGGTGCCGATCACCTTGCGGGCGTCGATCCGCTGGAGCGTCGCCTCGACCTGACTCCGCGGCGTGTGTCCGGCGTCGACGACGAGCAGCGCGGCGTCGCAGAGATCGACGAGCTGCGTGGCGTCGGGCAGACCGAGCACGGGCGGGGCGTCGAGGATGACGGTGTCGAAGCGCGTGTGCAGCTCGTCGATCAGCTCGGCCATCCGGGCCGAGGCGAGCAGCTCCGACGGCCGTTTCGGAAGGCCGCGCACCGTCAGTACCCAGAGATTGGTGTCGGGCACCTGGACGAGCGCCTCATCGAGCTTGGCCTCGCTCTCGAGCACCTCGGCGATGCCCGACGGCGGAAGCTCGGTAAACGAGCGGTGCAGCGCGGGCGTGCGCATGTCGACGTCGATCAGGCAGGTGCGCGAATCGGGCTCGAGCCCGAACGACATGGCCAGGTTCGTCGACGTGGTCGTCTTGCCCTCGCGCGGCAGCGCGCTCGTCACCACGATGCTGCGCAGCTCGCGGGTGCGCCGCATCGACTGGATGCGCGCTCGCAGCGTGCGGTACTCGTCCGACACGGCGGTCGAAGGCCCGGTGAGCATGACCTTGTCACGCCGGCTGGCCTCGATCCGCTCGCGGTGCTCCTGCCGGCCCTCGCGACTGCGCGAGCGCGGCGCGTGCTCACGCAGCAACTCGTCGGATGCCGCGGCGCGGCCGTCGAAGTCGGCGAACGAGCCGCTCGGGCTCCCGCTCCCGGTCCGGGTGCCGCGCGTGTGGAGCTCTCGCTCCTGTTCCGCTCTCTCGAGAGCGTCGTGAATCCGCCCCATCTCAGCGCACCTCCGTAGCCATGCCCCGCCTGGATTCCGTATCCGCTCCGCGCCGGCTGCGCGACCAGAGCCGCCTCAGCCAGCTTCGCTGCCTCTTCTTCGCGCGCGGGGCGACGCGCGCGACGGCGCCCGGTCCCGTCGTCATGTCGGAGAGGCCCAAGTCCTTCGCGGCCTCCTCGACCAGCTGTGCCGGGACCTTCCCTGTCTGCTCCGAGAACGCCGTCAGCAGCGCATTGTCGCAGATTACGTTCACGATTCGGGGGATCCCCCCGGAAAAGCGGTGGACCGCGCGTAGCGCCGAGTTCGTGAAGATCCCGCCCGTCGGGTGACCGGCGATCATCAGGCGCTCGCGCACGTACTCGCCGGTCTCATTCTCGTCGAGCGGCTCGATCGTGTGCCGCAGCTCGATGCGCTGCCGGAGCTGGCGCAGCTCCGGGCGCGCCAGCTTCTCGGCCAGCTCGGGCTGTCCCACCAGGATGATCTGGATCAGCTTCGAGGTCGGCGTCTCCAGGTTGGAGAGCATGCGGATCTCTTCGAGCAGGTCGGTGGACAGGTTCTGCGCCTCGTCGATGATGAGGAGCGTCTGCTTGCCCTCGCGCATCCGCTGGATCAGATAGCTGTTCAGCTGGTGCAGCGCCGCGCTCTTGCTGAAGGGCTCGATCGCCGGCAGCTCGAGCTCGTCGAAGAGGTACGAGAAGAAGTCCTCGACCGAGAGCGCCGTGTTGAACAAGTACGCCGTCTGCGTGGTCGGCTCGAGCTTCCGCAGCAGGACGTTGAGGATCGTCGTCTTGCCCGTGCCGACCTCGCCCGTCAGCGAGATGAATCCCTTTCGCTCGCGGACCGCGTAGATCAGCGTCGCGAGCGCCTCGCGGTGGCTGTCGGACAGGTAGAGGAACCGCGGATCCGGGTTGACCCGGAACGGGTCGGCGTCGAAGCCGAAGAAGTCGTTATACACGGCTCTCCTCGCTCGCAGCCACCGGCTCGGAGTCGAGTCCTGCCGCACCTGCGTACAGCGCGCCCCCACCGAGCGCGAGTACGACCAAGCCGGTGCCGATCCAGCGCCGGACCCCGTTTCCGTTGCGCGAGCCGCCTTCGACCACGTCGATCGACGGGATCGTGCCGAGCACCGGAAGTCCGAGAGTGCCCTGCAGGTCGCGAACGGTGTGGAAGCTCTCGTCGGCCAGCTCGCGCGCGGCGAGCAGCGAGAGACCGCCGAGCAGTCCCACCGCCACGCCGACGAGCACGAAGAGCGGCCGGTTGGGGCTGATCGGCTCCTCCGGAATGACGGCCGCCTCGACGACCTGGAACTTCTCGCCCTTCTGGGCCAGCTCGATGGCCCGGCCCATGTCGGCCGCGACCCGCTTCGACTGCAGCTCCCAGATGGCCTGCGTCAAGCTCACGTACTGGGCCTCGAGGTGTCCGATCTCGGCGCCGCGGCGCGGCGTGACGATGATGCGATCCTCGTACATGTTGATCTCTTTGCGGATCCGCGCGACCTCGCTCTGCATGACTCCGACGCGGACCTCGTGCGTGCGCAGCTCGCGCACCAGGCTGTTCTCCTGGTACGAGGCCGGGCGCGTATCGTCGTCCGCGGCCTCGGCGATCATCACCTCGAGCTGCGCGATCTCCTTGCGCGTGATCAACACGTCGGGGTGTTTCTCGGTCTTGCCCAGTGCCCGGTGCTGGCGGAGCTCGAGCTCGGCCGCCTGCTTGCGGCGGGCCGGGTCGAAGCTGCTGTCCGATCCGGTCGCGCGAAGCTCGTCGAGCTCGACCTTGAGCCGGTCGACCTGGCCCACGGACGTCTTGTAGACCGCCTGCTGCTGGCCGATCTCGGACGTGAGCCGGGCCAGCCTCTGCTGGTTGATCGGCATGTCCTCCGGCAGCTCGCCGCGGTGCTGCTCCTTGTACTCGCTCAGCTCGATGCCTACCCGCTCCTGCTCCTGCCGGGCGCGCTGCAGCTCGGCCAGGATGAACTCGCTCGTACCCTCGGCCTGGCCGGCGCGCTGGTCCAGGTTGACCGCCCGGAAGTCCTGGGTCAGCCGGCTCGCGACGTCTCGCGCGGTCGTGGCGTTCCGGTCGCGGAACGCGATCCGGAACGACTCGATCTGCACCGGCTTGCGCGGGTCCACCACGGCCGGAGGCAGCGGGTCGATGCTGATGAACGTCCGCATGTGACGGATGATGGCCTCGCGCGGCTCCTTGTCCTCCGTCATCTCCGGGTAGAGCTTCAGGTCGTCGATGATCTGGCTGAGCCTGTCGCGAGCCAGGATGCGCAGCCGGATCGAGTTGAACGCCGCCTCGGTGTCCGTACCCACCGTGGGGAGCACCAGGTGCGCCGGGATGTCCTGTGGCTGGACCATCACGATGGCGGCCGATTCGTACTCGGCCGGCCAGACCAGCGCCAGCACGCCGGAGATCAGCAGGCCCAGCGCGCTCGGAATTGCGAGCCACCAGAATCGCCGCCCCAGGACCGCCCACAGCTCTCCCGGGTCGAATCCCAGCTCACCTTGATCGTGCGCAGCTGCCATCCCTACTCTCCGTCGCAGTTCTCCGGTCGGGTCGATCCGGGACCGCCGCCCCGGGGCGAGTCGTCCCTGCCCGGGCGATCTGCGACATCCGTGCCAGCCTTGACGCCCCCGCTCGGGTCCTAATTCGACCCCTGGTGGGAAGCTGACTACACAATCCGTGTAGCTGCCTGCCACTGGTAGGGAAGTCCACGGAACTGCGCAGGATCTCCAGAGCGGTCCACAGGGCCCACGAAGGCCGTCCGGCAGCTGGAGAGGGGGGGCGGGAGCCGCGGCGCGGGTTGGCAGCAGGCCGGCACCCTGGGTACCGGCCGGGGGAGGCTCAGTCCGTGAGACCACACTCCTTGATCTTCTGGAGCAGCGTCTTGTAGCTCACGTCCAGGATCTTGGCGGCCTTCTTCCGGTTCCAGTTCGTCTGGTAGAGCACCCGGCGCAGGGCCTCGCGCTCAGCGTCCCGGGACGCCCGCTTGCTGATCTCGCGGAGCGAGATCGAGTCGTCCATCGGGTCCATCTCGTCCACGATCTGCTCGACGGTCGGTCGGGCGGGCTCGGTGGCCCGGGCTTTGAAGATCTCGTCCGCGATCGCGTCCTCGTTCTGCAGCACGACGATCCGCTTCACCATGTTCTCGAGCTCGCGCACGTTGCCGGGCCAGGCATACTGCAGGAACCCCTGCATCAGCCGGTCCGAGATCCCGGGGACGTCGCGGTTGTACTTGAGCGCGTACACGCGAACGAAGTGCTCCACGAAGACGGGGATCTCCTCGCGACGCTCCCGCAGCGGCGGCACGAAGACATTGACCACGTTCAGGCGGTAGTACAGGTCCTCGCGGAACTCGCCCTGCGCGACCATCTCCTCGAGGTTTCGGTTCGTCGCCGCAACCACTCGCACGTCGACATGCACGTCGGCCTGACCGCCGAGCCGCGAGAACTCCCCGTCCTGCAGCACCTGCAACAGCTTCGCCTGGAGCGGGGCGCTCATCTCGCCGATCTCGTCGAGGAACATCGTTCCGCCGTCGGCGATCTCGAACTTGCCCGCCTTTCGCGCCGACGCGCCCGTGAACGCGCCGCGCTCGTAGCCGAAGAGCTCGCTCTCGAGCAGCTCCTCGGGCAACGCCGCGCAGTTGACCTTGACGAACGGCCCCTTCACACGATCCGACAGCTCGTGCGTGGTGCGCGCGATGACCTCTTTTCCGACCCCGCTCTCGCCGTGGATCAGCACCGTGACGTCGGCGTCCGCGACCTGCGACAGGATCTCGTGAATCCGCTGCATCTTCTCGGACGCCCAGAGGAACGGCTCCTTGCTCAGCTCCTCGTGCTCGCGCAGGCGCTCGCGCAGCTGCTCGGTCTCGGCCCGCAGGCTCTCGGTCTCGAGCAGCTTCTGGAGCGCGATCTCGAGCTCTTCCTCCTCGAACGGCTTGTTCAGGTAGTCGGCCGCCCCCAGGTTCATCGCCTCGACGATCGTCCCCGCCTTGCCGACGACCGAGAGCATGATCACCGGGATCTCGGGCCTCAGCTCCTTCATGCGGCGCAGCAGCTCGAGCCCGTCCATGCCCGGCATCATGATGTCGAGGATCGCGACCTCGGGCGCCGCGCCCTGCTGCAGGGTCTCGAGGGCCGTCGCACCGTCGGGAGCGAGCAGCACGTCGTAGCCCTTGAGCGAGAGCAGGTTCTTCAGGTACGTGCGGATGCCCTCGGCGTCGTCGACCACGAGGATCTGACGGCGTACGGGCACGCTGCGGGTTCCTACGGCCACGGCTTCTCCCTATCCTTCCACCGGTAGCGTCACACGGAACAGGCCGTATCCCAGGCCCGGAATGGTGGTGATCGCGCCGCCGTGAGCCTCGAGCACGCGCCGGCAGAGCGCCAGACCGAGCCCCATGCCCTCGACGGGCGGACGGCCGTCCTCGCCGCCCACGCCCCGCCCGCGCACGAAGGGATCGAAGATCCGCTCGACGTCCTCATGGGACACGCCCGCGCCCTCGTCCAGGACCGAGATCGAGATCGACGCGCCCGCGGCGCTCTCGACCAGGTGCGTCGCGAGCCGGACCGTGCCCCCTCGCGGTGAGAACTTGGCGGCGTTCGCCAGCACGTTCACGAGCACGCTCGCGATGCGCTCCTCGTCGATCCGCACGGCGTCGTCCTCCAGGTCGAGGTCCAACGCCAGCTCCAGCTCGCGCGACTCCAGCAGCGGCCGTGCGGTGGCGAGCGCCTGGTGGACGACCGCGTGCAGGCATGCCGGCTTGCGCACTATGCGCAGCTCGCGCGATCCCTCGCTGGACGCCAGCTCGAGCAGGTCGTCGACCAGGCCCTGGATGCGCCGCGTCTCGCGCCGCGCCTCGTCCAGGAACTCCCGCTGCTCCGCTTGGAGCGGTCCGGCGCGCCCGTCGAGCAGCAGGCGCAGGTAGCCGCGGATCACCGTCGACGCGGTGCGGATCTCGTGCTCCACCATGCCCGCGACCTCGTCGCAGAGCGGCGGGGTTGCGGAAGCCTCCGCCCCGGTCCCGAGACGCGAGCTGAGCTGCCAGACTTCACTCTCGAGCCGCCGCTCGCGCAAGCGGTCCACGACCAGGACGCGATCGCCCCCGATCGGGCGCACGCTCACCGGACGCAGCCCGCCATCGCCCTGGCGCAGCCGGCAGGCCTCGCCCATCGCGTCGGCCCCGAGCGCGCGGCCCTCGGAGTCCGTGAAGAAGTCGATCGGGTCGCGGCCGGCGAGATCGGGAGCCGGCACGCCCACCCAGCCCGCAAAGGCCGCGTTCGCCGTGAGGATCCGGCCGTCGCGCAGGTCCACGACCCCCTCTTCGAGCGCATCCAGCAGGGACCCCTCCACGGGCCGCTCGGGCTCACGATCCGGCATCGGGTTTCGTATCGGGCATTGATCCCGACAACTTACACAAAAGCGAACCTTTGCTTCCGTCCAGCCGCCTGGCCGACTCCCCGCGCGCGTGCAGGAGATCGCCACAAGTGCCCGGTAGAAAGGGTGTTTTCGGGGCGGTCGGAGCTGCGCGGGGGAGGCTGCACGGCTGGCGCCGGTCCGGCGCGGCAGTCAGAATGCGGCCATGAAGGACGAGCGGCAGGCGCTGGAGGATCTCCGCCAGGAGGTCGCGCTCCACAACCGGCGCTACCACGTGCTCGACGACCCGCTGATCTCGGACGGGGAGTACGACCGCCTGTACCGCGACCTGGTGGCGCTCGAGGCGAAGCACCCGGAGTGGCTCTCGGCGGACTCGCCCACCCAGCGGGTCGGCGACTCGCCGCGAGAGGGCTTCTCGACGGTCGAGCACGTCGTACCCATGCTCTCGCTCGACAACGGCATGGACCGCGAGCAGGTCGAGGCCTTCGACTCGCGGATCAAGCGCTTGCTCGAGACCGAGGACGACATCGCCTACACCGCCGAGCCCAAGTACGACGGCGTGGCGTGCGAGCTGCTCTACGAGCAGGGCGCGCTCGTGCTGGGCTCGACGCGCGGAGACGGCCGGGCCGGCGAGGACGTGACCCACAACCTGCGGACGGTGCGCTCGATCCCGCTCCGGCTCGAGGGGCAGGCCGTCCCCGACCGGCTCGAGGTCCGCGGCGAGGTGTTCATGACGCTGGCCGGGTTCGACGCGCTCAACCGGAGCCGCATGGAGCAGGGCCTGGAGCCGTTCGCCAACCCGCGCAACTCCACGGCGGGAACGCTGCGCCAGCTCGACCCGCGTTCCGCCGCGGAGCGGCCGCTCGACATCTTCGTCTACGGCATCGGCCGGGCCGAGCCGGACCTGGGCGTCGCCACGCACCGCGAGCTGATGGAGCGACTGGCGGGGCTCGGCTTCAAGGTGAACCCGCGCATGCACCGCGGCGTCGGGATCGCCGGCGCGATCGGTTTCCACGAGTCGCTCGAGCACGACCGCGACGACCTGCCCTACGAGGTCGACGGCAGCGTGATCAAGGCCGACGACTTCGCCCTGCGCGAGCGGCTCGGAACGCTCAACCGCTCGCCTCGCTGGGCGCTCGCGTTCAAGTTCGCACCGCGCCAGGAGACGACGCGGCTCGTCGACATCCGCAGCTACGTCGGGCGCACGGGAACGCTCACGCCGGTCGCCGTGCTCGAGCCCGTGCGCATCGGCGGAGTGACCGTGGTGCACGCGTCGCTCCACAACCAGGACGAAGTCGACCGCCTCGACGTGCGGGTCGGCGACACCGTCTTCGTCGAGCGTGCCGGCGACGTGATTCCGAAGATCGTCAAGGTCGTCACCGACGCGCGCCCGCGCCGCACGCGGCGCTATCGCCTGCCCGAGAAGTGTCCGGTCTGCGGGTCGGTGACGCTGCGCCTCGAGGGAGAGGTCGCGCGGCGCTGCCCGAACCTGGAGTGCCCCGCGCAGGTCAAGGAGCGGCTGCGGCACTTCGCGAGCCGCGGCGGCCTCGACATCGACGGACTCGGCGAGAAGCTGATCGACCAACTGGTGGAGCGCGGCGCCGTGCGGCGCCCGTCGGACCTGCTGGACCTGGACCTCGCCACGCTCGTCTCGCTCGACCGCATGGGCGAGAAGTCGAGCGAGAACCTCCTCGCCTCGATCGAGCGCGCCAGGCAGACGACGCTGACTCGCGTGCTCAATGCCCTGGGCATCCGCCACGTCGGCGAGCGCGTCGCCGAAGTGATCGCGGAGAGCTACCGCGACCTGGGAAAGCTCCTCGACGCGAGCCAGGCGGACATCGAAGGCATCGAAGAGGTCGGCCCCGTGATCGCCGAGTCGGTGCGCCTCTTCCTGGACGACCCCGCGAACCGCAGCGAGGTAGACCGCCTGCGCGAACGACTGCAGATCGCCCCACCCGCGCCCCGCGCCGAGGGACCGTCCGGCGTCGAAGGCGCGACCTTCGTACTGACCGGCACCCTGTCGGAGCCGCGCGCCGAGCTCGAGAAACGCATCAAGTCGCTCGGCGGCAAGGTCAAGAACTCCGTCTCGAAGCGCACCGACTACGTGGTCGCGGGCAACCGAGCCGGCTCCAAGCGCGACCGCGCAGAAGAGCTGGGAGTAGAAATCCTCGACGAAGACGCCCTCCGAGCCCTGCTGGAAGCCGAGTAGGTCCCCACAACCAGGCGCGGACGGCGCCAGACCCGCCCTTCCTTCCGAAAGCCCACAGCTAGGGAAGCGACTTCCGGAGCCGCGCCACGATCTCTTCGAGTGTCGCCCGCGGGCACCCGAAGTTGAGACGCAGGTGGCTGGGGTCGCCGAGGTCGGCGCCGTCGGTGAGCGCGAGGCCGTTGGCCAGCAGCGTGTCGAAGGGCCGCGAGAGGCCCGATCTTCCGAAGTCCAGCCAGGCCAGGTACGTGCCTTCGACGTGGCACATGGAGACGCCGGGCAGCGCGTCGACCTGCTCCTCGAGCCAGTCGCGGTTCGCCGCCAGGTAGGCGACGAGCGCCTCGAGCCAGTCGCCGCAGTCGCGACAGGCCACCAGCGCCGCGTGGTAGGCGAGCGCGCCCGGGTGTACCGACACACCGTGCGAGCGCTCGCTGTAGCGGCGGCGCAGGCCCGGGTCGGGGATGATCGCGATCGAGAAGCCGCCGATCCCCGGCAGGTTGAACGACTTGCTCGGCGAGAACAGCGTGATGCTGCGCGCCGCGACCTCGGGACCCAGGCTGGCGATCGGCACGTGCGGCTTGTCCCGGTCGAGCAGCAGGTCGCAGTGGATCTCGTCGGAGCAGATCATCAGGTCGCGCTCGATGCACAGCGCCGCGAGGGTCTCGAGCTCGTCTCGCGCCAGCACGCGCCCCACCGGGTTGTACGGGTTGCAGAGCAGCAGGGCGCGCGTCCGGTCGGTGACCGTGTCTGCCAGGCGGTCGAGGTCCAGGTCCCAGCGCACACCGTCGCGGCGCCCGGGGGACGTGACCAGGTTCCGGCCGGCGTGGCCGGGCGCGGACAGGAAGTGGTGGTAGGCCGGCACGGGTGTGATCACGTCGTCGCCGGGCTCGCCCGCGCACTGGCAGGCCAGGTAGAGCCCGGGCACGACGCCCGGCTGCGTCACGATCCAGGAGGGGTCGATGCTCCATCCGTAGGAGCGCTCGAAGCGCTCGAGCATTATCGCGACCAGCTCCGGGGGCGGAGCGGCGTAGCCGAAGACCCCGTGGTCTACCCGCGCGTGGAGAGCCTCGAGCACCGCGGGGGGCGAGGCGAAGTCCATGTCGGCCACCCAGGCGGGGATCACGTCGCCGCCCCCCGCGTAGCGCGTCCACTTGGCGCTGTCGCTGCCGCGGCGCTGCGTGACAGCGTCGAAGATGGAGCCGTCTCGTCGCTGCATCCCGGCCTTATGCCTCCTCACCCCCGCCGTCGCGCAAGCCGAGCACGCGGGCGTACACCTCGCTCCTCCTGCGTCCGGTCTGCGCGGCCACCGCGGCAGCCGTGTCGCGCGCGCTGGTGCCCCGCTCGAGCTTCGACCGGATCTGCGCGTCTACGTCCGCGTCGTCCGCCACGCCGCTCTCTCCCGGAGTCCCGCCCTCGACGACCAGGGTCATCTCGCCGCGGGTCTCGTCGGGCTCGATCTCGCCGAGCCGGCCGCGCACGACCTGCTCGAAGCGCTTCGTGAGCTCACGCGCGATCACCGCGCGCCTCGGGCCGAGCGCCTCGTACAGGTCCCGGAGCGTGGCTGACGCGCGGCCCGGGGCTTCGAAGATCACCAACGTCCCGGGAGCGCGCGCGGCGGACGCGAGCCAGTCGCGGCGCGCGCCGCCACGCCTCGGCGGGAAGCCCAGGAACGTGAACGCTGCCGTCGGAAGTCCGCTCGCGACCAGCGCCGCGAGCACGGCCGAGGCCCCGGGCACGGGTACGACCGTCAGCCCGGCCTCGCTCGCAGCGCGGACCAGCCTTGCACCCGGGTCCGACAGCAGCGGCGTGCCGGCGTCGGAGACCAGCGCGATCGACTCGCCCGCGCGCACGCGCTCGAGCAGACCGGGAGTACGGCGCGCCTCGTTGTGCGCGTGCAGCGATACGCGCCGCGTACCGATCGCGAAGCGGGAGCAGAGCCGTGCCGTGTGCCGCGTGTCTTCGCAGGCGATCAGCGAGACCTCCTGCAGAATGCGCACGGCGCGTGGACTCAGGTCCTCGAGGTTCCCGATCGGCGTGGCCACGACGTAGACGCAGCCCGGATCCTCGGGTAGGGTCATCCGGCTTCACCCCTTCGCTGTGCTGCCGCCCGGAGCGATCCGACGGCAGGAGTGAGGGCCACTTGTCTTCGTCACCGTCTTCGCCACCAGCATCGTCACCAGCATCGTCACGAAGGGCGCGAGGGCGGATCGGTGAGGCCTTGGCGGAGCGCGCGCTGCGCCGCCAAGGCTTCCGCATCGTAGCCCGCAATGTGCACATGCGTCACTCGGAGCTCGACCTGGTCGCACTCGACGGGACGACGCTCTGCTTCATCGAGGTGCGGCTGCGCTCGAGCGACCGCTTCGGATCGGCCGAGGAGTCGGTCGACGCGCGCAAGCAACGGCGCATCGTGCGCGGCGCGCGTGCGTTCCTGTCACGCAGTGCTGGGGAGCGCGGTGCGGCGCTGCGCTACGACCGGGTGCGCTTCGACGTGGTAGCGGTCGACGCCTCGCGGGATCCGCCCTCCATCCGGCTGATCCGCGAAGCGTTCACCGCCTAGCCGCTCATGCGTCGCGCGGGGCTAGCCGAGTTGGTGGACGCGATCGGCCTGCGCGCTCCACGGCGCCGCTCCGCTCGCGAAGTGGAGCACCTGCACGACGGAAGCGAGCCTGCGCAGCGCCCGGGACAGGGCGAGCGCATCGCTGGCCGAGCTGAACCCCGTCTCGGGACCGATCAGCAGAGGCAGCCGCGTGTGCGCCGCCAGCGCTTCGAGCAGCGCCAGCCGGAACGCGAGCCGCACGCGCAGCCGATCGGCGGGCTCCATGTCATCGAGCGAGACCGGCGGCGTCCCATCCACGCGGTGGAAGCGCCACCCCTCGACCGGGGTGTATCGCGCCTGCGAGAACGCGCCGCCGGTGAGCGCCCGCAGGTAGACCGGCAACACGGGTGCGAGACGCGCGGTGAGGTCGTCCCGCGTCACCTTGCCGGCACGCGCCGCCGCGTCGATCAGCCTCTCGGGCTCCGCCGCCGTGGCCGGCGCTGGGGCTGCTCTGGCCACGAACTCGACGCCCGCGGGCGACGGGTCGCGAAGCTCGGACTCGGCCTCCTCGGGGAACGCCGCGCGCGCCTGCTGCAGCTCGATCTGCGCGCTCTCGATCAGCCGCTCCAATCCACGGTACTCGCTCGCCACGCGAAGCAGCGCCTCGGACGAGTCGAGCTGCAGCGCCTCGATCAGCTGGCGCAAGGGCTGCGTCTCGTCGCGGAAGTGACGCTCGACCTCGCGCTCGTCCGCCCGGAGCGACGCGAGACGCGCCTCGTTCCGGCCGAAGGCGGCGCGGGCGCTCGAGACCGAGAACGCCGCCACACCCGCCACGGCGAGCCCGACTCCCGACGCGAGCCAGCCCGCGGGTCCGACGGCGTAGCCGATCCCCGCGCCCCCAGCGGCCAGCCCGAGTCCCGCCCATACGCCGGCCAGGCGCAGCGTCGGGGCGCCGCGCAGGCGCTCGCGGTCGTGCCGCAACGCCTCGCGGTGCATCGCGATCGAGTCCAGCGAGCGGGCGCGCTGCACCAGCTCGTCGCGGTAGCGGGTCACGCGGGCCTCCAGGTCGTCCAGGTGCTCCGCGATCTCCGCGCGCTCCTCCAAGGCCTGCCCCAGCTCCTTGAACCGCCGCTCCAGCATCAGGTAGCGCCCGCGCGCCTCTCGAAGCTCCGAGCGGCGGGCCGGTTCGGGATCCGTGGGATCCGGTGCCTCGGCCGGCGTCGCCGGGTCGCGCCAGTTGCAGAGCAGGTGGAACGCCTCGGCATCGGGCAGTCCGGCCGCCTCCAGGCGGCGCCGGATCTCGGCCGGTTCGGTCGCCGCCCGCTTCAGGCCCGCGCGGTCACGACCGTAGCTCGCCAGCGCAAGGCGCCGCCCGCCCAGGTCGGCGACCACGCGGTAGGCGTCGGAGCCGAAGGACAGCGACACGTCTGCGCGCGCGTCGGACGCCTCGCCGGAGACCCATCGCCCGGGCTCCGCCAGCCCCGGCGCAGCGTCGACCAGCGAGCGCACCAAGTCCCCGAGCCTCCGGACGGCGTCGCCGTCGGAGGAGAGGAAGAGCGTGTAGCCGGGCTCGCAGGCGAGCTTCTGTACGCCTCGGGGGGTGTCGAGTCCCTGCAGATGGACTCCGTGGATCCGCATTCCCCGCTAGGCGTCCCCCTTCTTCGCCTTCTTCGCCTTCTTCTTCGGCTCCCGCGGCTGGACGCGCTCCTTGATGCGCGCGGCCTTGCCCGTCAACTCGCGCAGGTAGAACAGCCGGGAGCGGCGCACCTTGCCGCGCGCCTTGACCTCGATCTTCGCGATCATCGGCGAGTGCAGCGGGAAGATCCGCTCCACGCCGACTCCGTAGGAGATCTTGCGGACGGTGAAGCTCGCCGCCGGCCCGCGGCGGCGCACGATCACCACGCCTTCGAAGACCTGGATGCGCTCCTTCTCGCCTTCCTTGATCCGCACGTGAACCCGCACGGTGTCACCGGAACGGAAGTCCGGGTGATCGGCGCGGCTCGCCAGGTCCTGGATGCTCTCGATGTTCCTCATTGTCGCTCTCACTCCGGGTCTGACTCTGCCCCCAGATCCGCATTCTCCAGCAGGTCCGGGCGTCTGTCCCGCGTGATCCGCAACGCCTCCGCCCGCCGGTAGCGCTCGATCTCGGCGTGGTTCCCGGACAGGAGGACTTCGGGCACGGCCCGACCGCGGAACACGGGCGGGCGAGTATAGACCGGATGCTCGAGAATGCCCGCCCTCGCCGGAGCGGACCCCTTGGGGCTCGAGAAGGAGTCACGGACCGGGGACTCCGGGTTGCCGAGCACGCCCGGCACCAGGCGGGCTACGGCCTCGGTCACGGCCAGAGCGGCAAGCTCTCCACCCGAAAGCACGTAGTCGCCGATCGAGACCTCCTCGGCGCCGGTCTCCTGCAGGATGCGCTCGTCGAAGCCCGCGTAGCGGCCGCAGAGCAGCACGATCTGCTTAGCACCGGACAGCTCGACCACCCGGGCCTGGTCGAGGGGACGTCCCCTCGGACTCATCGCCAGCACCTGCGCGTCCCCTCCCGCCACCTCTTCGACGGCGGCAACTACCGGCTCGCACTTGAGGACCATCCCGTCGCCGCCTCCGTAGGGGGCATCGTCGACGCTGCGGTGGCGGTCGGTCGAGAAATCGCGGATGTCGGTCACGCGGATGTCGAGCAGCCCCTTGCGGCGCGCGGCGCCCACCAGCGCGCCGTCGAGGAACGGCTCCACCAGGTCCGGAAAGAGCGTCAGGATGTCGATCCGCGGCGTGGCGGCCACGGCTCAGCCCTCCGCGTCGCCCGTTTCGGGCGTCTCGCCCGCGTCGGGAGCGGCCTCGATCGGGTCGAACAGGCCCTCCGGCGGATCGACCACGATCTCACCGGCAGCCAGGTCGATCGACACCAGCAGGTCGTCGGTCGCCGCCAGCAGCACGGGCTCCCCTCCTCCGTCGACGACCAGCACGTCGTGAGCCGGCGTCGGCCACAGCTCGCGCAGCACCCCGAGCGGCTTGCCGTCGCGCGTGCGGCAGCGCAGACCGATCAGATCGCGCCAGTAGTACTCGCCTGCGGGCAGCGACTGGAGCCCGCTCTCTGGGATGGCTACGGCTGCGCCCACCCACGCCTCGGCGCGCCCGCGGGAGTCGAGCCCCGCCAGCTGCAGGCGAACGCGGAGCCGGCCGTCGGCCTGCCGCCGCCCCGGAGCCACGTCGAGCACGTGGAAGGGGATGGCGCCGGGCTCGCCCTCGAGCGTGACTTCGGAGGCGGCCTCCAGGTTCGCCGGGTCGTCGCCGTGCAGCAGGACCAGCAGCGTCCCGTCCATGCCCTGGGCGCGGGCGACGCGGCCTAGCTCAACCCGGCTCGGAAGAGTCATCGGCGCCCGCCTCGGGCTCGCCGTCGTTCTCGAGGTCGCCCGGAGACGAGATCTCGAGCTGGGGGCCGTCGCAGGCGTCGAGCAGCGTGCGGAGCGCGCGTGCGGTCTTGCCGCGGCGGCCCACCATGCTGCCCAGGTCGTCGTCGGCGACGACCAGCAGGAGGGCCTCGCCCTCATCGCGAAGCTCGATCTCGTCGGGCCGGGAAACCAGCTCCGAGGCGACGAACCGGACGAGATCTTTCACGGGCCGGGCCTCCAGGCTCTCAGGACGTCGCGGCCTCGACGGGAGCGGCGGCCTGAGCCTTGCGGTAGCGCGTGACGATGCCGCGCACCGTGTCGGACTGCTGCGCTCCGTCGGCGAGCCACTTGTCGAGGGCCTGGAGCCGCATGGTCACCTGCTCCTCGAGCGGATGGTAGGTGCCGAGCACCTCGAGCACGCGCCCCTGCCGCTGCCGCCGCTGGTCCATTGCGACGATCCGGTAGTGGGGACGTTTCTTCGTTCCGGTTCGGAAAAGGCGAATTCGCACCATGACTTGAAGCTCCGGCGCCGGGGGGGTACGCGGCGGGCGCTGAAACTAGACGGATGGTGCCGAGCCGTCAACCGGGGGTTGCCGCTCGGCGTCCTTTCGCTCCGAGCAGGCCGAGCAGGCGTAGCGCACGGCGTGACGCCGGCTCAGCCGGTCGTAGCCCTGGTCGAGGGCGACGCGGCGCACGCGCGAGACGGCCTCGCCGCAGAAGTCGCACTGGAACCGGTCATGGCTCGCCGACGGGTTCGCCGACGAGGCGGGCGGGGGCGTGGAAGGCCCGGGCATTCGCGGAACCTAGCACAGGCCGGGTGCTAGGCTTCGCGCGTGGCAAGGCCCCCGAAGAGGCGCAATTCGAGGCCCGAGGCCGTCTCGGACCTGTTGCCGAAGGTGCTGGTCGAGATGGGTCTCGACGAGACCTCGGACTCGGTGCAACTGCTGCAAGCGTGGGGCGGCGCGCTCGGTCCGGAACTCGCTCCCCACACCCGCTGCGAGGGGCTGCGGCGCGGAGTGGTCAACGCGCTGGTGCGCGACTCCGCCTGGATGCAGCGCGTCCAGATGGAGAAGCCACGCATCCTGGCCGCGCTCGCCAAGCAGCTCGGCCCGATCGAACTGCGAGACCTGAGGCTGCGCCTGGGGTCCGTCGACGACTAGCGCTGCACGCGCTCTGCCATGACCGCCACCGCGGCGGCGCGGCGCGACCGTACGACAGAGAGCGTCATGGCCGCTACGGCCAGCAACACTGCCCACGCTGAGAGGCCCGGAACAGGCAACGGCGGGTCCATGGGCGGCGGAGGGTCCACCGGGGTTCCGCAGGAGCCACCCCCATCCGTGGTCCGCCGCATCACGCCGTTCTCTCCGGCGACGATGTACTCGCTGTTCGACACCATGTCGACACCGTAGAGATTCACACTCGTGCCGGGATCCAGTTGGCACCAGGTGGCACCGCTGTCGGTGCTCTTCAAGACCATGCCGCCATTGCCCACTGCGAGCATCTGTGCCCCGCTGGCTCCACTGGTGTTGATCATCCAGAGATTCGTGGTGATGGGGAGGGGGGACTGCGTCCAGGTGGTTCCACTGTCGTTGGTGCGCAGGACCGTCCCGCCCTTTCCGACGGCGATGACGTACCCGAAGCCGGCCTCGATGATGTAGTGCAGGTCCTCGGTCGTGCCGCTGTTCTGCGCGACCCAGGTCTGGCTGCCGTCGGTGCTGTGGAGGATCGTGCCGCCGTCTCCGACGATCCATGAAGTGCTCGTAATGAAGCCAGCCCCGTGATTCAGGGAAACGCTGACGCCCGAGTTCAGCGTGGCCCAGCTCACGCCCCCGTCGCATGTCTGGTAGAGCGAGCCAGCGCTGCCCAGAGCGTTCTGGCAGCCGCTCTCTCGGGAGTACATGACGAAGCGTTCCAAAGCGTTGGGGACGTTCCTCGAGAACCAGGTGCCAGTGAGCTTCAGACGGACGACCCCGGCCTCACCGGAGACCCAGAGCTGCGAGCTCGTCGGTCGTCGACCGGAGAACAAGTCGACCGACGTCAGTGGACTCTCGAGCGTCCACACCGTTCGACCGGCGTCCGAGTGCGCGACCAGCCCATTGTCGCCCACGAGATAGAGGTCGGAGAATCCACCGCCCTCGACGATGGTGCGAACCGTGGAGCCGGTACCCAGCGGAATCGTCGTCCAGACCTGCGCGTGAGCCGGCAAGGCGATCGCCGCAGATGCGACGAGCAGAAGGAAGTAGCGCATGAGTCCTCCTTGGGTGCGGGAACCTCGGGAGTGCTTCCACCATGGCGAGAAGTTCATGACCGTTCGCGAAGGGCTCCCCGAGCTCAAGGAGTTTCCGGGGGACTTCGGGGAGC
>JAFDDB010000245.1 GCA_019311115.1 Deltaproteobacteria bacterium
CGGATCGAATGGTCACTCCGTTGTCCTGATAGACGACGGCATTCACGGCCTTGTAGTCGAACTCCGTCACGCTGATCTTGCCCGGCTCGGGGCTGAGGACGAAGTCCCGCGTCTTCGCGTCCCAGTTGTAGGCCTTCAGGAAGTGCTCGATCGCGTAGGCGGTGCCCATGTCGGGCGTCTCCCCCTTGGGCCCCCAGACCCTCAGCGGCTTCGTTCTTCCTGCCGTCCAGCCGCCGGCCCAGATCGTCGCCAGGTCGCCCCAGTGATCGGTATGCAGATGTGTCAGAAACACCTTGTCGAGAAAGTCGTAGGGGATCATCAGGGCCGCGACATTGGCCGCCGAGCCCGTACCGATATCGAAGAGGAACTTGTCGCCGTTGCCGAGTTCGGCCAGAAAGCAGGTGGCGGCCTGATCGCGCCGGGCGGCAGGCAGTCCCGTCCCGCAGGCGATCAGCCGGATCTCGTCACTGGCCAGCTCTTCGGTGCCGGGGTAGTAGGCGTAGCGGTCGGGTGCCGTACCGGTGGGTGACTTCACCGGACCCCCGGCTCCCATGAGGACCAGTGCCCCCACGGTAATGGCTACTCCAGAAAGGAACGCCGTTGTCACGCGCATGCTCATGCTTCGGACTCCTCTCCCGGTTCGCGTTGCCTGCGGCCGGTCTTGGATCACTGACGCTCAGCCGGCCAGCTCTTCGATCTCTGCGCGCTCCGCGGCCGTCATCTTCCAGCCTGCGGCGGCGGCGTTCGCGTGGACCTGCTCGGGCTTCGTCGCGCCCGCGATCACCGAGCTGACCACCGGGTTCGTGGCCAGCCACGAGATGGCCAGCTCGAGCAGGGTGTGGCCGTGCTCCTCGGCGTAGCCGCGCAGGTTCTCCACGCGCTCGAGCGTGTCGTCCGCCGCTGGTCCTCGGGCATGGCGGCGAGGCGCGTGCCCTCGGGCAGCTCCGCGCCTGCGCGGTACTTGCCGGTCAGCAGCCCCGACTCGAGCGGGAAGTAGGGGATGAGTCCCAGGCCGAGCTCCTGGCAAGCGGGCACGACCTTGGCCTCGGGGTCGCGGAACAGCGCGCTGTAGCGGTTCTGGACCGTGCGGAACGGAGTCAGCGCGCCGTCGTTCGCGGCACTCGCCGCCTCGTGGAGGCGCGTCGAGCCGAAGTTCGAGCAGCCGATCTCGCGCACCTTGCCGGCCTGCACCAGCTCGTGGAGCGCGCCGAGGGTCTCGGCGATCGGCACCTCGGGGTCGGGGAAGTGGATCTGGTAGAGGTCGATGCGGTCGGTGCCGAGCCGGCCGAGGCTACGCTCGACGGCCGTGCGGATCCACGCGGCGCTGCCGCGCGCGACGCCCTCGTCGCTGCTTCCGGGCGCCCCGAACTTGGTCGCGATCGTCACCTCGTCTCGGCGGCCCTGCAGTGCCTTGCCCAGGTACTCCTCCGAGAGCCCCCCGCCGTACATGTCGGCCGTGTCGAAGAAGTCGATGCCCGCGTCGAAGCACGCGTCGACCACCGCCGCCGTTCCGGCGGCGTCGAGACGCATGCCGAAGTTGTTGCACCCGAGGCCCACCACGGGGACCGAGAGCTCGCCAATGCTTCGCTGTTCCATGTCGTCGTCCCTCCGGCGTGCAGTCTACACGCAACGCAGTTTCGAGTAGACTCGCGCCGCCCATGAGCTTCTTGACCCGCCAAGCCTGGATCATCCCGCTCGCCTTCGCGCTCGCCTTCAGCGTGGTCGGCTACTTGAACCTGTCGGAGCTCTCGCGTCACCAGCGCGCGCAGATGCAGTCCGACGTCGAGTCGCGGCTCCGCGCCGCGGTGGCCGCGCTCCAGGTCTGGACGGAAGCGAATTCGGCGGCCGCGCTGGTGCTGGCGCAGGATCCACGCATCCAAGAGCGCGTCGCGACGCTGGTGGAGCTGGCGCGGACGGCCGCGGAGCCGATCGAGGCGCTCCGCGCCTCTCCCCTTCAGAAGGAGCTGCAGCAGGTCATGCGGCCCATCGCCGAGGCGTACGGGACGACCGGCTGGGGCGGAATGGACCGCAACGGCCTGATGGTCGCGAACCAGCAGGACTCGTTCGTCGGCCAGCGTCCGCGGGCCTCGGCCGCCATCACGCCCGACGTCCTGGAGGGCAAGGTCCGCCACACGGCGCCCCTCATCTGGGACCCCGAGGGAGACGCCGCGCCCTCCGTGGTCACCATGATCGTGCTCGCCCCGCTCCGGAACGAGAAGGGCCGGGTCGTCGCCACCTTCGGCTACGCCATGGACCCCCTTACGAAGTTCACGCACCTGCTCGCGACCGCGCGGCTCGGCGCGAGCGGCGAGACCTACGCCTTCGACGCGAACGGCGTGCTGGTGTCGTCGAGCCGCTTCGAGGACCAGCTCCGCGAGATCGGGCTGCTGCCGGACGACCCGAACGTGCCCGCCGCGCTGACGATCTCGATCCGCGCGCCCGGCGGCGACATGACGGAGGGCTTCGTGCCCGATCTACCCGTGGCGGCGCGCCCGCTCACGAAGGCGGCTGCGTCCGCCATCTCGGGCGAGACCGGCTTCGACGTCGACGGCTACCCGGACTACCGCGGGGTGCCGGTGATCGGCGCCTGGACCTGGCTGCCCGAGCTGCAGGTCGGGATCGTCACTGAGGTCGACGTGGCCGAGGCGTACGTGGGGCTGGCCTCGGTGCGGCTGCGTTTCGCGATCCTGCTGGGGCTGCTCGTGGCCGGCTCGCTGGCCATGTTCGTCTACTCCCTCGTCGTCGCGCGGCTGCGCGGCCGGGTCGAGGAGGCGCGGCAGCTGGGCCGCTACAGCCTCGAGAAGAAGCTCGGACAGGGGGGCATGGGCACGGTCTACCTGGCGCGGCACGCGCTGCTGCGCCGCCCGACGGCGATCAAGGTGCTGGAGGGCGGCGAGGCGGAGGGCAGCAGCGGAACGGCGACCGAGGGCGAGCACGTCACGCGCTTCGAGCGCGAGGTCCAGGTGACCAGCTCCCTCACGCACCCCAACACCATCGAGATCTACGACTTCGGGTCCGCGCCCGACGGCAGCTTCTACTACGCCATGGAGTACGTGGGCGGGCTGACGCTCTCGGCGCTGGTGGAGCAAGACGGACCGCAGCCCGAGGCGCGCGTGCTGCACCTGATGCGGCAGGTCGCCGGCTCGCTGGCCGAGGCCCACGCGGCCGGGCTCATCCACCGCGACCTGAAGCCCTCGAACATCATGCTCTGCGAGCGCGGCGGCCTGGTCGACTTCGTCAAGGTCCTCGACTTCGGGCTGGTGCGCATCACCGGCGGCGACGATCTCGCGATCACCAGCACGCAGGCGCTCACGGGCACGCCGCTCTACATGTCGCCCGAGTCGGTCGAGAACCCGAAGGGGGTGGACGCGCGTGCCGACGTGTACCAGCTCGGTGCGGTGGCGTACTTCCTGCTGACGGGGCGGCCGCCCTTCGAAGGCAAGACCGTCGTCGACGTGCTGGCGAAGCACATGCAGGAGCGCCCGGAGCCGCCGAGCGAGGTGCTCGGCCACGCCGTGTCCGTGGAGCTCGAGCGCATCATCCTGCGCTGCCTCGAGAAGGACCCGGACGCGCGGTTCGAGGACGCGGGGGCGCTGGTCGAGGCGCTCGAGAGCTGCCCGGTCGA
>JAFDDB010000044.1 GCA_019311115.1 Deltaproteobacteria bacterium
TCCTACGCCAGGTCGCCGATGGCCGCGTGCACGCAGTCGAAGAGCGGCTCGATCTCGTCGAGCTCCAGGCACGAGAACGCGACGCGGATGTCGGTGCGGCCGTTCGAGATCAGGCCGACGCCGTACTCGTCGAGCAGGTGAAGGCGCAGCGCTTCGGCGTCCACTCCGCGCTTCAGGCGGATGCACATGAAGTAGCCGGCGTTGAACGGGTACACGTCCCAGCTCTCCGTGTACTTCGAGTCGCCCGCGACCTGCTTCACGCGCAGCGCTCGCGCCTTCAGGATCTCGAGCTTCTCCCTGCGCTCGTCGCCGATCTTCGGTGACTGCAGCGCGTTCAGCACCACGCTCTGCGAGAGCTGCGCGCAGTTCGAGATTCCGCCGCGAATGGCTCCCATCACCTTCTTCTCGAGGGCTTCGAGGATCGCGTCGGCCCCGTCGACGGGAGGTGCACCGAACGTCAGGAAGCCGCAGCGCAGTCCCCAGACGAAGAGCTCCTTGGTCGCACCGTCGAGCTTCACGCTGAGCACGCGGGGGTGCAGGCCTGCGAGCAGTCCGAACGGAGACTCCTGGAGCGCGTCGTCGTCGTAGACGAGCCCGTAGTACGCGTCGTCCGTCACCACCAGCAGGCGCTTCCCGGCCTCCGCCGCCTCGACCACCGCGTCGCGAATGGCCTCGACCTCGGCGCGGGTCGGCATGTAGCCGGTCGGGTTGTTCGGGAAGTTCAAGAGCAGGATCGTCTTGTCGGGTCCTTGGAGCAGCGCCTCGCGCATCGCGGGCACGTCGAAGCCACCGTCGGGCGTGTAGGTGTTGTAGGTCTCGATCGTCGCTCCGAGGCGAACCTCGTAGGTGAGCCGGTAGTTGCCCCAGAACTTGTCGGGCAGGAGCAGGCGGTCCTCCGGGTCGACGAACAGGTCGCCGACCAGCGCGAGCCCGTGCGTGATGGCGTGGGTGACGATCGGCACGCCCGACCGAACGGAGGCCATCGACGGATTCTCGTCGAGCAGCTTCTTCTGCCAGGCCTGCCGGAGCTCGGGCTTTCCCGGCGCCGGCGCGTAGCGCACGATGTCGGCGGGCTTCAGTCCGGGCACCTGGTCCAAGACGCTGCGCAGCGCCATCGGTCCGCCGTCCTCGGTGGCTTCACCGATCGTGGCGTTGAAGCGGTGCGCCTTGTCGCGGGCCTCGGCGGTCTGCGAAAGGATGCCCTTGGGCCAGTAGAGCGCTCTGCCGCGCTCGGAAAGCAGCGCCAGCACGTCGGGGCTGGCCTGCTCGATCTTCTCGTTGAGTTCGACGGCGAGGGGGTTCATGGCGGCCGCAAGTTAGCAGGTCGGGACCTTGCCGCTAGCGGATCCGCTCCATGATCCGGGCCCGGTCGCGGAAGCCGAGCCGACGCCAGAACTCGCGGCCCGCCTCGTTCGGCTCCTCGACGCGGACGCTCACGCGGGCGCTTCCGCGGGCGGCGAAGAACGCGTCGGCCTCGTCGACGAGCGCCCTGCCGACTCCCGCCCGGCGGCGCTCCGGGTCCACCCACAGCTCGTGGATCTGTCCGGTCGGCGGAACCGGGACGCCCGCCGGGCGCGGCTCGAGCTCGGCGAACAGGAACCCCACGAGCCCGTCAGCAGCGCCATCGGACGAAGACAGGGCGACGAACACCTCACAGTGTTCCATGTCGACGCCCCGGCGGGCCTCGGCGCGCAGCGTCTCGCGCAGGTTCGGCAGTGGTGGGTAGTCGGGATCCAGGCTGCGGTGGTACTCGATCAGGTCGATCCAGAGCCGGACCACCGCCTCGATGTCCTCCGCGAGAGCCGCGCGGACGCGCGGAGGCGCCGCGCTCGCCGGACCCGGAGTCTCCCCACCCGCCCTCACTCGGCCCGGTTCATCCTCTCGAGGAAATCGGCCTCGCGCTTCGCGCGCTTCTCCGCATTCCTGTCCTTGTCCACCTTCTGGCCGCGCCGCTCGACGGAGCGGACCATCCACAGCTCGCCGTGGCGCGTGGCGTCGTCGTACCGGCCGTGCAGTTCGTCGGCGCCGACCCGCTTCGTCATGCGGTACACGATCGACTCGTCCATGCCGGCGAGCCCGCCCGAACCCGAGAGCGAGTCGACGATCTGGACGCGGATCTCCTCGGGAGCGAACGTCATCGTCCAGTTCTGCGAGAAGGTGAGCGTGTTCGCGCCGAAGCCACCCCCCGACGGGTTCGACTCGAAGCCGTCGGCGCGGCTGCCGCGGAGCGTCTTGACCTTGGAGCCCCGGCTGCTGACCGAGACGTACTCGCGGATCTGGCCCCAGATGCGGTCGTCGGGCTGCCACGCGATGTGGTTCATCATGTTGTTGCGCCGCACCAACTCGTCAGCCTCGCTGAAGAAGACGTAGGGATAGCTGGTGATCTTGATCTTCTTGTCCGACTGCTTGATCGACCAGACCAGGTCCTTGAACTTGGTGATCGACTTGTCCTCGGACCGGTCGTCCTTGTAGTGGACCAGCAGGTACCAGTGACCGGACAGGTCGAGCTGGGACAGGTCGTCTTCGCTGTGCGCCGGTGCGGCGGCCAGCACGATCCCGAGAGCCGTACATAGAGCCAGGCTGCGCATGCGCGGAGTATATGCCGCGTTCCCGGCCCGGCGCTGCGGCCGTCGTGTAAAGTATTGGCCGTACAGGGTAATCCCCGTGTCTCGGGGCCTGGCGGGGAGTCGCCGCCGCGGATCCGGAAGCACCCGGAAAGACCCGGGGGCGCGCGGTTGCACGCCGGGCTGCGGCCCTGCTGCGCGTGGTACGCGAATTGCGACTGGACCTTGTTCCATGGGTTCCGGCGGACGAGGAGCAGGAGAAGCACGAATGCCGACGCTCTGGCTCGTCTGCGAGGATCGCGCGGTCTCGGACACGCTTGCGCCCCACCTGCAGGGGGTCGGCGAGCTGTGGACGGGCGAGCCCGAGAGGCGGGCGTTCCGCGACGCCGGCGCGCCCGACCTGGTGATCGCCGTGGCGGTCGACGCGCCGGGCCGGGAGTGGGTGGGCCTCGAGCGCCTGCTCGAGTTCCTGCGGCTCCCTGCCGCACCCGGCCGCTCCGCCGCGCCGGTGCTGTACGTCGAGGCGCCGGGCCGCCGTCCCTCGGCCACGCTGGTCGCCTCGCTCGTCGACGACCGCCCCTTTGCCGCGCTCCCGGCGCCGCTCGATCCGGAGCGCGTGGCCGCGCAGGTGCGCGACCTGCTCGACGTGCGACTGCCGAGCCTGCGCGAGCGCGCCCGGCGCGACTGGGTCTCGGGGCGCGTCGAGCTGCTCTACGCCGGAGTCGACCTGCCGGCGCTGCGTCACGCCATCGACCCCCGGAACGCCGGGCGTCCCGTCCTGCTCTGCGGCGAGCCGGGAACGCAGCGCGGAGTTCTCGCCCGCTACGTCCACAACCTGGCCGAGCCCCCGCGCGACGAGCTGGTTCCAGTCGCGGCGCACGCGCTCGGCGACGACGTCGAGCGGCTTCTGCGCGCACGGCCCGGCCGCCGGGTGACGCTCTTTCTCGAGTCCGTCGACGAGGCCGATCCCGGCGCGCAGTCGGCCCTGGCCTCGCTGCTGGCCGAGAGCGGGGCCCTGGGTGTCGAGACACTGCGCTGGATCGCCTCGGTGCGCGACCCCTCGGGACTTCCCCGCGCACTGCGCCAGCTCCCCTGGCTGCGCGTGGACCTGCCGCCCCTGCGCGCGCGCGGTGACCTGGCCGACCTGGCGCGCGGACTCCTGCCGACGCTGTCGGCCCCGCGCCAGGTGGGTGGAGCGGACATCGACGACGACGCGCTCGAGGCCATGCGCCACTACCTGTGGCCGGGGAACCTGCGCGAGCTCGAAGCCGTACTCGACGCGTCACTGACCGCGGCCGGGGGCGGGCGGATCGGGCGCGCGGACCTCCGCTTCGCACCCGCGCTCGCGCCAGCGCCGGACGCGACCACCGCGCGGCGCGCCACGCATGCGCCCGAGCCCGCGGACACCCCGGAAATCGAGCTCGAGTCCGAGGCGACCGAGACCCCTTCGACCCCACCCGAGACCACCCCGTCGGCCCCGCCCGAGACCACCCTTCCGGCCTCGCCCGAGACCCTGCCGGTCGCGCCTGAGCCCCTTGCGGCCCCACCCGAGACGGGAGAGCCCGCGGCCGCGACCGACGAGCTGCGCCTGGCCGACCTGCTGGTTCCGCTGGGGCGCCAGATCCGCGAGCCGCTGCTGGCGCTGCGCACCTGCGCCACGTTGCTCGAGCAACGCCCCGACGACCGCGACGTTCGCCGCGAGTTGGCATCGCTCACCGAGGGTGACCTGCGCCGCGCCGAGCAGACGCTCCTCTGCCTCGAGCGGTTCATGCGGCTCGGACCGCCCAAGCCGGAGCCCGTCGACCTGGCGGCGCTCGTGGCCGGGGAGCTGGAGAGTCGCCAGCCGGCCATGCGCAGCCGCGATCTCGTCGTGCTGCGCGAGCTCGAGCTCGACGTGCCGCCCGCCTTCGCCGATGCCGAACAGCTGCGCTTCGCGCTGGGATGCCTGCTCGACTGCGCGCTGCGCCTGACTCCCGAGGGGGGCGACCTGTACGTGGGCAGCCTCCACCACGCGGAGCCGCCATCGGGTCACCGCCTGTTGATCCGCTTCCACAGTCCCGAGGACGCACTGGTCGGACCCGAGGACGCGCCCGAGGTCTCACCTCCGCTCGAGGTGGTGATCGCGCGGACGCTCTTCTCCCGCATGGGCGGAGCGTTCGTGATCGACGCCTCCGGCGGACAGGACAACCTGATCCTGATCGAGCTTCCCGCACAGGACGGCTAGGGTATCCGCTTGGCCCTGAAGCCCCTGATCCGCAACCGTACCTGCGTGCTCAAGGACGCGACGGTCGACGGCGGTCGCGTGCGCGTCACCTTCTCACCCGTGCGGGGCTCGGCCGAGATCGTCGACTGGCTCGTCTTCGAGCCGCGCGGCGAGCCCCAGACCGTGAACAGCGTCGGTCGCTTCATCCGAATCCTCCGAGCGGGACGGATCCGCCCGCCGGAAGACCCCTACGCGCTGGGCGCGGAGCCCGACCGGGCCGCCGACCTGCTGCGGCGCTGCGCGGGCACGAAGCTGAAGCTGCAGCTGCGTCAGAGAATCGAGCGCACTCTCAGCGTCTGGACAGAAGCCGGTGTGGACCGGTTCGAGCGCGTCATCGACATCGAAGAGACACCGGACGCGCTCGTCGTGCGCCGCATGGGTGGACGTTCGGCACTGCGCATCCCGCGCAACAGTCTCGTTCGCTTCGAACTCACGTCCGACGAGAGGCTCGAAGTGATTTCGATAGAGACTTCGGTGCAATAAAAGTTGCACTTGCGCGCGGCGCGTGATTCTATCTGGTGGGCGGTCGAGGCCGCCTCCAACGTAGCCGCTGTCGAGCTTGGGGGGGATCGCGGCGGAGTGCGACGGAGGCGGCCCCCGCCTGTGGGCCCTTCGAGCCTCCCGCGACGCCGCTTCCTGCGCTGCCACCGCAAGCGCTACCCTGTCCGGGTTCGCGCGCGGCATCGGTCGGCGACGCGACGTGGAGGTAGTGGTGTTCGGAATCGGGATGCCCGAGCTCCTGATCGTTCTGGTCGTGGCCCTGCTCGTGCTGGGACCGCGCAAGCTGCCGGAAGCCGCGCGCTCGCTCGGCCGCGGCATGGCGGAGTTCCGGCGCGCCTCGAACGACCTACGCAACTCGCTCACCGCCCCGATCGACGAGATCAAGGACACGGTCGCCGACCTGGGCCGGGACCTGACCGAGGACGACGGTTCGGCTTCCGACTCCGGCTCGGCTGCGGACGCGGGAACGTCCGCGCCGGCCACGTCCGTCCCGTCTCCTCCACCGGCTTCCCCACGGGTTCCCACCCCATCCACCTCACCGGCTGCCGCCTCGTCGGACACGGACGGGGCCCCGGACGAGGCCACCGACGATCCCAAGCGCGATGGATGAGCCCCGGCCGCTCCTCGAGCACCTCGACGAGCTCCGCCGGCGCCTGTTCTGGATGCTGGGAGCCTGGCTCGGCCTGGCCCTCATCGCGGGCTACTGGCACAAGGACGTCTTCCAGTTGCTGATGGAGCCCGCGATCGGGGCGCTGCGCGTGCGCGACTACACGCTGATCGTCATCTCTCCGCCCGAGCTCTTCTTCACCTACGTCAAGAGCGCGATCCTGGCGGGGTTCATCGGCTCCCTGCCGATAACGCTCTACCAGCTCTGGGCGTTCATCTCGCCGGGGCTGTACGACAGCGAGAAGCGCTTCGCGCTGCCGTTCGTGCTGGCGAGTACCCTGCTCTTCTTCGCGGGCTGCGCCTTCGGCTACACGATCGCGTTCCCGTTCGTCTTCGAGTACTTCCTGTCGCTCGAAGGCGACTTCGTCACCACCAGCTGGACGACGAAGGAGATCTTCAGCTTTACCTCGCGGCTGTACCTGGTCTTCGGCATCGCGTTCCAGCTGCCGGTCGCGATCTTCTTCTGCTCGCTGGCGGGAATCGTCACGCCGGAGACCCTGGCGTCCGGACGCAAGTACGCGATCGTCGTCATGTTCGTGGGCGCCGCGATCCTGACTCCGCCCGACGTCGTGAGCCAGGTCGTCCTGGCGGTGCCGATGATCGTGCTCTACGAGAGCGGGATCTGGATCTCCCGGCTCGTGATCCGGCGCCGCGACGACGCGGCCTCGACGGCTACGCCTCCGGCCGAAAGCTGAGCAGCCGCTCGACGAACGACTCCCGCACGGCCTCGGCGTCGACGGACACCGCGCAGAGGAGCGGAGCGGTGTCCTCGGAAGCGGCCTCGTGCTCGAGCGTACGGAAGAGCCGCCCCTCGATCACCGCCTCGATCTCGAGCGTCTCCCAGCTGCAGAGGGAGTCGTCGTAGAGCACGGCCAGCGTGAGAGGATCGTGCAGGAAGGCGACGCAGCCATCGTCGGTGTCGCAGCCCGCGCCGCCGAACAAGCGCTTCTGCACGGGCGTCCAGATGCGGATCGCGTCCGTGAGCGCGCGGTGGAAGGGCGTGTCGACCGAAGCGATCCGGGCCAGGTCCTCTTCGAGCAGCCGGGTCTGGAGCGTCACGTCGGCCGTCACCAGGCGGATCGGGATGCCGGAGCGCAGCACCACGTACGAGGCCTCGGGATCGGAGCACAGATTGTAGTCGACGCCCGGTGCGAACACGTGCCCGCCATACTCGACGCGCCGGATGTGTCCGCCCATGATCGTGAGCGAGCGCACGCGCGAGGCGAAGTCGGGCTCCTTCATCAGCGCGACGGCCAGGTTCGTCATGGGACCGACGGCCACCACGTCGAGCGGTTCGGGACCGCGGCTGGCGCGGATCAGCGCATCGACGGCGTGCTCCTCCGACACCTTCAGAGCGCGTCCCGGCTCGCAGATACCCTCGCCCTCGTGGCCGAACCAGTTGAAGCCCGGACCCGCCAGCACGGGCACGCGGCAACCGGCGTGGACGGGAACCTGCGGCGCGCCTCCGAGCTCGAGCAGCCGCGCCGAGATGCGTGCCCGCTCGGCCGACTCGTTGCCCACGGTCGTGACCGCGCACAGCTCGATCTCGGGCGAGGCCAGCGCCAGGGCCAAGGCCAGCGCGTCGTCGACGTCCGACCCCATGTCGGTGTCGAGGACGATCGAACGGCTCAAGACCGGTCAGGCCTCGTCCGGATGGGGCTCGACCACGATCAGGAGCGCGTCGGTATCGACCGCGTCGCCCTCCGAGACCTCGACGGCGGTGACGACCCCGTCGATCGGGCTCTTGATCTCGTTCTCCATCTTCATGGCTTCGATCACCACGAGCCCGTCGTCGAGCGCCACTTCCTGGCCTTCGGACACCATCACCTTGACGATCTTGCCGGGCATCTGCACCCGGATCTCCTGGCGTCCCGTCGCGGTGCCACCGGTCGAGCCGACCAGCAGCTCGCGTCGCTCGTCGATCGCCGTGAAGTCGAAGGCGCTGGTGCCGACGTGCACGTCGAGCGTGCCGTCCTCCCGTGGGTCCACGCTGCCCTCGAGCTGGCGATTTCCGACCAGCACCGAGTAGACGGTGCGCGGTGTCTTGTAGGCGTCGACGCGTACCGTCTCGCCGTCGTCGATCGTCACGTCGTACAGGTGGGCGCCCACCTCGTGCACATCGACGTGGAAGGTGTCGGGGCCGTGCTGGATCCGGTAGCGCACTAGCCGGCCCCGCGGAGCTGGCGCATGCGGCCTGCGAGCTTCCAGCGGGACTCCGTCTGCCGCTGCCCGCCGCCCTGCGCGGCGCGCGCGGCGAGGTCCTGGTCACGCTTCAGAGCGGCGATCGCCGCGAGCATGACGCCCGCGCGAAGCTCCTCTTCGTCGACCGCGACCGAAGTCGCCCCCGACGGGAGGATCTCTCTCTCGATGAAGCTGGTGTCGTAGCGTCCTTCGAGGAACGTACTGTTGTCCATCACCGCCCGGTGGAAGGGGATCGAGGTCTTGATCCCCTTGACCACGAATTCGCGCAGCGCGCGGCGCATGCGGCTGATCGCCTCGTCGCGGTCGCGTCCCCAGGTGATCAGCTTCGAGATCATCGGGTCGTAGTGGACGGTGACTTCGGCGCCAGAGTAGACGCCCGAGTCGTTGCGCACGCCGGGGCCTCCCGGCGGCCGGTAGACGAGCACCTCGCCCGGCGAAGGGCGGAAGTTCTGCTCGGGATCCTCGGCGTAGATCCGGCACTCGAGCGCCGCGCCGTTGATCCCGACCTCGCTCTGCGCGAAGCCGATCTCCTGGCCGGCGGCGATGCGGATCCCCGTCTTTACGATGTCGACGTTGGTGATCAGTTCCGTGACCGGGTGCTCGACCTGAACGCGGGTGTTCATCTCGAGGAAGTAGAAGCGGTCGCGCGCGTCGACGAGGAACTCGCAGGTCCCCGCGCCCTCGTAGCCCACGGCCTTGGCCGCGGCGACCGCGGCCTTTCCCATCTCTTCCCGGAGCCTGGCCGGCATTCGATTGGCGGGGGCCTCTTCGATCACCTTCTGATGGCGGCGCTGGATCGAGCACTCGCGCTCGAACAGGTGGATGGCGTTCCCGTGGCTGTCGCCCAGGATCTGGATCTCGATGTGGCGCGGCTGCTCGACGAACTTCTCGACGTAGATCGCGTCGTCGCCGAACGAGGCCCGCGCCTCGGAGCGCGCACGCGCGATCGACTGGGCCAGGTCCGACTCTGCCTCGACCAGCCGCATGCCCTTGCCGCCGCCGCCGGCCGTGGCCTTGACCATCACCGGCAGGCCCATCTCCTTGGCGGCGGCGATGGCCTCGTCGTCCGTCAGCTTCTCGGTCGTGCCGGGCACCAGCGGCACGCCGGCCGCCTGCATCTTCTGCCGCGCCAGGACCTTGTCGCCCATCTCCTCGATGGTCTCGGGGCTCGGCCCGATGAAGACCACGCCTGCCTCGGCGCAGCGGCGCGCGAACTCGGCGTTCTCGGACATGAACCCGTAGCCCGGATGAATGGCCTGCGCGCCGGACCGCTTGGCGATCGACAGGATCCGGTCCATGTCCAGATAGCTCTTGGCGGCGGCCGGAGGCCCGCAGGCGTACGCCTCGTCGGCGTAGCGCACGTGGAGCGCGTTCCGGTCGGCGTCGGAGTACACCGCGACGGAGCGGATGCCGAGCTCGCGGCAGGCGCGGATCACACGCACGGCGATCTCGCCGCGGTTCGCGATCAGCACCTTTTCGAAGGGCGGCCCCTCGCTCACAGCGGGATGTTTCCGTGCTTCTTCGGCGGGTTCGTGTCCTTCTTGGTCTCGAGCATGGCGAGCGCCTCGACGATCCGCGGGCGCGTCTCTTCGGGCATGATCACCGCGTCGATGTAGCCGAGCGCCGCGGCCTTGTACGGATCGGAGAAGCGCGCGGCGTACTCCGCCTCGAGTTCCTTCCGCTTCGCATCCGGATCGTCGGCTTGCGCGATCTCCTTGCGGTAGATCACCGCCACGGCGCCGTCCGCTCCCATGACCGTGAACTCCGCCGTCGGGAAGGCGTAGTTGATGTCTGCCCGTAGGTGCTTCGAACTCATCACGTCGTACGCGCCGCCCACCGCCTTGCGCGTCACGATCGTGACCTTGGGCACGGTCGCCTCGGCGAATGCGTAGAGCAGCTTTGCACCGTGGCGGATGATCCCGCCCCACTCCTGGTTCGTCCCGGGCAGGAACCCCGAAACGTCGACGAAGGTGACGATCGGGATGTTGAACGAGTCGCAGAAGCGCACGAAGCGCGCGGCCTTGATCGAGGCGTCGATGTCGAGGCTGCCGGCGAGGAAGGCGGGCTGGTTGGCGACCACACCCACGCTGCGTCCGCCGAAGCGCGCGAAGCCGGTCAGCATGTTCCGCGCCCAGTGCGGCTGGATTTCGAAGAAGAGAGCGTCGTCGACGGTCATCTCGATCAGCGCCTTCATGTCGTAGGGCTGATTGCCGACCGCAGGGACGAAGGAGTTGAGCCGCGGGTCGGTCCGGCCCGGATCGTCGTCGGTGGGGACGAAGGGCGGATCTTCCATGTTGTTCTGCGGCACGAAGCTCAGCAGGGCGCGGATCATCCGGATGCAATCCTGCTCGTCGTCGGCCGCCAGGTGCGCGACTCCGCTCTTCGAGTTGTGCGTCATGGCGCCGCCGAGATCTTCGAGGGTGACCTCCTCGCCCGTGACCTGCTTGATCACGTCGGGGCCGGTGATTCCCATGCTGCTGGTGCCCTTCACCATGATGATGAAATCGGTGATCGCCGGGGAGTAGACCGCGCCGCCGGCGCAGGGACCCATGATTGCGGAGATCTGGGGAATGACGCCGGAGGACATGACGTTGCGCAGGAAGATGTCGCCGTAGCCGCCGAGCGACACGACGCCCTCCTGGATCCGCGCTCCGCCCGAGTCGTTCAGGCCGATCACCGGCGCGCCCACGCGCATGGCGTGGTCCATGACCTTGCAGACCTTCTCGGCGAAGGCGCCCGAGAGCGAGCCCCCGTAGACCGTGAAGTCCTGCGAGAACACGAAGACGAGGCGTCCGTCGATCCGGCCCGATCCCGTGACGACGCCGTCGCCGAGGATCTGCCCGTCCCCGGGCTCGAAGTCCTCGGGGCGGTTGGCCTTGAACCGGTCGAACTCGACGAACGAGCCCGGGTCGAGCAGCAACTCGATCCGCTCGCGCGCGGTGAGCTTGCCGCGCTCGTGCTGCCCGTCGATCCGCGCCTGGCCTCCCCCAAGCTCCGCCTGAGCGTTCAGCTCGTCGAGCTTCTTGAACTTCTCCTCGAGGGACAGGATCAGTACTCCTTCTGCGACTGCAGGACCGTGATCGCCGTCAGGTTGATCACGTCTTCCACGGTCGCCGTCGGCGTCGTGAAGTTCACGGCGCTGCGCATTCCCATCAGGATGGGACCGACCACGCTCGCGCCGCCGACGCTGCCCATCAACCGCACGGCGATGTGCGCCGCGTCGAGGCTCGGGAATATCAGCACGTTGGCTTCGTCCTCGAGCGTCGAGAACGGGAAGCGCGAGCTGCGCTTGGCGGGGTCGAGAGCGATGTCGGCCTGCATCTCGCCGTCGACCTGGACGTCGGGCATGCGCTCGCGGGCCAGCGAGACCGCTTGAGAAAGCCGGTCCGCGTCCGCGTTGCGTACGCTGCCGAAGTTCGAGTAGCTCAGCACGGCCACGCGCGGCTCGTAGCCGAACCACTGCGCGGTCGACGCGCCGAGCGCGCAGATGTCGGCCAGCTCCTCGGCCGACGGGTTGAAGTTGACCGCCCCGTCGGCAAAGAAGAGCACGCGCCGGTCCTGGATGATCATGTAGACGCCGGCCGCAAGCTGGTGCCCCTCGGCCTTGCCGATCACCTCGAGCGAGGGCCGGATGGACTCGGGGTACGACTTGGTGATGCCCGCGACCAGTCCGTGGGCGTCACCCATGCGAACCATCATCACGCCGAAGTAGCTGCGCCGCATGAGCAGGCGCTCCGCGTCGGCCTCGGTGACGCCCTTGCGGCGCCGCAGGTTCATCAGCTCCTTGCGGTAGTAGACGCGCTTGTCCGAGGTGCGCTGGTCGACGATCTCGATGCCGTCGAGCGAGATGCCGAACTCCTCGGCGCGGTGCCGGATTTCGCGATCGCTGCCGATCAGGATCGGCTCGCAGATCTGCTCTTCGCGCAGGATCTCCGCGGCACGCAGCACCCGCTCCTCGCGCCCCTCGGGGAACACGATGCGCTTGGGCTGTGCCTTGGCCTGGTTGATGACCGAGCGCATGATCTCGCGCGAGCGTCCCAGGTACTTCTCCAGGTCATCACGGTACTCGTCGAGGTCGATCTGGATGCGCGCGACGCCCGTGTCCATGGCGGCCTTCGCCACCGCCGTCGCCTCGTACAGCAGAACGCGCGGGTCGAACGGCTTCGGGATGATGTAGGTCGGGCCGAACGTGAAGCGCTCGCCCGGGTAGGCGCGGACGACCTCTTCGGGGAGCCCGTGCTCGCCCTCACGCGCCAGGTCGGCCAGCGCCTTGACGGCGGCGAGCTTCATCTCGTCGTTGATCTTCCTGGCGCGCACGTCGAGCGCACCGCGGAAGATGAACGGGAAGCCGAGAACGTTGTTCACCTGGTTCGGGAAGTCCGAACGCCCCGTCGCCATGATCGCGTCGTCGCGGACCTCGGCGACCTCGCTCGGGAGGATCTCCGGGTCCGGGTTCGCCATGGCGAAGATGATGGGACTCGCCGCCATGGCCTTGACCATTTCCTTGGTCACCAGCCCGGCGGCGCTCACGCCGATGAAGGCATCGGCGCCGTCGAGCGCCTCGGCCAGCGTGCGCTTGTCGGTCTTCCGGGCGAAACGCTGCTTGTACTTGTTCATGCCGTCGGCGCGGCCTTCGTAGATGACCCCGCGGCTGTCGGTCATGAGGATGTTCTCGGAGCGCACGCCCAGCTTCAGGTACAGCTCGGCGCAGGCGATGCCGGCCGCGCCGGCGCCCGCGAACACGACGGTGGTGTCCTCGATGCGCCGGTCGGTCAGCTCGAGCGCGTTCAAGAACGCGGCCGCCGAGATGATCGCCGTGCCGTGCTGGTCGTCGTGGAAGACGGGGATCTCGAGCTCCTCGATCAGCCGCTCCTCGATCTCGAAGCACTCGGGCGCGCGGATGTCCTCGAGGTTGATGCCGCCGAAGGTCGGCTCGAGCAGGCGGCAGGCCTCGATGATCTTCTCGGGGTCCTCGGTCGCGAGCTCGAGGTCGAACACGTCGATGCCCGCGAAGCGCTTGAAGAGGACGCCCTTGCCTTCCATGACGGGCTTGCCCGCGAGCGGTCCGATGTTGCCCAGACCGAGCACGGCGGTGCCGTTGGTGATGACCGCGACCAGGTTCGCACGGGCGGTGTAGAGGAACGCGTCGTCCGGGTTCTTCTCGATCTCGCGGCAGGGCTCTGCGACTCCGGGGGTGTAGGCCAGCGACAGGTCGCGCGCGGTGACCGTACGCTTGGTGGCGACGACTTCGATCTTTCCGGGACGCCCCTCGCGGTGGTAGGCGAGGGCGTCGTCCTTCGTAATCACAGGCTTTCCTCCTGGAAGGCCGGCGGCAGGACGGCCCACGCCGGCGTCGGTGGGCGGAGCATATCAAAGGGCCACCGGGCCGGGGGTACGGCTGACCGCGAGTCAGGCGCCCGCGCATCCCCCCTCTTGGAGCGAGACGGCGAAAGGCGGGTCAGGCGGGGGGCGAAGGTCGAGGCGGCGCTCAGCGCTCCCTGATCTTCTCCCAGTCGGCCAGGAAGCGCTCGAGACCGCTGTCCGTCAGCGGATGGCGGAGCATCGCCTGGATCTGCGCCCACGGGATGGTGGCGATGTCGGCTCCGAGCTCGGCGGCCCGCAGCGCGTGCATGGGACCGCGCACGCTGGCCACGATCACCTCGCTGGTGATCCCGTAGTTCTTGAAGACCTTCACGATCTGCGCGACGAGATCCATCCCGGGGGACTGGATGTCGTCGAGCCGGCCGACGAAGGGAGAGACCATGCTGGCTCCGGCCTTGGCGGCGGCCAGCGCCTGCATGGCGTTGAAGATGAGCGTGCAGTTCGTGGCGACGTCCTGCGACGAGAAGATGCGGATGGCCTTCAGGCCGTCCATCGTCATGGGCACCTTGACGACGATGTTCGAGGCGAGCTTCGCCCACTCGAGGCCCTCGCGGACCATGCCGTCGGTCTCGGTGCTGATGACCTCGGCGCTGACGGGACCGTCGACGATCTTGGCGATCTCGCGGACGATCTCTCGCGGGTCGCCGTCTTCCTTGGCGAGCAGCGAGGGGTTCGTGGTGACGCCGTCGCAGAGCCCGCGTTCGGTGGCTTCGCGGATGTCGTCGAGGTGGGCGGTGTCGAGGAAGAACTTCATGCGCGGTTCTCCGTGGTCATGCGCGGGTCTCCGAGGGGAGCGGTGCTCGGGCGTGCGCCCGGGCCGCCAGCTTACGACGGCGCTCCGACGCTGGGAAGCTTCTCCACCCGGAGGGGATCGTCAAGGCCGGCCAGCAGCTCTGCCGCCGACCTGCCGGTGCGCGGGTCGCGGACGCTCGGGGCGAGCTCAGCCAGCGGCTCGAGCACGAAGCGACGCAGCGCCAGGCCCGGATGCGGCAGCACCAGGTCGGCGGTCTCGAGCACGCGCTCGCCGAAGAGCAGCAGGTCCAGGTCCAGCTCGCGCGGCGCCCAGCGCTGCCGCTCCTGCGGGCGGCCCGCGCGGCGCTCCAGGCGGTGGAGCGCGGCCAGCAACTCGAGGGGGGAGAGGTCCGTGTCGACCTCGGCCACGGCGTTCACGTACCAGGGCTGTCCGGGGTCTCCGAGCGGCTCGGTGCGGTAGAGCGAAGAGGCCCGCGCGGGCTCCGCCATGGAGAGGGCGGCCAGGTCGCGAAGCGCCCGCTCGACGGTGGCCCGCGCGTCGCCCAGGTTCGCGCCCACGCCCACCCACGCCCGCTCGGTCCCGGGGGCGGGCGCGCTCAACCGGCTTCCTCGCTCGCCTCCTCGGGCGCCTCCGCGTCCTCCCCGGTCTCGCCAAAGGCGAAGAAGTCGAGCAGCAGCAGTCCCACCCCGATCACGATCGCGCTGTCGGCCACGTTGAAGTCGGGGAAGATGAAGAGCCCCAGGTCGAACTGCACCCAGTCCACGACCTCGCCGCGCCAGACGCGATCGATCAGGTTGCCGACCGCGCCGGCGAAGATCAGGCCCAGGGCCGTCGCCGACAGGCGGTCGTCGTCGCGGATCGAGCGGTAGAACGAGAAGATCAGCGCCAGGGCCGCGCAGGTCAGGGCCACGAACACGCCCACCGGCAGGATGTCCCGGAACAGTCCCAGGGCGGCGCCGGGGTTCCGCGAGTGGGTGATCGAGAAGAAGCCTGGAATGACGCGGACCGGGTCGTAGGGCGAGACGTACCACTCGACCGCCAGCTTGCTCAGCTGGTCGAGCGAGACCACGCAGATCGCCAGCACGACCACGATGCGCAGCTTGGGACTCACGGCGGCCCTCCCCGGGGTTGTCCGGCTCCCCGTCCGGCTCTAACGGGACCACAGGGTACCCGCCCGCCCCTGGCCGTGCAGGAGGCGCGCAGGCGGGGCCGCGCGAAGCGGGCGCTGCTATGCTCGGATGTCCCCGCAATGCGGGTCCGGAGCAGAGATGGCCGACGAGAAGACCTCCAAGCCCTGGGCAGGTCGCTTCCAGAAGGCCGCGGACCCTGCCCTCGAGAGCTTCTCCAGCTCGGTCCACTTCGACCGCAGGCTCTGGCGGCAGGATCTCCGCGGCAGCGTCGCGCATGCGCGCATGCTGGCGAAGCAGGGAATCCTCGATGAGAGCGAGGCCGAGACCCTGGTGCGCGGGCTCGAGCGGGTGGGCCGGGAGCTGGCGGACGGGACCCTCGAGCTCGATCCGGCGGCCGAGGACATCCACATGAACGTCGAGCGGCGGCTCTACACGCTGGTCGGCGACGTGGCGGGCAAGCTCCACAGCGGCCGCAGCCGCAACGACCAGGTCGCGACGGACCTGGCGCTGTGGATGCGCGACGAGATTCCGCGGCTGCGGCGGGTGCTGCTGGACCTGAGGAGCGTCCTGGTCGAGCGCGCGACCGGCGAGGTCGACGTCATCCTGCCGGGCTACACGCACCTGCAGCGCGCCCAGCCGGTGCGCCTGGCGCACCACTGGCTCGCGCACTTCGAGGCGCTGTCCCGCGACGACTCGCGGCTGCGCGACGCGCGAGCCCGCATCTCGCACTCGCCGCTCGGGGCGGGAGCCCTGGCCGGCACGACGCTACCGCTCGACCGCGACGCCACGGCGCTCGAGCTGGGCTTCGAGGCCCCGGCGCGGAACAGCCTGGACGCGATCTCGTCGCGGGACGCGGCCCTGGAGCTCTTGTCGAACACGGCGATCCTGATGATCCACCTGTCCCGCATCTGCGAGGAGCTGGTGCTGTGGAACTCGTCCGAGTTCGGCTTCGTCGAGATGGACGACAGCTTCTCGACGGGCTCGAGCCTGATGCCGCAGAAGAAGAACCCCGACGTCGCGGAGCTGGTGCGCGGCAAGTCGGGTCGCGTGGTCGGCGACCTGGTGAGCCTGCTCGTCACCATGAAGGGCCTTCCGCTCGCGTACAACCGCGACATGCAGGAGGACAAGGAGCCGCTCTTCGACGCGGTCGAGACGGCGTGCGCCTGCCTCGAGGTGCTCTCGGGAACGATCCGCACGCTGCGCGTGAACCGCCAGGCGATGGCGGCGGCCGCCGCGGACCCGATGCTGCTCGCGACCGACCTGGCCGAGCACCTGGTCGAGGCGCGTGTGCCGTTCCGCGAGGCGCACGAGGTCGTGGGGCGGATCGTCGCCCACGCGCTCGACGCCGGCGCCCCGCTGTCGGCGCTCTCGCGCGACACGCTGACCGGCTTCCACCCCGCCCTCGACATCGACCCCGCGACGTTCTTCTCGGCTGAGCGCTCGCTCGAAGCACGGTCCCTCGTCGGTGGACCCGCGCGCAAGGCCGTCGACGCCGCGCTGCGCGAGGCGCAGCGCTTGATCGAGACCACCCGGGAAGAGCTCGGGGCGACCGGAGACCCGGCGTGACCCGGCTGGCGTGGATCCCGCTGGTCGCAACGCTGCTCGGCTGCGGCCACTACGGACCTCCGCTCCGCGCGGACGAGGTGGACTCGGCGACGGGCGCGGCGACGGCCCCCGCCGAGCAGTGCGACGACCCGGACCACAAGCGGGACGACGGCAGCCACGTGCCGCACGAGACCCCGCAGCAGCCGTGAGCTTCTCGCAGACGCTCGCGCGCCGCGACGGTGCGCTCTTCATCGAGGACGTTCCCGTCCGCGACCTGGCCGAGGCCCACGGAACGCCGCTCTACGTGTACAGCCGGGCCGGCCTGCTTGAGCGCGCCTCGCGGCTGCTCGCCGCCTTTGGCCCCGACAACCTGGTGGCGTACTCGATCAAGTCGAACATGAACCTGGCCGTCGTACGCACCTTCGTCGACGCCGGCTGCGGCGTCGACGTGACCTCGCGCGGAGAGCTCGAGCGCGCGCTCAGGGCCCGGGCCGATCCGCGGAAGATCGTCTACTCCGGCGCGGGCAAGCGGCCGGACGAGATCGACCGCGGGCTCGAGGCCGGCCTGCGCATGTTCAACGTGGAGTCGCTCGACGAGCTGGCCATGATCGACGCGCGCGCCCGGGCTGCCGGCGTGGTCGCGCCGATCTCGTTCCGCCTGAACCCCGACGTCGACGCGCGCACCCACCCCAAGATCGCCACCGGCCTGCGCACGGTGAAGTTCGGCGTGCCGATCGAAGAGGCGCCGGCGGCGTACGCGCACGCCAAGACGCTCTCGAACGTCGAGGTCGTCGGCGTGGACTGCCACATCGGCTCGCAGCTGCTCTCGCTCGAGCCGATGCGCGACGCGCTGCTGAAGCTCAAGACCGCCGTGCTGTCGCTGCGCCAGGCCGGGCACGAGATCCGGCTGATCGACATCGGCGGCGGGCTCGGCGTCGAGTACCAGGACGGCGACGTGCCCCCGACGCCCGAGGAGTACGCCGACATGGCGCTCGAGGTGGTGGGCGGACTCGGCGCCGCGCTGGTCTGCGAGCCCGGGCGATCGCTCACCGCCGGCGCGGGCTACCTGGTGTCGCGCGTGCTCTACCAGAAGCAGAACGAGCAGAAGAGCTTCGTGATTCTCGACGCCGGCATGAACGACTACGTGCGGCCCGCCATGTACGGCAGTCCCGTGCGCGTCGAGACCGAGTCGACGCGAGCGTCCGCGCCGGTCGACCTGGTCGGTCCCGTCTGCGAGAGCACGGACCGCTTCGCCGAGGGGTACGCGCTGCCCGAGGTGAGCAACGGCGACCTGGTCGTGTTCCGCGACGTGGGGGCCTACGGCTTCTGCATGGCCTCGACCTACAACGGGCGGCCGCTGCCCGCCGAGGTGATGGTCCACGGCTCGCGGGTCGAGCGGGTCCGCCGCCGCCAGAGCGTCGAAGAGACCTGGACCGGCGAGCTTCAGCCTCAGTGGGACGACGAACCCACCGCGGACGACCGATGAAGATCCCCTTCAGCAAGATGCACGGCGCCGGCAACGACCTGATCGTGATTGACTGCCTGGCGGGCGACCCCGTCGAGGACTGGGAGGCGTTCGCCCGCTTCGCGCTGGATCGGCGGCTCGGCATCGGCGGCGACCAGCTGCTGCTCGTGCAGCCGTCGCGCGAGGCCGACCTGGCGATGGCGATCCGCAACCCGGACGGCACCCGCGCCGAGATGTGCGCCAACGGGATCCGCGCCTTCTTCAAGTACGCGCGCGACAAGGGGCTGGTCTCGGGCGACGAGATCCGCGTCGAGACGCTGGCGGGGATCGTGACGCCGCGCTGGCTGGGCAACGACCAGGTCGAGGTCGAGCTCACCACACCCGTCCTCGACCCGCAGAAGATCCCGACCACGCTCCACGAGACCGGTCCGCTGGTCGACGTGCCGATCGAGGTGCTGGGCAAGACGCTGCGCGTGACCGCGGTCTCGATGGGAAACCCGCACTGCGTGGTCTTCGTGGACGATCCCGAGGACTGCCCAGTCGAGGAACTGGGCCCCGCGCTCGAGAACCACGTGGCCTTCCCGCAGCGCACGAACGTCGAGTTCGTCGCGGTGCGATCCCGCGAGGCCCTCGAGCAGCGGACCTGGGAGCGCGGCACCGGCGAGACGCTGGCCTGCGGCAGCGGGGCCTGCGCCAGCGCCGTCGCGGCCATGCTCTCGGACCGGACCGGCCGCGACGTAGAGATCCGGCTTCGGGGCGGTACCCTCCGGGTGCGCTGGCCGGAGCCCGACGGCCCCGTCTGGCTGACCGGACCGGCGGCGCACGTTTTCGACGGGGAGCTGGACCTGCCATGAGACTCGAAGGCACGTACACCGCGCTGGTCACGCCGTTCCACGCCGATGGCTCGCTGGATCTCGACTCCCTGGCCAGGCTGGTCGACTGGCAGATCGACTCTGGCATCGAGGGACTCGTCCCCTGCGGCAGCACCGGTGAGTCCGCGACGCTGACACCCGAGGAGCACGTCGAGGTGATCCGGCACGTGGTCGACGTGGCGGGCGGGCGCGTTCCCGTCGTGGCGGGGACCGGGTCGAACAGCACGCGCGAGGCGATCGAGTTCACCGTAGAGGCGCGGCAGGCCGGGGCCGACGGGGCGCTGCTGATCTCGCCCTACTACAACAAGCCGACGCAGGACGGGATCTTCCTGCACTACCGGACGATCGCCGAGGAGAGCGGACTCCCGCTGCTGCCCTACAACATCCCCGGGCGCACGGCCTCGACGATCGAGCCCGAGACGAGCGCCCGGCTGTCGCGCCTTCCCGGCGTCGTGGGGCTCAAGGAGGCCGGCGGCGACCTGGTGAAGGCCGCCGAGACGATCGCGCAGAGCGACCCGGACTTCGCCGTGCTCTCGGGCGACGACGCACTGACACTCCCGCTGCTCGCCATCGGCGGGCGCGGGGTCATCTCGACGACCGCGAACGTGGCGCCGCGCGAGATGGGCGACCTGGTGCGCGCCTTCCGGTCCGGGGATCCGGACCGCGCCCGCGACCTGCACTACCGCCTGCTCGACCTGATGCGGGTGCTCTTCATCGAGCCGAACCCGATCCCGGTCAAGACGGCGCTGGCCACGTCCGGCCGCATCCCGAACGCCACCCTGCGACTGCCGCTGACCGAGATGCAGAAGGCGAACCGGGACCGGCTCGAGTCGACGCTGGCGAGCCTGGGGCCGAGTTGACGCGCGTCCTGGTCGTGGGCGCCGGCGGCACGATGGGCGGCCACGTCCTGCGGGCCGTCGAAGCCGCTCCCGGGGTCACGGTCGGCGCCGCACTCGACGCGCCCGGCCACCCGTCGATCGGCCAGACCGTGGCGCCCGGCGTCGACCTCGGCTGCGACCTGCAGTCCGCCGTCGCGGGCTGCGACGTGGCCATCGACTTCTCGGTGCCGGACGCGACCTTCGAGCTGCTCGACGCCGCGTTGCCGCGCGGGCTGCCGCTGGTGATCGCGACCACCGGCTTCACTCCCGAGCAGGAGGCCGACCTGCAGGACGCGGCCGCGAAGCTCGCCATCGTGCGCGCGGGGAACTTCTCGCTCGGGGTGACCGTGCTGCTCGACCTGGTGGCCGAGGCTGCGCGCCGGCTTCCCGGCTACCAGATCGAGGTGCTCGACATACACCACGAGCGCAAGGTCGACGCGCCGAGCGGGACCGCGCTCGACCTGGCGCGCGCCGCAGCCGAGGCGCGCGGCGTCGACCTGGACGAGAAGGTCGTCTACCAGCGCGAGGGGCACACCGGCGCGCGCAAGCCGGACTCGATCGGCATCCAGTCACTGCGCATGGGCGACGTGGTCGGCGAGCACACCGTGTACTTCGCGGGACCGGGCGAGCGCATCGAACTCTCGCACCGCGCGCTCTCCCGCGAGAACTTCGCCGCGGGCGCCGTGCGCGCGGCGAGCTGGGTCGCGGGCCGCAAGCCCGGCCTGTACTCGATGCGCGACGTGATCGCGTAGACGCGAGAAGGCCCGGACCCGCCGCTCACGCGGCGAGCCCGGGCCCGTGCGATCCAGGATCCGGGGATCGGATCAAACGTCGTAGTACAGCTCGAACTCGTGCGGGTGCGGCCGCCGGGCCACCGCCGCGACCTCGTTCTCGCGCTTGTACTCGAGCCAGGTCTCGAGCGCGTCTTCGGTGAAGACGTCGCCCTTCAACAGGAACTCGTGGTTCTCCTCGAGACAGTCGAGCGCCTCGGCCAGCGTGCCCGGCATGACCGGCACGCCGGAGAGCTCCTCGGGCGACAGCGAGTAGATGTCGCGGTCGAGCGGGTCGCCCGGATCGATCTTGTTCTCGATCCCGTCGAGGCCCGCCATGAGCATGGCGGTGAAGGCCAGGTACGGATTGCACGACGGGTCGGGCCAGCGCGCCTCGATGCGTTTCGCGGCGGGGCTCGCCGAGTACATGGGAATGCGCACGGCGGCGGAGCGGTTCCGGCTCGAGTAGGCCAGGTTGACCGGCGCCTCGAAGCCCGGAACCAGGCGCTTGTACGAGTTGGTCGTCGGGTTCGTGAACGCCGCGATCGCGCGCGCGTGCTTGATGAGCCCGCCGATGTAGTACAGGCACTCCTGCGAGACGCCCGCGTACTCGTTGCCCGCGAAGATCGGCTCACCGCCCTTCCACAGCGACTGGTGCACGTGCATGCCCGAGCCGTTGTCGTCGAAGATGGGCTTCGGCATGAAGGTGACCGTCTTGCCCGCGCGGCGCGCGACGTTCTTGCACACGTACTTGTAGAGCAGCAACTGGTCGGCCATCTGCGTCAGCGGCGCGAACCGCATGTCGATCTCGGCCTGTCCGCCGGTGGCGACCTCGTGGTGGTGGCACTCGATGACGACACCGAGCTTCTCCATCTCGATCACCATCTCGCTGCGCAGGTTGTGCTGGTGATCGGTGGGCGGAACCGGGAAGTATCCTTCCTTGTAGCGGGGCTTGTATCCGAGGTTCGGGCCCTCGTCCACGCCCGTGTTCCAGCGCCCCTCGACCGAGTCGAGGAAGTAGTAGCCGGCGTTCTGGCTGGTCTCGAAGCGGACGTCGTCGAGGATGAAGAACTCGGCCTCGGGGCCGAAGAACGCCTGGTCGGCGATGCCCGTCAGGTTCAGGTACTTCAGCGCCTTCTTCGCGATGTAGCGCGGGTCGCGCGAGTAAGGCTCGCGCGTGATCGGGTCTGCGATGTCACAGATCAACGACAGCGTCGTGTGCTCGCAGAACGGATCGATGATCGCCGTCTCGGGATCCGGGATGATGAGCATGTCGCTGTTGTGGATCGCCTGCCAGCCGCGAATGCTCGAGCCGTCGAAACCGAAGCCGTCCTCGAACGAGGACTCCTCGAGCTCGTGCATCGGAAAACTGGTGTGCTGCCACTGCCCGGGCCAGTCGATGAACTTGCAATCGACGATCTGCACGCCCTCGCGGGATGCGAGCTCGAGGACTTCCTTGGGGGTTCTGGTCTTGTGCATGGCTTCCTTCCTGGGGTTCTGGCTGGGGGTTCCAGCTCCTAGATGGCGTCCTCTCCGCGTTCGCCTGTGCGGATCCGGATCGCTTCGCCGACGGGGATGACGAAGATCTTCCCGTCTCCGATGCGGCCGGTGTTTGCTGCGCTCTGGATGGCCTCGGTGACCTTCTCGACCAGGTCGTCCGCGACGACGACCTCGACCTTGATCTTGGGGAGGAAGTCGACGACGTACTCGGCCCCCCGGTACAGCTCCGTGTGGCCCTTCTGCCGTCCGAAGCCCTTGACCTCGGACACGGTGATGCCCTGGATCCCGATCGCGTTCAGGGATTCCTTGACCTCATCGAGCTTGAACGGCTTGATGATCGCTTCGACTTTTCGCATGGGACCGGTCCCCCTTTGCCGCCGCCCCCCGACCACGGCACGCGCCGCATCTTGGGGAAGCCTCCGCCCGACTTCAAGCGCATTCGCCTGGGCCCCGCTAAAGCAAGCGCCGTACCCACCCGTCAGACCCTGCAAACACCCGAGCCCGCGGGGGTTTCGATGATTCCCGAGAAAGCAGCGGCCCGCCCTCCGATCGGAGAGCGGGCCGCTGCCCAGGATCTGGGCAACCCTGCCCGGCCCCCGTGCAGGGACCGGACCGGGTGCCGAGTGCTCGAATCAGTCGAACTGGTAGTTGACCTCGATGATTCCGAGATCGATGGAGTCCTCGCACTTCCGACCGCCGCTCGCGCAGCCGTCCCGCTGGTTCGGGAATGGATCGCCGGCCTGGCTGCTGATCTCGTCGTGCCGGTACTCGAGCCGCGCCGTCAGGTTGTTGGTGAGCGCGTAGGAGAGCGTCGCCGTACCCGTGGCGAGTCGCGTCTCCGACCGCGGTCCAGTCGGCAGGGCCATGTACAGGCGCGAGCCACCGTCATCGAAGAAGTACTCACCCCGCATCGCGAGGTTGACC
>JAFDDB010000144.1 GCA_019311115.1 Deltaproteobacteria bacterium
AACCCGAACAGCCGCGACGCGCACGCCGCCGAGATCGGTGGCGCCGGAGGTCTCTCGAACGCGCGCGGGCTCTCCGGCATGTACAACCCGCTCGCCTGTGGCGGAAGCCTCGGCGACGTGAAGCTGGTGGACGCCGACACGCTGGCGCGCATGGGCGAGATCTCGGCGGCCACGAACGAGGACGCGACGCTCCTGATCCCGTCGCGGTTCGCGCTGGGCTTCATGAAGTCGATGGACAACCGGCGCCGCCACTCGGGCGACCGCGACAGCGCGGTGATCGGCCGGACCGCGTTCGGCCACGTGGGCGCGGGCGGGAGCATCGGCTTCGCGGACCCCGAGGCCGGGCTGGGCTTCGGCTACTCGATGAACCGGATGGGGCAGGGGATCCTGCTCAACGAGCGCGGGCAGTCCGTGGTCGACGCCGCGTACCGCGCGCTCGGCTACCGGTCGAACGAGAGCGGGGTCTGGACGCGCTAGGGCGGGAGCCGGTATCCGCCACGATCCCCACATCGGCCGGCCCTGGGCGCGGAACCCGTTCTTGCGCGCGCTCACGCTCGCGTACCTGGGCGTGTTCGTCCTGGCGGCGATCTCACCGCACGACCGCGGCGACTGGCTGCTCGAGAACCTGCTGGTGGCGGTGGCGATCCCGGCGCTGGCCTGGGGTCATCGACGGCTGGTGCTGTCGAACCTCTCCTACCTGCTGATCTTCGCGTTCCTCGTGCTGCACGCCGTCGGTGCGCACTACACCTACTCGCTCACGCCGCCCGGCTTCTGGGTGCGCGACGCATTCGACCTCTCCCGGAATCCCTACGACCGCTTTGCGCACCTGTGCTTCGGGCTGCTGCTCGGCTACCCCGTGCGCGAACTCGTGCGCCGCCGGCTGCACCTGCACGGACTCGCCGGCTACGCGATCCCCGTCGTGCTGCTGCTGGCGTCGAGCGCGCTCTACGAGATCGTCGAGTACCAGGTGGCGCGCGTCGTGGATCCCGATGCGGGCATCGCCTTCCTGGGCACGCAGGGTGACGAGTGGGACGCGCAGAAGGACATGGCGTGGGCGGCCCTGGGCGCGCTGCTCGCCATGGCCGGCACCGCCCTGTACCGGTCGCGAACCGGCCGCGAGCCCTGGGGGATCCTGGCGCTGCGAGAGCCGGTGTAGACTGGCCCCTCACACCCGAGGAGATGCGCATGCCCGACGCCTTCGACGTGGAGCGGTACCTGACCGACGCCTACCAGGGGGAGGTCCTCGGCGAGGCCTTCTTCGCGCTCCTCGCCGAGCGCGAGCGCGACGACGCCCTGTCCGCGCGCTGGCGCGTGCTCGAGAGGCTGGAGCGACACGTCAAGGGGAGGCTCCGCGCGGAGCTGGAGCGTCGTGGACTCGACGCCGATGAGGACGCGGGCAAGGTCGAGGAGGGCCGCAAGGCCGCCGCCGGCATGGGCAGTCTGCCGCGCCCCGACGCCATGCGCGCCTTCGCCGACGCCCTGCGCCCGTTCGCGGACGGCTTCCGTGCTTCGCGCGACGCGGCGCCCGACGACCTGAAGGAGCTGGCAGGATACGTGCTGGCGCACGAAGAGGCGCTGCTCGCCTCTGCCGAGCGCGAGGTCGCGGGCGAGGGCGAGAAGACGACCGAGCCGGTCGAGGCGTTCCTGTCGGCCGACGGCGCGCCCGAGGACACGCCGCTGCTCGGCGGGATCCGCATGACCGCGCTCGACGACTCGTACCGCGACGACCCGTATCCACGACGACGTGATGCGCGTGCTGCGCGATCTGGAGTTCTGGGTCGACCCGAGCAAGTCGACCGAGGACGACCTATTCCGGCGCATGCAGGCCGAGCGGACGGAGCGCGACCCGTCGATGCTCAGCCTCGACGACCCGGAGCACAAGCGGCTCCGCAACCTGGTGAGCGGCACGTTCACGCCGCGCGCGGTCCTGGCGTGGCAGCCGGTGGTCGAGCAGGTCGCAGCAGAGCTTCTCGACGCCGTCGAAGGCAAGGAGGAGTTCGACCTGGTCGACGCGCTGGCGAATCCGCTCCCCGCGATCGCGATCGCGCGCCTGCTCGGCGTCGACGACTCGCAGCAGGCGGACTTCAAGCGCTGGTCCGAGGACTCGGTGACGGCGGGCTTCAACATGTTCGCGACCGAGGAAGAGAAGGCGGCCGCCGACCGGGCGCAGGAGTCGCTCGAAGCCTGCTTCCGCGCCGAGATCCAGAAGCGTCGCGAGAGCCCGAGCGACGACCTGATCGGAAAGATGGTGAGCGCCAACGAGGACGGCGACCAGTTGACCGAGCGCGAGATCGTGACCATGGGCAACCTGCTGCTCGTGGCGGGCAACGTGACCACCAGCGACCTGATCGGGAACGGCATGAAGGCGCTGCTGGAGCGTCCGGACCAGTACGCGAAGCTCACGCACCAGCCGGACCTGCTCCCCAACGCCATCGAGGAGATGCTCCGCTTCGATCCGCCCGTCACGCAGTCGGGCAGGATCGCCCCGAAGGACGTCGAGATCGGCGGCGTGCTGATCCGCCAGGGACAGGGGATCACGACGGTGGTGGCGGCGGCGAACCGCGACCCGTCCGTGTATCCGAACCCCGACGAGTTCGACATCGAGCGCGAGGACACACACCACCAGTCCTTCGGCGGCGGCGCGCACCTGTGCCTGGGCGCGCACCTGGCGCGACTCGAAGCGCGCGAGGCGATCGGCGCGCTGATCCGCCGCTACCCGAACCTGCGCCCATCCGACCGCGGATTCACCTACAAGCGCGTTCCGGGCTTCCGCGGACTCTCGGAGTACTGGGTCCGCACCTAGGAGACTTCGCCGACATGCCGCACGCCCTGCCCGAGCGACTGCGCGACTACAAGAGCCCGTTGATGGACACGGCTCGCTGGGAGGGGTTCGTGCCCCGCCCCGACGACGTCTTCGTGTGTACCTCGTACAAGGCGGGGACGACCTGGACGCAGATGATCTGCGGGCTGCTCATCTTCAACAAGCCTGAGCTTCCCGCGCCGCTCTCGGACCTGTCGCCGTGGATCGAGGTCCTGACCCAGCCCGCCGAGGACATGCTCGCGTGCTACGAAGCGCAGACGCACCGGCGCTTCATCAAGACGCACACGCCGCTCGACGGCATCCCGTACTTCGAGGAGGCGACCTACCTGTATTGCGGACGCGACCCGCGCGACGTCTTCGTGTCGATGCTGAATCACATCGAGAACATGGATGAGGACGTGCTGCGCCGACTGCAGGAGAGCGCGGGCGCGGAGATCCCCGACGACGAGCCCGAACTTCCGACCGACGTGAACGAGCGCTTCGACATGTGGCTCCACCAGGGCTCGTTCGAGTGGGAGGAGGACGGCTTTCCGTTCTGGTCGCACTTCAGCCACGCCCGGTCGTTCTGGGACTTCCGGCACCTGCCGAACCTCCACTTCCTCCACTACTCCGACCTGCAGGCCGACCTGGGGGGGCAGATGCGGCGCGTCGCGGCGCTGCTCGGCGTCGACGTGGCCGAGCCGCTCTGGCCCGACCTCGTGCGGGCCGCGACCTTCGACTCGATGAAAGCCCGGCCCGAGCAGTTCGCCCCCGAGGCGAACGTGGGGCTCTGGAAGGACACCTCGCGCTTCTTCAACAAGGGGACCAGCGGGCAGTGGCAGGACACGCTGTCGGCCGGGAGCCTGGCCGCCTACGACGCGGTGCGGAGCGAGCGCGTCTCACAGGAGCTGGGCGAGTGGCTCGAGCAGGGGTCACTCGTCTGCGGTGACCCCAAGGAGCTCTGAAGCGCCTACGATAGCGGCCCGACCGGAGGACCCTGCCCATGACCGGGACGACGAACGAGGCCGCCGATGCGGTGGCCGTGCGGCTCTTCACCACGCCCGAGGGACGCCGCGATCCCTACCCCCTGTACCACGAGCTGCGCCGCCTGGATCCGGTACACCGCAGCTCCCTGGGCATGTGGTTGGTCACCCGCTACGACGACGTGTCGGCCGTCGCGCGCGACCCCCGGTTCGGCAAGGACTTCGGCAAGCAGATGCAGACGACGGTGGGGCCGAGCTGGCAGACGCACCCGGCCATCACCAACCGCGTCGGATCGATGCTCAACATCGATGGGGCCGCGCACGCCCGCCTGCGGAGCCGGGTGATCGGCGCCTTCAAGCGGCGCAAGATCGACGCGCTGCGCCAGGACATCGAGCGCTACGTGGACAGCCTGCTCGACCCTTACGCGGAGGCGGGCGGGGGTGACCTGCTAGAGGCCGTAGCGTTCCCGCTTCCGGTCTACGTGATCGGCGAGATGCTGGGCGTGCCCGAGACGGATCGCGCGCAGTTCCGCCAGCTGGTCTCCGATCTCGTCGCCATCTTCGAGGTCGGTCCCAGTGACGAGATGATGGCGAGCGCCGACGCCGCCGAGGGGCGGATCCGCAGCTACTTCCTCGACCTGATCGCCGAGAAACGCCGCAGCCCCGACGACAAGATCCTGAGCCAGCTCGCCAACGACCCGAGCGAGGACCCGATGACCGACGACGAGGTCTGCGACATGGCCTCGCTGCTCTTCGGGGCCGGCTTCGAGACGACCACCAACCTGCTCGGCAACAGCGTCTGGGGCCTGCTGCAGCAGCCCGAGCAGGTGCAGAAGCTGCGCGACGAGCCGGCCCTGTTCCAGACGCTTCCCGACGAGCTTCTGCGCTACGACGGAACCGCGCAGGCCATCTCGCGCTACACCGTAGACGACGTGGACCTGGGCGGAGTCACGATCCCCGCGGGCGAGTCGGTGATGGCGCTGCTCGGGGCGGGCAACCACGACCCGGCGCAGTTCGAGCGGCCCGACGAGATCGACGTGATGCGCGAGCGCTTCCGTCCGCTCTCGCTCGGCGGCGGCATCCACTTCTGCCTGGGGGCGTCGCTGGCCAAGGCCGAGATCGAGATCACGGTGCGCGGGCTCTTCGACCGGTTCGAGAAGATCGAGCTGGCGGGTGCGGCTCCGCGCTTTCGGGACAGGCTGATCCTGCGCGGGCTCGAGTCGCTCCACCTGAAGTGCGACGTGGCGAAGGCCCGGGCGCGCACACCCCTTCCGGCGATCGTCGAGGAAGCGGTCAGCGTGACGACACCCGTGAGCTCCGAGCTTCCGGAGGCCAACGCATCGAGCGCGCGCCCGCTTCCCGGGACCGGCGCCGACGACGCCGCCTGGCGCAACGCGCTCCGCGCACGGGTCGAGTCGAGGCCCGACTCCGGCCTGGTGCGCAGCGGCTCGGATCTGCTCAGCATGGTGGTGCTGCTGGCGCGCGCGGGGCTCTTCGCGCGGTGCACGCCCGCCGAGATCGAAGAGCTCGCGGCGACCGCCTATCCGCTCAGCTTCGAGCCGGGAGAGCGCCTGACGATCGAGGGCGCGGAGTCGCTCGACTGCTACGTGATCGCCGAGGGCGAGGCCGACGTCTCGATCGGCGGCGAACACGTGCGCAAGGTGGGCGAGCACGGGGTCGTAGGGGAGCGGGGTCCGCTCGAGGGGCGCCCCCGCTCGGCGACGGTCACCGCCCTGAGCGACATGATCACGTACGCGATCTCGCGCGAGCGCCTGTTGGCGCTCGCGGACCGGAGTCCGAACGCCCGTCAGGGCATGCTCGACTACATCCGCGAGAGCTACGACGATTGATCCTCTACCTACGGCGTCGGGATCGACGCGGGCGGCCTGCCGATTCGACGCGCTTGCGCAGCGCGCCGAGGCTCGCCACCTGCATGCTGCTGAACCCGGCCAGCCACCCGTCGCGAACGTCTGCGAGCGGCTTCGGGTCCAGAACGTAGTTCTGCGACTTCCCCTCGCGCCGTGAAGCGACGACGCCGCACTCCTTGAGCACCCGGAGATGGCGCGAGATCGCCGGCCTCGAGACCGCGCCGAAGTTCGCAGCGATCTCACCCGCCGTGAGCACGCCGCGCACGCGCAGCAGGTCGAGGATTTCGCGCCGGGTCGGATCCGCGATCGCCGTGTATGCGTCCCGGCTACCCAACGATCGATCGCAGCGCCGTCAGGTGCTTCATGTCCCAGCCTTCCTCGAACCCCTGCAGGTTGTCGGCGGCGTCCGCTCCCAGCCGGTCGAAGCCGTGGTGGAAGATCTCCACCCCCGTCCCGTCGTAGAGGGGCGTCAGGCGGAACGTGAAGAAGGTCGGAACGGGCCACGCGTGCGGGGCGTGCCAGTTGCTCTCGAAGGTCACCTCGCGCTCGCGGTCGAACACGAGAACCGGCCCGCCGTAGTGGCGCCGCTCGCCGTCGATGCCGACGCTCATCTCGACCTGGCCGCCGAGCTTTGCGTCGAAGCGGTGCAGTTCGTGTCCGCGCCCGAACCACGCGGCGATGCGGTCGAAGGACTCGAACTCCTGCCAGACGTGAGCGGGTGGCGCCTGGATCAGGATGCTCCTACGGACGTGCAGCGGGCTGATCTGGATTCCCATCTGGACGGTGCTCCTTGATCTCGGGTTCAGGGGTCCAGACTATACGTAACTGTACGGTTACGCAAGTGTGATCATCGTCCCCGGATCCGCTGTGCCATGCCCATGCGCAGGCGGTCTCCGCAGTTGGGGGCCAGCACGTGGAGCAGCCACGGGTGCGCGACGATCACGTCGCCCGCTTCGCCCGTCAGCTCCGCGACGCGCACTGGCACGCCGTCGATCTCGTGCTCGCGCTCCATGAAGCGCTCGATGCGGTTCCCGGTGTCGGTCCGGGCCGCGAGCGCGCGGAGCCATGGATCGCTGTCCAGGAAGTTGCGGCGCGAGACCTTCATCTCGAGCTTCACCTGCTCGGGCCGGGACTCGACGAAGGCGCGAACCAGGCGGTGCCCGCCGACGACGACGGGCGTTCCGCCGCCGCGCGCCGGAACGTCGGCGATGAAGGCGAAGATCAGCAGGCCGCCGAGCCGGTCACCCTGGACCTCTGCGAACGAGAAGTCGGTGTGCCAGGGACTCGAGGGCACGGTCCACTCGCGTCCGGGCTGTGGGAACGAGATCAGGAACTGCCCCGAGTGCTTGGGTTGCGGCCAGGCGCCCGCGCCGAGCAGGTCGTCGATCGCGCCCAGCGTCGCCTCGCCGTAGATCGCGCGGAACACCGCGTTCGTGCGGAAGGACTGCAGGTGGCTCGGCCGGTCCCCGCGCCAGGTCGAGGGGTCGTGGCGGCGCGCGCCGGAGCGCTCTTCGAGGATCTCCCAGACGCGGTCCTCCATGGCGGCCGCCTCCGGGCCGGCGAACGCCTTCGGAATCCGCACGAAGCCCTGCTCGTCGAATGCCCGTCGCTGCCCGGTGTCGAGCATGGCCGCAAGCCTAGCGGCTTCGCGCGGCTAGCTCTCGAGCGACTCCGCGATCAGCGCGCGGGCGTCGTCCGGCAGCGACAGCTCGAGCGCGAGGCGCCGCGCCGGCGCGCTCATCCTGTCGACGGTCTTCGCGAGCACCGTCCGAACCCTGGCCTCGGGGGTCTGGTCCGAAAAGGCCGCGAGCTGCGTCTCGAGAAACGTCAGGCAGAGCGCGTCCTCGAAGGTCTGCACCTCGGCGTCGCGCCCGAGGCCGCGCTTCCACAGGATGTTCTCCACGCGCTCGACGACCGGCTCGGCGTAGCCGGCCTGGCGCAGGATCCCGGCCGTGATCTTCGCGTGCAGCTCCTGCAGGTCCTTCCGCCAGCGCAGGTAGCCGGAGCGATCCTGTGGGTAGCCTTCGCGCGAGATCTCCCAGCGCCGTACGTGGTGGGCGCGCGCCGCGAGCCGCAAGGCTTCGCTGGCGTCGGGCCGGAGCCGGCGGACCCACTCGGTCACCAGCTCGGCGTGCGCGAGCTCCTTGGGCCGGCGCTCACCGCGCACCTCGAGCGTGTGCGGATCGTCCGCGTTCGCGGCGTCGATCGCCGCGAGTGCGGTCTCGAAGAGACGCGTCGCTTCGTCCGGGCTCTCAGGTCGTGAGGTCATCGAGGCCCACAGGATAGGCCGAACGGCCGCCCGGCTCCCGGGCTGTGCGCGCGCTCAGAACCGGGGCCGAGGCGTGTCCGCGGTCTCGGGCGGCAGGATCGGGTACTCGACGCGCGGCGCCTCGCCCGTCAGCGCGTCCAGGAAGGCCACGATCGCGCCGGCCTCGTCGTCGCTGAGCTCGACGCCGAGCTGCACCGAGGCCATGACCGACACCGCCCGCTCCAGGTCCCAGACCGCACCGGAGTGGAAGTAGGGCGCCGTCAGCGCGACGTTGCGGAGCGGCGCGACGCGGAACACGTAGGCGTCGCTCTCGGCCATCGTCACCGCCTGTCGGCCCTTGTCTCCGGGAGGCAGGATGTCTGCACCCGGCGACTCGACCAAGCCGAAGCGGAAGTAGCTGTTCCCGCCGATGTTGACGCCGTTGTGGCAGGTGATGCAGCCCTTGTCCATGAAGAGCGCCAGGCCCTGCTTCTCTCGGGCGTCGAGCGCCGCGTCCTCGCCGTTCAGGAACCGGTCGAAGGGTGAGGCCGGCGTCACCAGCGTGGCCTCGAAGGCCTCGATGGCGCGCGCCATGTTGTCGAAGGTCGTGGCCTGCTTCTCGCCGGGGAACGCCCTGCCGAAGAGCGCCACGTACTCGGGCATGCTCCGGAGCGCCATCTCGACGTTCTCCGGGGTATTGGCCATCTCGACGCCGGCCTGCACCGGCCCCTTGGCCTGGGCCTTCAGGTCGTCGGCGCGTCCGTCCCAGAACTGGTCGACGTTGAATACGGCGTTGAGCACCGTCGGCGCGTTGCGCGGCCCCTTCTGCCAGCGATGCCCGACCGAGACGGGCACGTTGTCGTCCCCGCCCGTGCCCAGGTTGTGACAGGTATTGCAGCTGATCAGGCCGCTGGCGGAGAGCCGCGGATCCATGAACAGCATGCGTCCGAGGTGGACCTTGTCGGGCGTGACCGGATTGTCGGCGATCTCCGGAATTCCGTCTGGGATCGGGTCGAAGACGGCGTTGGCGCGGTCGCGCAGATCCGCGGCGAGCGCGGCGCCGGAGAGGAGGAGCATTCCCGAAGCCAGGGCCAGAGCGATCAGATTCCGTTGCATGCTCGCAGCCTAAGCGCAGCGCGCGACGGCGCAAGGGCGCGCGAGTGCGTCGGAGTTGGGTGGGACTCCACGACTCAGGCTGTGATGCTCGACCACACGCCACGACCTCGCGGAAGAGCGTGCGTTGAGCGCGACGTTGGTGCGGTTCCTGCACCAACCGGGCGACGGGGGCGACGGGGCCGTCGAGCGAGAGTCACATGCGCTATTTCGTCACTGGAGCGACTGGCTTCATCGGCCGACACCTCGTCGAGCTGCTGCTCGCGCGGGGAGGCACCGTGCACGTCCTGGTCCGGGAGTCCTCCCTCGACCGGCTCGACGCGCTCCGCGAGCGTTGGGGCGCCGCGCCGGATCGGGTGGTCCCCGTCGTCGGCGACCTGGAGAAGCCGCTCCTCGGTGTAGACCCCGAGACCCTGGCCGGGCTCCGCAGGCGCATCGACCACTTCTTCCACGTGGCCGCGCTCTACGACATGGCCGCCGACGCGCGCAGTCTCGACGCTGCCAACGTCGTGGGCACCTGGCACGCGGTGCAGCTGGCGAACGCCGCCGAGGCCGCGCACTTCCACCACGTCAGCTCCATCGCCGCCGCTGGCCGCTACCCGGGTGTCTTCCGCGAGGACATGTTCGACGAGGCGGTCGGTCTCGACGACCCGTACTTCCGGACCAAGCACGCGTCCGAGCGGGTGGTCCGGCACGAGTGCCGCGTGCCGTGGCGCGTGTACCGGCCGAGCATGGTCGTCGGTCACTCGGAGACTGGCGAGATGGACAAGGTCGACGGTCCCTACTACTTCTTCCGGCCGATCCAGCTGCTGGCGGCCGCGCTCCCGCCGTGGCTGCCGCTCGTCGGCGTGGACGTCGGCCCGATGAACATCGTCCCCGTCGACTTCGTGGCGCGCGCGATGGACTGGCTCGCGCACGCTCCGGACCTCGACGGCAGGACCTTCCACCTGGTCGATCCCGATCCAGCGAGCACGCCGGACACGCTGAACCTCTTCTTGCGGGTGGCGCGCGCGCCCCGGTTCGTCGCGTCGCTCGACGCGAGCCGCGGCACGCTCCTGGGTGGCGTGGCGGACAGCGCCGGGGCGGCCCTTGCGGGACGACTCCTCGGGGGCATCGCGGCCTGGCAGTTCGGCATTCCGCAGCGGCTCCTTACGCGGAGCGGTTGTGGAAGTACTGGGAGGCCAACCTCGACTGCGACCTGCGCCACAGCCCGGCGCTGGCGCGGGCCGTGCGGGGCAAGCGCGTCCTGGTCACGGGGGCGTCGGCCGGGATCGGACGCGCCGCGGCGCTGAAGCTCGGTGCGGCGGGTGCGACGGTCCTGCTGGTCGCGCGCAACGCCGAGCGGCTGGCGGCGGCGAAGAGCGCCATCGAGGACGCGGGCGGAGCCGCCTGGTGCTACCCGACGGACCTGTCGAGCCTGGAGTCCTGCGACCTGCTGACCAAGCGCGTGCTCGATGAGCACGGCGGAGTCGACGTGCTGGTCAACAACGCGGGGCACTCGATCCGCCGCTCGCTCGAGCTGGCGTACGATCGCTTCCACGACTATGAGCGCACGATGCAGCTCAACTACTTCGGCGCGCTCAAGCTGATCCTGGGCTTCGTCCCCGGCATGCGCGAGCGCGGCGGCGGGCACATCGTCAACGTGTCGACGATGGGCGTGCAGACCAGCGGCCCGCACTTCTCCGCCTACCTGGCGTCGAAGTCCGCCATCGACGCGTTCTCGCGGTCGGCTGCGAGCGAGCTTCTCGCGGACGGCGTGTCGATCACCACCGTCTACATGCCGCTGGTCAAGACCGGGATGGCCGCGCCGACCGCGCTCTGGGACACCTACTTCTCACTGACGCCCGCGCAGGCCGCGGACATGATCTGCGACGCGGTCGTGCGCAGGCCGAAGCGCGTCGGGAATCCGCTCGGCCTGCTGAGCGAGTTGGCCTACCTGGCCTCACCGAGCGCCGTCGACGCCTGGATGAACCTGTTCTACCGGCTCTTCCCCGATACGCCGGCCGCGGGCGGAGAGAAGCGCTCCGGCTCGTCCGGCATCGGAGCGCTGGTCGATCGCCTCGCCCCGGGTCTTCGGCTCCGGCGCTAGCAGGCGGGGCTAGAGTTCGAACTTGACCCCGATCTCCATCCCGTAATCCTGCTTCCATGACTGCGAGCCGTCCGGACGAGTTGCCCCGGCTCTTGCCGCGCCGGTCAGCGCCGTGGGGATGCCTCCAAGCTTGGTGCTGAACTGAACCCCCAGCTTCGATCCGACCGACTGCTCTCCCTTGGTCTGCGCGGCGTCCGCTGCAAGCTGCAGCGAGAAGCGTGAGCCGGAACCCTGTCCCATCCACTTCAGCTTGAGACCGAGCTTGTAGTCGAGGTTCATCGGTCCGGTCGGGACGAGAGAGATGTCCTCGCGCCACCCGCTGATCGCGGCGTCTCCCGTGAGCGAAGCCGTCTTGCCCAATGGGACGATGACCTGAGCGCTTCCACCGGCCGAGGCCAACCTGTCGTTGCGCGTCGCCACGCGCAGGTCGATCTTCGCTCTCACGCCTTGGAAGTTGCCCTGCACGAACGCGCCGAGCTTGAATTCCCGTTGCGACGGCTTGAACTCGAGCTGCGACGCGCCGAGCTCGAGCTTTCCGGCGACCTTCCATTTCAGCTTGTCCTTCGCGAGGATCAAGCCACGTTCGGCGAGGGAGTCGCCCTCGCGCAGCACGTACATTGCCGCGATCGTGCCGACTCCCAGCCCGGCAGCGACTACGATCAGCCACTCCTTGTTCTTGCTGATCCAGATCCCGGTCTTCGAGGCCTTGAACGCGCAGACCGTCTGGTTGACGGACACCTCGACCTGCTTGAATCCGGAGCTCGTCTCGATGCGCTGCTTCGTGCTTCGCTCGGCGGTAGCCAGTGTGGTCTGCCCGAGAACCTTCAGGACGACCCACGGATCCTCGGCCGCCGACGCCGACACGCCTCGCGGGCCTTCTGCCATCAGCCGCCGACCCTCCTTCAGAAGAGTCGCCGTGAGAGCCTTCTGGTACGCGTCGCTTTCTAGAAAGGCGACCAGGTTCCTGGGGGAGTTCGCGATCTCGGAGTCGACCAGGTCGAAGACGAGTACCAGGGTCTCGCTAGCCAGCTTCGCAGTGTCGCTGCATTGGGCCACTTCGCGCTCCTCGGATCTTCCACCGCTTCCGGGAACTCAGTAGAGCCGAGCAGCCAGCAGTGAGTCAAGCGGAGTCTTCCCCCAAGGGCGACTTCGCCAGGACCGTCGGGTCTTCCGCGTGCGAGGGCGAGATCGCGACCGCTTTCCGCAGCGCCTCGAACTCGAGCAGGATCTGCTCTTCGAAGTCGTGCAGGTCGGGTAGCGCGTCCCAGTCCGAGTTGAAGCCCCAGAAGAGTCCCCCGTCGTAGCTGAAGAGCGCCACTCCCAGTGCCTGCTTGGGAGCGAGCGGCACCACGGGGTAGCTGGCCAGCATGCGGGAGCCCAGCATGTACACGGGTGCCTCCGGTCCGGGCACATTGGTGACGACGAGGTTGGCGATCCCGCGCTGCGCGCCCCAGCGCGCGAGCGGTGCGGAGATTCGGTACGGGACCAGCTCGAGCAGTTGCTCGAGGAGCGCGCCTCCCGCAGCCTGGCCGGAGCTCTTGAGCTCGCGCGTCAGGTCGATAATGCGCAGCAGCCGTAGCCAGGGATCGGCCTCTTCGAGCGGGAGCGTGGCCACGATGCCGGACACGCGGTTGCCGAGCGTGCCGGTGTCCGCGTCGGTGCGCAGGCTGACCGGAACCGCTGCGCGGAACTCGATCGACTCCAGGCGCTCACCGCGCTGCTTCAGGAAGCGCCGCAGCGCGCCGCAGACGACGGCGAGCACGACGTCGTTCACCTTGCCTCCGGCGCGCGCGCGGATCTCCTTGACCTCGTCCAGGTCGACCCTCGCCCAGTCGAAGCGCCGGTGGGGGCCGATTTCTACGTTGAGCGGCGTGCGGCTGATGGCCTGGATCCCGCTGCTCGCCGCGTCCCGGAGACCCTGGATCGCCTCCGCCGGCGAGTCGAGACCCTTCCGCGGGCCGCCGGCGCCGGACTCGCCCGAGCCCATGAGCCGGAAGGGAAGCGTCAGCGCGCGCCGGACCTCGCCCGCGAAGAGCTCCACGCCGCGGGGCGCAGGCCGCGGGACCCAGCGCCCGGGCGGACTCGGGACGTAGTCGGGATCGGGGCCCATCATCACGTTGAGCGCGTCGCGCCCCGAGATCCCGTCTGCGAGGCAGTGGTGGATCTTGGAGATGGTCGCGAAGCGGTTTCCCTCGATGCCCTCGACGACCCACAGCTCCCAGAGCGGCTTTCCGCGGTCGAGCTGTTGCGACATGATCCGCCCGGCCAACCGCTTGAGCTGCCGCATGTCCCCAGGCACCGGCAGCGCCGTGTGGCGCATGTGGTACTGCAGGTTGAAGCTGGCGTCGTCGACCCACACCGGCTGCCCGAAGCCCGGAATCCAGGCGAGCTTCTGGCGAAATCGCGGCATCTTGTGCAGCTGGTCCGTCGTGAACTGCACGATGCGCTCGAAGTCGAGCTCTCCACCGGAGAGCGTCAGCGGCTCGGCGTCGAAGAGCGCGACCGACCCGATGTGCATGTGCGCATCGTGGTCCTCGACGGCCAGGAACGCCGCGTCGACGGCAGAAAGACGCTCGTAGTGGCTATACGACATGACTCGTCTCCTCGCTGAATGACGGCGCGATCGTTCAGATTCGGACTAGCCGAGTTCGCTGTGCGGCGACATGACGGCCGTCATGTCGGCTCCGCTGCGCGAACGCGGAACACGGCGGCGCGAGGAACGGATCCCGATTTGCGATAGAATTTCGTCCGGAGGTGCGTGGTTCGCATGGACGGACGGCAGCAGGACTGGTGGTCGATCGGCGAGCAGGCGCCGCAGGGTCCGCTGCACGCGCTGAGGCGCCGCTTCGTCAGCGTGCCGATGCCGCTCTTCCTGCAGGTCGTCGTGCCGATGACACTCGTGTTCCTGCTCGGCTTCGTGTTCGAGTATCGAGCGCGCGTCGGGGCCGAGGAGGCCAGGCTCGTGACGCAGGAGACCTCGGTCATCCAGCGCGGCGTCCACCGGGTCGAGCGCGAGTTGGCCATCGCGAGCGCAGATCTCCACTTTGTCGCCGACCTGGTCGGCGACATCTTCGACGACGACTCCACCGGGCGCGTCGCGGCTCTCGAGCGCAGCCTGCTCGCCTTCGCGCGCCGCCGGCCCGGCTACTTCCAGCTACGCTTCATCGGCGCGACGGGGCGCGAGGTGCTGCGCATCGAGCAAGCAGCGGATGGCCCGCGACTCACACCCGCGGACGAGCTGCAGGACAAGCGGGACCGCAGCTACTTCACGGGGACGATCCGGTTGCAGCCCGGCGATCTGTTCGTCTCGCCCATGGAGCTGAACGTCGAACACGGCGCGATCGAGGAGCCGTACAAGCCCGTGGTCCGCCTGGCGACGCCGGTGGAGGACGCCGCCGGCCGGCTACGCGGAGTCGTCGTGTTGAATGTGCGCGGCGGGCAGTTCCTGCGCGGCTTCGAGCGGAGTGCCGACGACGCGGGCATCCAGCGCATGATCGTCAATTCCGAAGGCTATTGGCTCCGGCACCGGCCCGACGTCGAGTGGGGGTTCGCGCTCGAGCATCGGCGCAGCTTTGCGCGAACGTTCCCAGAGGTATGGGAGGAGTTCCAGGCGGCGCCCCAGGGGCGAGCCGAGAGCGACGATGGCCTCTTCTACTTCGACACCGTCCAGACACGAGGCCAGACTGCCGGCCGCGAGGTGGACGCGCCCGGCGTGAACTACTGGATGTTCATCTCGGTGATTCCGCGCGAGCTTCTCGACGACGTCGCGGTCCGGATCGCGACTCCGCTGCTCGTGACCGCGATCCCGTTCTACATCGCGGTCCTCGCGCTCGGTTGGTTCGTGGGAAGCGCACTGCAGAGGCGCAGGCTCGCGGACGAGGCGTTGCGCAACCTGGAGCAGGTACGGGGCGCGATGATGAACGCGGCGCTCGAGGCGATCATCGTCATGAACGAGGAAGGGTTCGCGCTCGAGTTCAATCCCGCGGCGCAGCGCATCTTCGGCTACACCCTGGAAGAGGCGCGGGGCCGGCTCGTCGCGGACCTGATCATCCCGCCCTCGTACCGTGAAACCCACCGCAAGTCGCTCGAGCACTACCTGGCGACGGGCGAAGGGCGCATCATCGACAAGCACGTGGACAACCTGACCGGCATCCGGAAGAGCGGCGAGGAGTTCCCCGTCGAGCTGACCGTCTGCCCGATCATGGTCGCGGGCACGCGGTTCTTCTACGGGTTCCTCCGCGACCTGAGCGAGTCCGGCCGCCGCGCGGTCCAAGCCGACCCGCCGGGCAGCCCAGCAGCGGTCCCCGGGGGTGCCTTGTAGGCGGGCGCTGGCGCGTGGTATCGGTGTGTCATGTACAAGACACGACTCACAGAGCTTTTCGGCATCGAGTACCCGATCATCCAGGGCGGCATGATGAGGATCGCGACTGCGGACCTCTCAGGGGCCGTCTCCGAAGCGGGCGGTCTCGGCGTGATGACGGCGCTCACTCAGCCCAGTCCCGAGGCGCTGACGAACGAGATCGCGCGCATCCGGACCCTGACGGACAAGCCCTTCGGCGTGAACCTGACGTTCCTGCCGGGCTTGAATCCGCCGAACTACGACGAGTTCGTGCGGTCGATCATCGAGGCACAGGTCCCGATCGTCGAGACCGCCGGGCGCAGCCCCGAGAAGTACCTGCCGATGCTCAAGGAAGCCGGCATCAAGGTGATCCACAAGTGCACCGCGGTGCGCCACGCGCTGAAGGCCGAGAAGATCGGCTGCGACGCCGTCACCATCGACGGCTTCGAGTGCGGCGGGCACCCCGGTGAGAACGACACGCCCGGACTGGTGCTGATCCCGGCCGCGACCGCGGCACTCGAGATCCCGGTCGTCGCGTGCGGCGGCTTCGGCAACGGGCAGGGCTTGGCGGCCGCGCTGGCTCTCGGCGCCGAGGGCATCTGCATGGGCACGCGCTTCATGATCACGCAGGAAGCCCCGGTCCACGAGAACATCAAGCAGGCCATGGTCGAGGGCAGCGAGCTCTCGACGTCGCTGATCTTCCGCGCGCTTCGCAACACCGAGCGCGTGTTCAAGAACAAGATGGCCGACGAGGTAGTCAAGATCGAGCGCGAGAAGGGTCAGGACCTGCAGTTCGAGGACATCCGCCACCTGGTCACCGGCCAGAACGCCGGCAACGCTTTCGACGACGGCGACCCCGACGGCGGAATCTGGTCCGCGGGCGTCGTCATGGGATTGATCCACGACATTCCGGACTGCCGCACGCTCGTGCACCGCAT
>JAFDDB010000145.1 GCA_019311115.1 Deltaproteobacteria bacterium
GGTTCGAGGTCGCGCAGCTCGAGCACGTGAAGCTTCTTGCCGAAGCGCTTCGCCACCCGGAGCCGGTCGGGATACACGCCGCGCAAGAACCCGCACTGCAGCTCGCGGCCCGAGGCGATCACGTAGTCGGCGCCCACCTCGTGCAGCAGGCGAAGAGTGTCCTCCGGGTCCGCGTCGCAGACGATCCAGTGGAAGCCCGAGCGGCCGAACGCGCCGTAGGGCCACGGCCGGGTCGTGATCGCGGTCGGCCGGGGATCCTGGCGGTCGAGCCAGGCGATCATCCGCTGCTCCGGCGGCGCCAGGCCCGACCCGATCGGAGTCGACAGCAGCGTGCGCATGGCCGAGCCGTTCATCCAGAGCGTCGCCGCGACGAGCAGCGCCGCCGCGGCGCGCCAGACGCGGTCCGAGTGCGAGTCCAGGTAGGCGAGGGCGGGCAGGATCAGCAGCAGCAGTGGGAGCCCGTGGCGAAAGCCGAAGACCCACGGCCGATAGATCGTGGCGTGGAAGAAGTGGATCGGCAGCAGGGCGCCGACGCCCACGAGCACCATGGCGACGGGCAACGCGTGGTCGGGCGCGAGCGCGACGGACGGTCGATGCCGGCGCAGCAGCAACCGGCCTCCGAAGAGCCCCCCCGCGAGCGGCACGGCGTAGGCGAGGGCGCCGAAGTGGCTGACGTACGACATGGGGCTGCGCGGGTCGAATGCCACGCCGAGTCCGCCCAGCCGGTCGAGGACGAACCACGCCCAGGATGGACCCTGCGTCGTGTGCGCGAACTCTCCCAGGCTCGGAGTCTCGCGCAGCGCCTCGAGGCCTAGAAACGCGCCCGGCCCCAGCGCGTCCCAGCTGGCCAGGTAGAGCGCCCACGGCACGAGCGGTACGAGCACGCCGGCCGTGGCGACCGACGCCAGCGGGCGCCGCTCCCGGTCTCCGATGCCAACCCAGAGCAGCACGAAGGGGACGGCGAAGACCAGCGGGACCAGTTGCGGGCGGGTCAGCAGGGCGATGCCCGAGAGCACCCCCGCCGCACCGGCCCACCCGAGACTCCGGCCGCGCGCCGCGCGGTCCACCCCGATCAACGCGCCGAAGAGCAGGGCGTAGCCGAGCGGCTCGTTGTTCGGGACCGACGTGAAGCGGAAGAACACCACGTTCGTCGCGAGCAAGAAGACGGCCAGGTGCCCGAAGTCGGGAACCCAGCCGTCGCGGAACATCCAGCCCGGCCGGTCTCCGGCGATGCCCCGGCGAAGCCTGAGCGCGAGCCCGTACAGCAGCAGCAGGTCGGCGAAGAACAGGGCGATCGGCAGCGAGTGCGCGACGCGGTCGATCCCGAGCAAGGCTCCGGCGCCACCGAGCGCCAGCGGCCAGCCGGGGCTCGTCGTCACGCGGTGGGGGAACGAGCGAAACCCCTGGAAGTAGAGCGACACGTTGCTGCGCAGCCCGTCTCCCGAAGCCACGTGCCGCGCGATCGTGTAGTAGTAGCTCGCGTCGTTCGAGCGCCTGCCGAGGCCGAAGTCGAGGCTCGCCTTCATGGGTACGAGCGCGAGCAGCATGACCGCGAGGAGCCCGTAGCGAATCAAGCGCGTGCGCATGGCGGGGCGGAAGTGTAACGACTCCGCAGGGCAGCGCGGCAAGCAGGGAGGGCGAGGTGCAGCCGACCCGGGTCGATGCGTTCGAGATCGCGGGGACGGTCCTCGGCCGCCAAGTGGCCTCGGTGCGGCGCTTTCCGACGGGATTGCACCACTTCGTGTACGAGGTGCTCTTCGACTCGGGCGACCCCGTGGTGCTCCGGATCGCCGATCCCGAGAACCGGCCCGCGCTGCGGGGTGCGCTCTACTGGGAGGGACTGCTCCGGCCTCTCGGCGTGCCGCTACCCGAGGTGCTCCACTCGGACCTCGAGATGCAGCGCTTCGCGTTTCCCTTCCTCGTGCTCGAGCGCCTTCCCGGCACGGATCTCGGCGACGTGTACGGCTCGCTCTCGACGCACGAGCGGCAGAGAATCGCTCGCCAGATGGTCGACCTCCAGCGCCTCGCCTCGCGCCTGCCGGAGGCGACCGGCTATGGGTACGCACTCGACTCGTCCGGGCGCGGGCTCGCCGAGAAGTGGCGCGGCGTGCTCGACGGCTCGCTTCGCAGGACCCGGCGCTGGATCGAGAGAGCCGGCGTGATCGACCCCGTCTGGGCGGACCGCGCTGCCGCCAGGCTCGACGCCACCGAGGACCTGGACGACGTGCGCCCGCGCGCGTTCTTCCACGACATCACCACCAAGAACGTGATCGTGCACGAAGGTCGCCTGACGGGAATCGTCGACGTCGACTCCATGGCGTTCGGTGACCCGCTCTGGACGGTCGCGCTGACCCGCATGGCGCTGCTCTCCGCCGGTCACGACACGGGGTACATCGACGCCTGGTGCCGGGCTATGGAGCCCGGGAGCGCCCCGGCCGATCGGCTCGACCTGTACACGGCGCTGCACGGCGTCGCGTTCCTGGGCGAGATCGGGCAGGCCTTCAACCGCGAGGCGCCCGCGGCAATCGACGAGGAGTATCGCGAGCGCCTGGAGCGGACCCTCTCGGCACTGCTGTAGCGGCACTCCTGCGGACTCGCGGTCAGGCGCCCTGGACGGGAAGGCCCGCCGCGACCCAGGCTCGGTGACCCCCGATCAGGTCGGCCACCCGGCGGAAGCCGAGGCGGCGGAGGTTCGCGGCCGCGAGGCTCGACGAGTAGCCGTCGTTGCAGATCACGATGAGCCTGGCGTCGAGGTTCGCGATCCGCGGGTCGCTGTGATCGCAGGAGGGATCGGCACGCCACTCGAGCAGCGTCCGCGGAACGTGCACCGAGCCTTCGATCGAGCCCTCGCGCGCGCGGTCCTCGCCGCAGCGCGTGTCGACCAGCACGGCCCCGGCCCTCGCCTCGCTTGCGGCCTGCTCGGGCGTCACCCGGTCGATCCGGGCGCGAGCCTCGCCGAGCAGATCGTCGATCGTCGTGCGGGTTGTGCCGCCATCCGTCATCTTCGGCCGGAAGTATGCACCCGCGTCGAGAGGAGTCGAGCCGTGCAGATCATCGGATCCATAGGCGTCGCGATCCTGCTCGCGGCGTTCTTCGCCAACCTGGTCGGCTGGCTGGCGCCGAACTCGAAGCGCTACCAGGGCTTGAACGCCGTGGGCGCGGCGGTGGCGGCGTACGCATCGTACGGCATCGACTTCATGCCCTTCGTCGTGCTCGAGGGGACGTGGTGTGCGGTGGCACTGGTTTCGCTGGCCTGGCCGCGGAGTGCGCCGACGTCGCTGCGGTGAGGCCGTTGATCGAGGTCGTGCGCGCCGGCGATCAGGAGGGCTGACGCGTCCAGGGCGCGAACTCGGCGAGCTTGCTGAAGCCGAGCTCCGCGTCGATGCCGCGCGCCATCTCGTCCGGCGCCAGGATCACATCGAGCTTCGGCGCGACCGTGGCCGCCGCCCAGGTGATCGCCTTGCCGAAGCCGCGGCGCCTGAACTCGGGCAGGGTCGAGACCCCGTAGATCCCCACGACGTCGCGACCGACGTAGGCGATGGAGCTGGTAACGACGCGGCCGTCGAGACGGCCGACGAAGTAGCGCATGCGCGGGTCGGCCAAGGTCTCCGGGTCGTGCCAGGCAAGTGCCCCCCCCGCGCGCAGCGCCGCGTCGGACTCGAAGCCGTCCGCGGTGGCGACTCCGAATGCCTCGAGTCCCGCCCGGTCCGTGACGCGCTCGATCTCGAGACCCTCGACGCGCGGCTCGTCTGTGCGCGTCGTGGCCGCCTTGGCCCACCACTGACCGGTCCAGGGCGCGCGGCTGAGCCCAAGCGGAGCCAGGTCTAGCTCGCCGAACGAGTCCCACATCACGATCGGCGCGCCCGGGTCGGACTCGACCAGGCGCCCGATCTCGGCCGCGATCTGCGGCGCTTCGCGAACCGGGCAGAGCGTCATCGCCCGCAGGTAGATGGAGGGCGCCGTCGGCTCGCGAGACCAGAGCCCCCCGGTGCGCGACGTTCGCACTCCGAGCGCGCGGAGGGAGGCGTCGTGCCAGTCCGCCTGGTTGCGCGCCGAGGCCGAGATCAAGCGATCCCGCTCGTCTCCCGCCATGGCGTCCACGCGTTACCTCCAAGGGATCGCTCACCCGGCGTCGAGCTCGCTCAGCGCCTCCATGCGCAGCTGCCGCTTCAGGATCTTGCCCGACGCGGTCCGCGGCAGGGGCGCGTCGGCGAAGCGCAGGTAGCGCGGGATCTCGAAGCGGGCGAGGCGGGGCTTCAGGAACTCGTGCAGCGCCTGTTCGTCCACGCCGCCCTGTGCGTAGACGGTCGCACCGACCTCCTCGCCGAGCCGCTCGTCGGGCACGCCGTAGACCCCGGCCTCGAGCACGTCCGGGTGCTCGAGCAGGGCGGCCTCGACGGCGCCGCAGCCGATGTTCTCTCCGCCGCGGATCACCAGGTCCTTGATGCGGTCCACGATGTAGACAAAGCCCTCTTCGTCCAGGTAGGCGACGTCGCCCGTGCACAGCCACTCGTCCGAGAAGGTCTCGGCGTCGGCGTCCGGACGGTTCCAGTAGCCGCGCACGACCGACGTGCCGCGCACCTGGAGCTCGCCGCGCTCGCCTTGGCGAAGCTCGTGTCCGTTCTCGTCCACGATCCGCAGGTCGAGCACGGCCGAGCAGCGACCCGAGCTCTCCGGGTGGTCCAGGTAGTCCTGACCGAAGATCCCCACGCCGATGGCGTTGGTCTCGGTCATTCCCCAGCCGGTGTTCGGCATCGCCTTGGTGAAGGCCCGCTCGATGTTCCGGACCTGGGCCGGCGCCCGCGGCGCGCCGCCGCCGCCCACCGTCGCCAGTGAGCTCAGGTCGCGGTTCGTGCGCGCGGCCGCCTCGACCAGGTCGCCGGTCATCGCCGGCGGCGCCACCACCGACGAGATCTCCTCGCGCTCGATCAGCTCGGCCGCATGGTCGACGTCCCACTTGTACATCGACACGATCCGCCGCTGCGCGCGGTACGACGACAGGTACACGGCGTGCGAGCCGGTCACGTGGAAGAGCGGCACGGCCAGCAGCGTGGCCTGCTGCTCGGCCGGCAGCACGAACTCCACTCCGTGCATGTACGACACGGCTCGAGCGTCCAGCTCCCAGGACAGGAGAGCAGAGATGATGTTGCGGTGACAGGAGACCACGCCCTTGGGGTGGCCGGTCGAGCCGGAGGTGTAGAAGATGGTGGCGTCGTCCTCGGGCTGGATGTCGATGCTCGGCATGGAGTCCGCGGCGACCGTCGAGAGCGCCACGCCCGAGAGCGCCGCGGGCAGTGGACGCGCGTTCAGCCCGTGCAGGCTCTCGGCGCGCACGGCCAGGATGCCCAGGTCGTCGAACGCGTGCTCGCAGAGCGCGAGCCGCTCGAGCCGCTCCTCGTCCGCGAACAGCACCCGGGCGCCGCTGTCCCGCAGTCCGTACGCCATCTCCTCGGGCTGCCACAACGCGTTCATGGCGACGGCGATTCCGCCCACGGACGTCACGGCCATGAAGGCGAGGATCCACTCCGGATAGTTCCGCATGGAGATCGCGACGCGGTCACCGTGCCCGATCCCGTACTCGTCCACCAGCAGCGTCGCGATGCGGCACGACTCGACCCAGGCCTGCTCGAAGGTCAGGTGCTCGCCGTCGTAGAGGATGAACGGCAGGTCGCTGCGCGCCTGCTCGAAGAGATCCCGCAGGGTGGGTGGTGCGTGCCGGAAGGCGCGGCACGCACGTCCGTAGAGCTCGACCTCTTCCAGCTCGTAGGGCTCGCCGGGCGCGGTCAGTGCCGCCAGGGCTGCTTGTCGATCCATGCTCAGCCTTGGAGCTTGGCTCCGTGCGCGGTCATCCACTCGCCCATGGCCTTCTGCGCGTCGGGATCGAAGGTGTCGCGCAGCAGCTTGATGCGGTCACCTTCGAAGATCGCGGTCTCGAGGCCCGAGATCGCCAGGTCCGGGCAACCTGCCTTGGTGTAGGTGACCGTCCACTTCATCGTCAGGGTGTCGCCCTCGACCGACGGGGACTGGAAGTCCGGCGTGCGGCTGTCCATGCGCCGGTCGAAGGTGTCGACTCCGCCCTTCAGCTTGGCCAGCACGGCCGCGCGTCCCCGCGCGTCCTCCGGGTCGCCCTCGTACACGGCGTCCTCGGTGAAGAACGGCTCGATGCGCGACCAGTCGTCGTCCTCGTAGCTCTCCTCGAATGCGTCGGCGTACGCTTGGTAGCGATCCTCGATGCTCACGTCGGCTCTCCTTCGTTCCCCCGGTGCGACAGCATACGCGAGGCCGGGCTCGCGCGTAGTCCCAGCCCGGGGTCGGCTGGCCGCGTTGACCCCCTCGGGGCCGTCTGCGACCCTCGCCGCGTTGGAGGGCCCCGTGACGATCGCTCAGCAGATGGACTGGGAACGCCCGCTCGTCGATCCGGTACGCGATTCCGAACTCGAGGCCCTGGCGCGCCGCGCGCTGGGGCTGGTGCCGCCCTACCTGCCCTACCTGGCGAGCTGCCCGTGGCTGGCACGGATGGTCCTGACGGGAAACCACAGCGCCGGCGTGATCGCCCACCTCGACGACCGGTTCGTCGAGCTCGTGTTCATGGCCGTCAGCCAGGACAACTCCTGCCGCTACTGCTACGCGTCGCAGCGCGCGCTGCTGCGGCTCGGCGGCATGTCCGAGGAGCGCATCCGCCAGCTAGAGGAGACCTCGTTCAACCTGGACCTGACGCCCGAGCAGAAGGCCGGGCTCGAGTTCGCGCGGCGGGTCTCGCGCTCCGACCCGCCTCCGACGCGGGCCGACGTCGACGCCCTGCGCGGCGCGGGCTACTCGGACCACGAGATCAAGGAACTGGCTGCTTTCGCCGTGACGGCGCTCGCCGGCAACCGCATCACCACGCTGGCCGCGATCCCGACGCGCGCGACCGAGCAGTACGCGGACCGCCTTCGGAACCGGCTGCTCCGGCCGTTCATCGGCTGGAACCTGCGGCGACTCTCCAAGCGGGGGTTCAACGAGCCGCTCGCCCCAGAGGCGCAGTCCGGACCGTGGGCGTACATGGTGAACGCGATGGCGCCGCTGCCGTTCGCCCACTTCTTCCGGCGCACGCTCGACGACTTCTGGGAATCCCCGATCCTGAGCCGGCGGCTCAAGGGTCTGGTCGCTGCCGTCGTCGCCCGGGGACTCGGAGCGGAGCGGTCCGAGCGCGAGGCCCGGCGCCTGCTCGAGCCCGAGGGGCTGAAGCGGGAAGACCTGGACGAGATCCTGGCCCACCTGGGCTCACCCGTGCTCGACCCGCTCGAAGCCGCCGCGCTTTCGTTCGCACGCGACACCATCCGCTCGCAGGGGGCGCCGCTGCAACGCGGAGCGCGCGGCGTCCGCGACCAACTCTCGGCGGCGCAGTACCTGGAACTGGTGGGCGTCGCGGCCCTCTCCAACGCCGCGGCTCGTCTAGACTTCATCGTCGACGCCGACTGATGTCGGCCGTCTCGGCCGCCCTCGGCATCGCCGTGCTCGCGGCGGCCGGGCTCGCGCTGGCGCTCTGGCGGCGGACGGCCGAGGTCGCCCGGCTGCGCGCGCAGCTGCAGAGCGCCTCGGGCCAGCTCGAGCGCCTGCAGCAGAGCTTCTCGCGGTTCGCCCCCGAAGAGGTCGTCGAGCGGGTGATCGCCAGCGGAGCCACCACCGAAGGCGAGCGCAAGCAGGTGACCGCGCTCTTCGCCGACCTGGTCGGCTACACGGCCCTGAGTGACAGCCTCGACGCGTCGCTGCTGGTCGGCATCCTGAACGGCTACTTCGAGCGGATGAGCCGGGCGATCACCGGCCACCGCGGCCACGTGTCCACGTTCATCGGCGACGGCATCCTCGCCTTCTTCGGCGCCGTCGGGTCCAACCCCTGGCAGGTCGACGACGCGGTGCACGCCGCGCTGGCGATGCGCGAGGAGTTGGCGGACTACAACCGCGAGCTGCGCAAGGACGGCCTGCCCGAGCTCGAGATCGGCATCGGGCTGCACCGCGGCACCGGTGTGGCGGGCCTGGTCGGGAGCCGCGACCGCATGGAGTACGCGTTCGTGGGACGCACGGTCAACGTGGCCGCGCGCGTGCAGGACCTGACGCGCCAGCATCCCGTCGACATCCTGCTGACGCGTCCAGTGCAAAAGGAGCTCGACCGACGCTTCGTGCTGCGCGAGCTACCGGCCGCCGAGCTGCGCGGGATCTCCGAGCCGGTCGACATCTTTGCCGTCGAACACTTCCAGGCGACCCCCTCGGCGGCGCCCGACTCTCCGTGAGGACCCGCGCGTGAGGGTCCTCGTCACCGGCAGCGCCGGGCTCGTCGGGTCGCGGGTCTGCCTGGACCTGCGCCAGCGCGGCGACGAAGTCGTGGAGTACGACCGGGCCGACTCACACGACATCCTCGACGCGGAAGCGCTCGACGCGGCCATGCGGGGATGCGCGGCTGTAGTCCACTGTGCGGCGCTGCTCGGCGAGCCGGGACAGGCCGACGACGACATCCTGGCCGTCAACCTGCGCGGCACCGAGAACGTCGTGCGCTCCGCCGAGCGCGCGCGTGCGCGCCGACTCGTCTTCGTGAGCAGTGTCGACGTGCTC
>JAFDDB010000146.1 GCA_019311115.1 Deltaproteobacteria bacterium
TTCGTCCGCTTCCAGATGCGCTCCAAGGCGAGCGAGGGAAAGCTGAACCTCAACGCCATCAACGTCGCCGAGATCGGCTACTTCGCAGAGTTCGGCAGCTACATCGAGATGGCGAACGCGGAGCCGCAGACCACCGGTCTCGACGCCGTGCCGCCCACGACGATCAAGCGGCGCTGGTCCGCATGTCCCGCGTCGACCACGATGGCCGATTCGGGTCACTGCATCATGGGCTTCTTCCCCGAGGGTCCGACCTACTACGACTACGGCGTCGCTTCGAACGGCCCGGGAAACGCCGCCCTGGCGCCGGGCTCCATCGCCAGCGAGTTCTGGGCCGACGCGCTCGGAGACCTCGACGGCGACGGAGTCGACAACATCTGGGGCTACCGCCGGCCTGAGGCCGGAGTGGTGGACGTGATGGCGGCGGTGGCGGCCGGAGTCAACGGCTGCGATGCGGTCTACGACGAGTTCGGAAACGACCAACTGTACGGCTCGGTCGGCCCGTGCGGCATCGGCTTCGGCGCCACCATCTTCTAGCGTCGCGTCCGTCCCGCGCTCAAGGTCGCCGAGGCTCGCGCCGATCGCGTGCTCATATGGGCTCCGTTCTCCGGCAACTTCGCGTCGAGATCCTGCTCCTCGCCGGCATCGCGGTGCTCGCAGCGGGCGTCTGGCGCACGAACGTCTCGCTCGAGGCCTACACCGCGGAGCGCAAGGTCTCGGGTGACGTCGGACCGCTGCCCGATGGCAACGCACTGCGCGTGCTGTCGCTGGGCTTCGACCGCCTGATCGCGGATCTCTTCTGGATCCGCACCCTCTACTACGTGGGCGACGAGCGCTCGCACGCGGCCGGCTACCCGGCGGCCTCGCGCCTGGCCCAGCTCGTGACCGACATCGACCCGAAGTTCCAGACGGTCTACGCGATCATGCCCGGCGCGCTCAGCGGCCTGGCGCACGATCCCGCAGCCGCCGTGGAGTTGCTCGAGAAGGGCATCCAGCACGTCGAGTACTGGAAGCTCCACTTCTACCTCGGGTTCGACTACTTCTTCTGGTTCCTGGACTTCACGCGTGCGGCCGAGCAGATGGAGATCGCGGCCTCGCTTCCGGGCGGCCCGCCATACCTGCCGCTGCTCGCCTCGAGGCTGTACGCCGAGGCCGGCTCGCCCGAGACGGCCATGCTCTTCATCCAGGAGCGGCTGAAGACCGCCGAGACGGCGACCGCCCGCGAGCAGCTGGAGAAGCGCTACTGGGACCTGTGGATCACGCGCGACCTGGCGCGGATCGACGCGGGGATCGAGGCCTGGGGTGCCGAGAACGAGAAGCCCCCCGGGGACGTCGCCGCCCTGGTGCGGGCGGGCTTCCTGGAAGAGGCTCCGGTCGACCCGCGAGGCGGGCTCTACCGGATCGAGACGGGACGCGCAGCGACCGACCTCGAGTTCGAGAAGCTCGAGGTCAAGGGGCTCGACGTGCAGCGCGAACGCCGCGCACGCGGAGAGGAGATCACGAAATGAGTGTGATTCGCGCCAGCGGATTGAAGAAGACCTTCCGTACCGGCTTCCTGATGCGGCAGGTCGAGGCCGTCCGCCACGTGGACCTGGACGTGGCCAAGGGCTCGATCTACGGGTTCATCGGCCCCAATGGTGCGGGCAAGACGACCTGCATCAAGATGCTGACGGGCCTGATCCGCCCCACCGCGGGAGAGGCGTGGATCAACGGCTTGCCGGTCTCCGACCCCGACAGCCGACGCGGCCTGGGCTTTCTTCCCGAGGGCACCTTCTTCCACGAGTACCTGACCGGCGCGGAGTTCCTGGACTTCCACGCCCGGCTACTCAACTTGCCCGCGAGCGTTCGACGCGAGCGCATTCCCGCGCTGCTGGAGCGCGTGGGCATCGGCCACGCGGCCGACCTGCGCATCCGCCGCTACTCGAAGGGCATGCGCCAGCGCGTGGGTCTCGCCCAGACGCTGATCGGCGATCCCGACGTGCTCATCCTCGACGAGCCCATGTCCGGCCTCGACCCGCTCGGCCGCCGCGACGTGCGCGACCTGATCCTGTCGCTGCGCGACGACGGCAAGACGGTGTTCGTCACGTCTCACATCCTGGGCGACGCGGAGCTGATCTGCGACCACGTCGCAATCATCCTGGGCGGCCGCATCGTCAGCGAGGGCTGCCTCGACGAGCTACTCGGCAAGGAGGTGGCCGGCGTCGAGGTGGTCGTCGAGGGCATTTCCGAGGCGCTCTTCGAGGAGCTGCGCACGGGCGCCACCCGGGCGGTCTCGCAGGGCAGCCGGTTCCTGTTCGAGTACGCCGACGAGGCGCAGGCCGAGAAGGCGGTGGACACGGTGCGAAGCGCGGACGGCCGGCTGCGGAGCCTTGTGCCGCGGCGGCGGAGCCTCGAGGAGCTGATGGTCGCCGACATTGAGCGGGAAAAGGAGAGGGCGGGATGAACTCGCTGCAACGAATCTGGGTGCTCGCGCAGAACACCTACCGCGAGGCGATCCGCGACAAGCTGCTCTACAACCTGCTGCTCTTCGCGGCGCTCATGATCGTCTCGTCGATCGTTCTCGCCAAGCTCCACCTGGGCTACGACGAGCGCATCTACCGCGACGTCGGCCTGGCGGCGATCGCGATGTTCGGCGCGATGATCGCGATCTTCGTCGGCATCAACCTGGTCTACCGCGAGATCTCGCAGAAGACCGTCCACGCCATGCTGGCCAAGCCGGTCCGGCGCTGGGAGTTCATCCTGGGCAAGTACCTGGGGCTGGTCTCTCTGCTGGTGATCGAGATCGGCATCATGAGCGGGTTCTTCCTGGCCGTGCTGGTCTACAAGGGGTCGCCCTGGGAGTGGGCCATGGTCTGGGCCATCGGCTTCATCTTCCTGGAGTTGGCGCTGATCACGGCCGTGGCGATCTTCTTCTCGAGCTTCACCACGCCGTACCTGGCGGGGATGTTCACGGTCGCACTCTGGATCATCGGGCACCTGCTGGCGGACGTGCGCGACTTCGGCCTGCAGCAGGGGTCCGAGGGCATCCGGCCGCTGACCGAGGCGCTGTACTGGTCGCTGCCCAACCTGGACCGGCTCGACATCAAGGCCGCGGCCGCGGACGGAAACGCGATCGACGCCGCGCGCATGGCGGGCGCCGCCCTCTACGCCGTCTGTTACTCGGGCGTCCTGCTGATGGGCGGGATGCTCCTGTTCCAGCGGCGGGACTTCAAGTAGCGGCGCGCTAAGCTGAGCGCGGTTTGGACGCCCTCACCGAGATCCCGCAGGCGTACTGGATCGCCTTCGCGTTCCTGTTCGGAGCTTCGGTCGGCAGCTTCCTGAACGTGGTGATCTACCGCGTACCACTCGGTCAGTCGATCGTCTCGCCGCGCTCGCGCTGTCCGCGCTGCGAGGCGGCGATCCCCGGCTGGGCGAACGTGCCGCTGGTCTCCTGGCTGGCGCTCGGCGGACGCTGCCGCGGCTGCCGCGAGCCGATCTCGCCGCGCTACCCGCTGGTCGAGGGCCTGACCGGAGCGCTCTTCGTGGGCCTGCTGCTGACGCACGGTCTCGGCCTGCGGCTGTTCGTGGACCAGGCTCTCGTCGCGGCGCTCGTCGCGGTCGCGTTCATCGACTGGGACCACCAGATGATCCCGGACGCCATCACGCTGCCCGGGATCGCCATCGGTCTGGTCTGCGCCGTGCTGCTGGCGCCTCCGGTCTGGCCCGACGCGCTGGCCGGAGCGGTGATCGTGGGCGGCATGATGTGGGCGCTCTCCGCGTTCTACCGCTGGCGAACCGGCCAGACGGGACTCGGCATGGGCGACGTCAAGCTCGTCGCGATGCTCGGCGCGTTCCTCGGGCTGCAGCCCGCGCTCGGCATCCTGGTCCTCGGCTCGCTGCTCGGACTCGCACACGGCATCGTGCTGATCGTGGCCCGCGGGGGAGGGCGCAAGACACGGATTCCGTTCGGGCCCGCGCTCGCGCTGGCGGGAGTGCTGCACGTATTCGATCCGTCGCTGGTGTCGCGGGTCCTCGGATGATCCGCGACAAGCTGCGCGGCCTGCAGTTCGAGATCGTCTCGAGCCTGTTTCTCGTCAACCTGACCGGCATCGCCATCGTCGCCGTGGTCATGGCCAGTCTCGCCGCTCGGACCGTCGAGCGCGCGGCCCTGGACGAGCTGCGCCTGACGGCCGGGCACTACGAGCGCCTGATGCTCGTGAGCCGGATGCGCCTGTCCGACCTGGCGGCGGTGACCCGCACCGCGGGCGGCGGTGCGCGCGGCGCCGAGTGGTCGGTTCGCGACGGCCGCGGCGTCGAGGTCGGGCAAGCGAGCGCACACGACGCGCCGGGCGAGCGCATCGCCGAGTTGCTGGCGCTCGCGGGGACCTCCGGCGAAGTCGTGGAGCGGGGCGGGATGCTGCTCGGCGACCTGGTGTACGTGCGTGCCCTCTCCGGTGGAGCGCAGCGCGCGTACCTGGTGGGGACGGTTCCGCGCGAGGCCCTGCTGGCCGAGCTACGCGGGCTCGGAGTGTCGGGCGGGCTGGTCCTGGCGACCGCCGCGATCGTCTTCGTCACCTTCGGCGCCTACCTGCTTCGGCGGCGCATCGTGGCGCGCGTGCGCACGTTGACATCGGCGACGCGAAGCGTCGCGGCGGGCGACCTCGAGGCCAGGACGGCCGTTGGCGGCACGGACGAGCTGGCGGAGCTCGCGCAGAACTTCAACATCATGGCCGAGTCGCTCGAACGGGATCGCGACGCGCTCGTCCGCGCGACCGATTCCCTGGCCCGCACGCAACGGCTGGCGGCGGTGGGCCAGCTCGCGGCCGGAATCGCGCACGAGGTCGGGAATCCAGTGGCCTCGATCCTGGGGCACGCCGAGGTGGCGCTCCGCGACCCGAGCCTGGGCGAGCGCTCCCGCAGCAGTGCGGAGTTCATCGTGGCCGAGGCGCTCCGCGTGCGCACGCTGGTTCGAGAGTTGCTCGACCTGGCGCGGGCGGACGAGCTGCGTGTCGAGGTGTGGGAGCCCGCGCGCCTGCTCGAACGCGTTCGCCGCCACATGCAGCCCCAGAAGCTGCTGGACGACATCGAGCTGACGCAGCGCCCGGCCGCGGAGCTCCCGGCGGTCGAGACGGACCCACGCCGCGTCGAGCAGATCCTGGTGAACCTGATCGAGAACGCGGCGCAGGCCCTGTCCGGCGCCACGGGCGGACCGGCCCCGGGCGAGGGCGCGGCGATCGAGCTCGTGGCGCGGGTCGGCTTCGGCCAGCCCGGACGCGCTCGCCGCGACGGGGATGCGGCCGAGGCCGACTACCTGCGCGACCGTACACCGGACGCGGTCGCCTTCTGCGTGATCGACAACGGACCGGGGATCCCGGCCGCGACGCTTCCGCACATCTTCGACCCCTTCTTCACGACCAAGGACCCCGGCGCCGGAACGGGCCTCGGCCTCTGGAACGCGCACCGCCTGGCAGAGCTGCTCGGCGGGCGTCTCGAGGTCGAGAGCCGCCCGGGAAACACGTGCTTCAGCTTGCTGTTGCCCCTTGCCGATGGAGAGGGTCGAGATGGCGCAGCAGCGAGTACTGATCGTTGACGACGAAGAGGGCGTCCGGACCAGCCTCGGCCTGATCCTCGAGGACGAGGGCTACGCCGTGCGCACGGCCGGCGAGGCCGACCGCGCGCTCGAGCTGGTGTCGGCCGGCACGTTCGACGTGATCCTCTGCGACGTCCGCATGCCCGGCCGCGACGGGCTCGACCTGCTCCCGGACCTGGTGCGGCTGCAGCCCCAGGCGACGGTGCTCATGATGTCGGCCTTCGGCGAGGTCGAGCAGGCCCTCGAGGCGGTGCGGCGCGGCGCCTACGACTTCTTGTCGAAGCCCTTCCAGGCCGAGGAGCTTCTGCTCGTCATCCGCAAGGCCGAGGAGCGCGAGCGCCTGGCGCGCGAGAACGCGCGGCTGCGCCACGAGATCCGCGACGGCCGGGGAGCGCGGACGCTGGTCGCGGCCTCGGAGCCGATGAAGCAGATCTGCGAGCTGGTCGAGCGGGCCGCCGAGTACAAGACCACCGTCCTGGTGACCGGTCAGAGCGGCGTCGGCAAGGAGGTCGTCGCGCGCACGATCCACGAGCTGTCCGGCCGCGCCGCGGGCCCCTTCATCGCCGTGAACTGCGGGGCGATCCCGGAGACGCTGATGGAGAGCGAGCTCTTCGGTCACGCGCGCGGCGCGTTCACCGGCGCCGACGTCGAGAAGCGGGGGCTCTTCCGCGAGGCGGACGGGGGCACGCTCTTCCTCGACGAGGTCGGTGAGCTGCCGAAGGCGGTCCAGGTCAAGCTGCTGCGCGTGCTCCAGGAAGAAGAGGTCCGCCCGGTGGGCGAGCCCAAGGCCGTGAGCGTCGACGTGCGCATCCTGGCCGCGACGGCCCGCGACCTGCAGGCCGAGGTCGCGAGTGGGCGCTTTCGCGACGACCTGTTCTACCGGCTCGATGTCATGCGCATCCACCTGCCGCCCCTCCGCGACCGTGCCGAGGACCTGCCTGTGCTGGCCGACCAGATCCTGCAGGGGCTGTGCAGGCGCATCGGGAAGCAGGTGGGTCCGCTCTCCGACGTCGTGCTCGCCGCGCTCCAGACCTACGACTGGCCCGGCAACGTCCGCGAGCTGGAGAACACCTTGGAACGCGCGCTGATCCTCGCGCCGCCGACGGGCATCGAGCCCGAGCACCTTCCCTTCACGGCGCGGGCGGCGCACGCCGCGAGCGAGGCGTCCGGCGTGTCCGCGTCGCGGCCCGCCGGCGACGAGGACCTGTCGATCAAGCGCGGCACGCGCGCGCTCGAAGAGCGGCTGATCCGGCTGGCGCTGGAGAGCACGGGTGGCAACCGCACGCGCGCCGCGCGGATTCTCGAGATCAGCCCCCGAGCGCTCCAGTACAAGATCAAGGAGTACGCGGTCGAGCCGCTCAACCCGCTCCCCCCCGCCGCCGATACCGACTGACGCTCGCGACCGCCTGACACCAGAGGCGGAAAGGGGAGGAACTCCGATGACCCGTACCGCCCTCTTGCTGCTCGTCTCAGTGGCCCTGGCCTGTGGAGGCAGCGACGCCGTACCCGAGGATTCCGCGGGAAGCTCCCGCGCCAATCGCTCGGCCCAGGCGCCACCCTCGCACGACAACGCGCCGCCGGTCGTCGACTCCGTCGAGTTGGCGCCCGAGACGCCGGGAGTCGGGGACACGATGTCGGTCGCGATTCGTGCGCTGGATCCCGATGGCGATCGCATCGACATCGAGGTCGAGTGGTACCGCAACGGCGCGCTCGAGCAGAGCGGGCCGCAGACGCGGCTGGCGACGAACGCCTTCCGGCGCGGGGATCGGATCTGGGCCGAGGTCTGGGTGTCGGACCGCGACTCCGACGTGCACCAGCGCACGGAGACCGTCGAGCTGTCGAACCGCGTGCCGGACCTGGTGGCCGTGCGGGTGATCCCTCCGAAGGCGACCGGTGGAGACACGCTGATCGCCGAGGCCCGGGCCATCGACAGGGACGGTGACGCGTACGAGTTCGCCTATCGCTGGTACGTGAACGGCAAGCTCTTGCCGGGCCAGGGGGCGTCGAGTCTCGAGCCCGGTCAGGTGAAGCGCGGCGACGAGGTCGAGATCGAGGTGTCGGCGAAGGACGAGGGCGGCTCGAGCGACTGGGTCCGCTCGCCCGTGCTCGAGATCCGCAACGCGGCTCCCATGATCCGGTCCAAGCCTTCGGAGGCGACGGCGGCCGAGGGCCGGTACCTGTACCAGGTGAAGGCCGAGGATCCCGACGGCGACCGCCCGCTCCGCTACATGCTGGGCGAGGGGCCCGAGGGCCTCAGGGTCGACCTGATCAGCGGGGCGGTCAGCTGGAACGTTCCGTCGGACAAGGGCGGGAGCTTCCCGATCGAGATCGTCGTGTCGGATCCGCTGGGTGCGTCGTCCCGCCAGCAATACGTGCTCGAACTCTCGTGGCAGAGCACGCCGGCGAAGCCCGCCGCCAGCGACCCTTCAGATGATCTGGACGATCTGGACGATGCGGACGATGCGGACGAGTAGCGACCGAGTGCGTACGCCTGACGCAAAGCTTGGGGTCTACCGCTCTCAAGTCGCGTTCGGGCTGCGCCGATCCAGACTGCGGGAACGGGGGGATTCCGCTCTTGCGCTGTGACCGAAATCACGCCGCGTGAGTGGTGGCTCCCGTCGCCGAGTGAGACCTGGTCGGAGGAACCAACAAGTGGCCGGCAACAACGTGAAGAAGATCCGCGAAGCCCTGATGATGAGCAAGGCGGAACTGGCCCGCAAGGCGAGCCTGTCGACGCTGACCATCGATCGCGTCGAGGCGGGCAAGGCGTGCCGGCTCGACACCAAGCGCAAGATCCTCCACGCGCTGGGCATGAAGGTGGGAGACCGCGAAGAGGTCTTCGCCGCAGCGGACCTCGGTGGCGTGTCTCCGGGTATGGGACTTGGAACCGGTAGGCGAGAGACGCCTCCCTGGTCGGACTCCTAGGGAACGAGGGCGAAATGTTCTCAATGTTCGCGAAGAAGTCACTGCTCGGGCTCGACATCGGGTCGAGCTCGGTGAAGCTGGTCGAGCTCGAGGGT
>JAFDDB010000147.1 GCA_019311115.1 Deltaproteobacteria bacterium
GCACGCCACCGCCACCGCGACCAGGCCGAGCATGCAGCCCTGCCCGGCGCGGCGCCCCGCCAGACGCGCCAGGGCCAGCAGCGCGATCGCCCCGGCGGGCAGGCCCAGGCTGACGACCCCGACGAAGACCGCCACGTCCGCCGCTTCGGAGCCCCGCGACACGAAGAACTGCGGGTGCCGCCCCAGCAGGTCGTACAGGGGCTGAGCGACCGCGAAGGCGAAGAGCACAAGGACGTGCAGCGCCTCGAAGCCGAAACGGGGTGTCCACCGCTGACCGTCCGCTCGCGACAAGGCGGGGATGCTAGCTCAGGCCTCCGGCGGACGCAGAACGCGGATCAGCGCCAGGTCGTTCACGTTCGTGGCCGTGGGGCCCGTGCGCAGCAGGTCTCCGGCGCCTTCGAGGAACGCCCCGCTGTCGTAGCCAGCGAGCGCGTCCGCGCCGCTGGACCCGGCCCGGCTTCCGCGCGCCAGCGTCGTGTCGTCCACGACTGCGCCCGCAGCGTCGGTCGGCCCGTCCGTGCCGTCGGTTCCGGCGACCAGAGCGGCGAACTTCCCTCGCGCATGCTGCGCCAGCGCCAGCGCCAGGTGCTGCGCGCGCCCGCCCCGCCCAGGGCCGCGCACGACGACAGTCGGCTCGCCGCCGGCCACGATCAGGTCCACACCATCCACGCGCGCGCGTTCCAGCTCTTCCGCGAGCCGGATGACGCAGACGTCCACGTCGGCGTCGAGCACGCGCCCGAGCCCGCGCACGCGCAGACCGAGCCTTTCGCCGGCCTGGCGCGCGGCATCGAGGGCGTCCGCCAGCGACGCGACCACCGAGAACCTGCCGTTCACGAGCCCAACGTCTCCGGGGAGCGGCGTCTCGTCACGCAGACCCGCCACGCCGCTCTCCAGCACGTCGCGGATCGAGGCGGGAGCAGACTCGAGCAGCGACGCGCCGCGCAGCACCTCGAGCGCGTCCCCGAAGCTCGACGGATCTCCGACCGTGGGGCCCGAGCCGATCACGTCGGGCCGGTCGCCCGCGACGTCCGAGACCACCAACGTCTCCACGGCCGCGGGTGCAGCCGCGAGCGCGAGGCGTCCACCCTGGATGCGCGACAGGTGTTTCCGAACTGCGTTGAGCGCGGCGATGTCGACGCCCGCGCGGAGCAGCGACGCGGTCAGTTGCTGCACGTCGCGAAGCGTTACGCCCTCGACGGGCGCCGGAAGCAGAGAGGACGCGCCACCCGACAGCAGCACCAGCAGCGCGTCGTCCGCCCCGAGACCGCGCGCGAGGTCGAGCGCGCGCTCGGCCGCCGCAAGACCCCGGGCATCGGGGACGGGGTGGCCGGCCTCGAGCACCTCGAATCCGTCGAGTCCGTCGAACGCCGCGCCGTGTCCGTCCTTGGTCACGACGAGCCCCCCGCGCAGCCGGGTCCCGAGGGCGTCGCGGGCGGCCGCCGCCATGGGCGCGGCCGCCTTGCCGGCCGCGATCAGCGTCCAGTCGCGGTCCCGCAGCCGCACCTCCGACTCGCGAAGGGCGCGCGCCAGGGCGCGCCCCGCATGTACCCGGTCGAGAGCCGCCTCGAAGAACGAGACGAGCTCCTGGCGAGGGTTCACCCCTCGTCGTCCGGGACGAGAACGATCTCGATGCGGCGATTCCGTGCGCGGTTCGTGCGCGTGTCGTTCGGCCCGATCGGGTCGTACTCGCCGAGCCCGACGGCCGAGAGCTTGTCCACCGCGATGCCTTGCTCCGCCAGCAGGCGCACGACGCCGGCCGCGCGCGCGGCTGAGAGCTCCCAGTTGGACGCGAAGCGCTCCGTCGAGATGGGCACGTCGTCGGTGTGCCCTTCGACCCGGACGCGATGGCCACGGATCGTGCGGATCTGCCGGGCCACGTGCGCCAGGACCTCGCGTCCCTCGGGCTTGAGGCTCGTGCTGCCGGTGTCGAACAGGATCTGGTCGAGCGCGCGCACCTGCAGGCGGCCGCGCAGCCGGTGGATCTCGATCTTTCCGCTCTGCACCTCGTTCTCGAGCTGCTCGACGAGCTGGCTGTAGGTGCCCGAGAGGTCGCGCACCTCGGCTTCGGTCGCCTCGCGTGCGGCGCGCTCCTGCTCGAGGTCGCGGCGCAGGTTCTCGTTGCCGATCCGGAGGTCTTCCAGGTGATCGATCAGCTCGATGCGCGCCTCGTTCAGGATCGACCGCTCGAGCTCCAGGTTCTCGCCGCTCTTCTCCAAGTCGCGAATGCGCTGATCGAGCGCAGCGAGCCGGCCCTCGAGCTCGACGCGCTCGACGACGAGCGCGCGATTGCGCGCCACCTCGGCGTCGTAGTCGACCTTGGGGACCAGACAGCCCGCCAGCCAGAACGCTCCGACGACCGCGGCTCCCACGCGGCCCGCGCGCGTCACTTGAACAGATCCTTGCCGAAAGTCTGCTCGAGCACCTCGTCGATCGTCTCCACGCGGATCACCTCCAGTCCTTCGAGCTGCTCGCTCGGGACGTCCGAGAGGTCCTTCTCGTTCTGGGACGGTAGCAACACCCGCGAGATTCCCGCCCGCTTCGCCGCCAGCACCTTCTCCTTGATGCCTCCGACCGGCAGGACCTTGCCACGCAAGGTGATCTCTCCCGTCATGGCCAGGTCTGGTGGAACGGCGCGATCCGTCAACAAGCTCGTGAGCGCGGTCACCAGGGCGACCCCGGCGCTCGGCCCGTCCTTCGGCGTCGAGCCCGAGGGCACGTGGACGTGCAGGTCGCTGTGCGCGAACAGCTCCGGCTCGAGGCCGAGCGCCTTCGCGCGCGTGCGCACGGCCGCGACGGCGATCTCGACGGACTCGCGCATCACGTCGCCGAGCGAGCCGGTGATCTTGAGCCCGCCCTTGCCCGGCATGCGGGTCGCTTCGAAGAACAGGATCTCGCCTCCGGCCTGCGTCCAGGCCAGCCCGACCGCGACGCCGGGGTTCTCCAGGCGTCCGGCGACCTCGGGCTCGAACTTGACCGGACCCAGGTAGGTCGCCAGGTCGTCCGGCTCGATCCGCTCCGGCGCATCGCCCTGCTCGACCACGCGCCGCGCGACCTTGCGCGCCACCTTGCCGAGTTCGCGCTCCAGGTTGCGCAGGCCGGCCTCGCGCGTGTAGCCGCGAATCACGGTGTGCAGCGCCGCGTCCGAGAACTGCGGACCGCGGTCCTTCAAGCCGTGGCGCTCCAGCTGACGCGGCAGCAGGTAGCGGCGCGCGATCTCGACCTTGTCCTCCTCGGTGTAGCCGACCACCTCGATCAGCTCCATGCGGTCGAGGAGCGCGGGCGGCACGGTGTCGAGGTTGTTCGCGGTCGCGATGAACAGGACCTGCGAGAGGTCGAACGGCACCTCGAGATAGTGGTCGCTGAAGGCGTGGTTCTGCTCCGGGTCGAGCACCTCGAGCAGCGCCGACGCTGGGTCGCCGCGGAAGTCGGTGCCCAGCTTGTCGATCTCGTCGAGCATCACGACGGGATTCCGGGTTCCGACGCGCTTCATGATCTGGATGAGCCGCCCCGGCAGCGCCCCCACGTAGGTGCGCCGATGACCGCGGATCTCCGCCTCGTCGCGCACGCCGCCGAGCGCCAGGCGCGCGAACTCCCGCCCCATGGCGCGCGCGATCGAGCGGCCGAGCGAGGTCTTTCCCGTTCCGGGGGGTCCGACGAAGCACAGGATCGGGCCCTTCATGTCCCGCTTCAGCTTCAGCACCGCGATGAACTCGAGGATGCGGTCCTTCACCTTCTCGAGGTCGTAGTGGTCCTCGTCCAGGATCTCGCGCGCGCGGGCCACGTCGAGCACGTCTTCGGTCACGGAGCCCCAGGGCAGGTCGGCGATCCACTCGAGGTAGGTGCGCAGCGTGCCGGCTTCCATCGCCCCGGGCGGGAGGGACTCGAGCCGCTGGATCTCGCGCTCCAGGTCGTCGCGCAGCGCGTCGGGAACGCCCGCCTCGTCGAGCCGCTGGCGCAACGCCTCGATCTGCTCCTCGGGCACGTCGGACTCGCCGAGCTGCCGGCGGATCGCGCGCGCCTGCTCGCGCAGCATGTACTCGCGCTGGCTCTTCGACAGCTCCTCCTGCACCTGCTCGCGGATCTCGCTCTCGAGCCGGCGAACCTCCTGCTCGCGTGCCAGGTGTTCGGAGAGGCGCTCGAGGCGCTGCCGGACCTCGGTCGTCTCGAGGATCTCCTGGCGGTCGGCGACGGAGAGCCCCAGGTTCGAGGCGACCACGTCGGAGAGCACGCCCGAGTCGTCGAGACCGGAGACCAGCGCGCGAACCGCGTCGGGAACGCCGCTGCCGTCTTCGGTGAACTGCAGGAACTGCGTGCTCACGTTGCGGTGAAGGGCCTCGAGATCGAGCGATGGCTGCAGGTCGAGATCGTGTTCTTCGACGGCGGCCCGCAGGAACGGCGCCTCCTGCGCGTACGCACCGACCTTCACTCGCCGCACGCCCTGCACCCACAGGTGCTGGGCTCCCTCTTCCGTCTCCGCCATGCGCACGATGCGGACCGCCGTCCCCACGCCGTACAGGTCGGCCGGAGCCGGCTCCTCCACCTCGGCGTCGCGCGCCGCCACGACGACGAACAGCCGGTCTCCCTGGAGCGCATCCGTCACCAGGCGCTGCGCGCGGTCGCTGGTCGCGAGCATCGGCGTGACGAGCGTCGGGAACAGGACGGTATTGCGCAGCGGGAGGATCGGGAGCTCCGCCGGAAGCGGCTCCTCCGTCACGAGCGGCTGCTCCTCGACCTCTCCGGTCTGCTCGCTCTCCTGCGCCGCGGGCCCTTCCGTGGTGGGGTCTTCCGTGGTGGGGTCTTCGGGGCTCATTCGGTCCTCACCGGGACGCGACGTACGCGAGGCTCCGCGATGGGAAGCTCGATCGTCAGCAGTCCGTTCTCCAGCTTCGCGGTCACGCGCTCGCGGTCATACGGCACACCCACGCGCAGCACGCGCTCGAAGTGGCCCTCGGAGATCTCCATCTTGAGGTGACGCCGGGGCCGTGGCGTCGTGCGCAGCTCGCGCCGCCCGCTGATCTGCAGGTACTCCCCATCGACCACGATGCGGACGTCGTCGCTGCGCGCGCCCGCCAACTCGACCCGGACCACGAGCGTCGCGGCCGTCTCGAACACGTCGATGGGCGGCCGGAACGCGTCGCCACGTCTCGGCAGCTGGAGCCCCGAGATCAGCGCGTGCTCGAGCGCACGGTCGATCTGCTCCTCGAGCGCCGCCAAGTCGCGAGCGACCCTGCCAATCAGGACATCCAACGCTCTGCCCTATTTCTCCTCGGTGAACTCGGCGTCCACGACGTCTTCGGCCGTGTCCGCACCCGACGCACCCGTCGCGTCCGCGCCGCCTGCGCCGGAGTCAGCGCCGGGAGCCGCGTCCTTGTACAGCGCCTCGCTCACCTTGTGCAGGGCGGCCTGCAGTTGCTCGGTCTGGCGCCCGATCTCGTCGGCGCCCGCCTCCTCGTTCTCGAGCAGGGTCTTCGACGCGGCGACGGCCGCTTCGGCCGCGCTCAGGTCCGAGACGGGGATCTTCTCGCGGTGCTCGTTGATCGTCTTCTCCGCCTCGTACGTCATGCTGTCGAGAGCGTTGCGGGCGTCGATGCGCGAGCGCCGCTCCTTGTCCTCTTGCGCGTGCGCCTGGGCGTCGTTCACCAGGTCGTCGATCTCGCTCTTGTCGAGACCGCTCGAGCCCTCGATCCGGATCGACTGCTCCTTGCCCGACGCCTTGTCGGTCGCCGACACGGCCAGGATGCCGTTCGCGTCGATGTCGAAGGTCACCTCGATCTGGGGAACGCCGCGCGGAGACGTCGGGATGCCGTCGAGGATGAAGCGCCCGAGGCTGCGGTTGTCGTTCGCCATCTCGCGCTCGCCCTGGAGCACGTGGATCTCGACCTGCGGCTGGTTGTCGGCCGCGGTCGAGAAGATCTGCGAGCGCTTGGTCGGAATCGTGGTGTTGCGCTCGATCAGCTTCGTCGACACTCCGCCGAGCGTCTCGATGCCCAGCGAGAGCGGAGTCACGTCGAGCAGCAGCACGTCCTTGACGTCGCCCGCCAGCACGCCGGCCTGGATCGCCGCGCCGACCGCGACCACCTCGTCCGGGTTCACGGACCGGTTCGGCTCCTGGCCGAAGAAGTCCTGCACGAACTGCTGAACCTTGGGAATGCGCGTGGACCCGCCGACGAGCACGACGTCGTCGATCTCGCCGGGCTGCAGGCCCGCGTCCTTGCACGCCTGCGCCAGCGGTTCGCGAGTGCGCTCGATCAGGTCGTCCACCAACTGCTCGAACTTGGCCCGGCTCAAGCGCAGGTTCAGGTGCTTGGGTCCCGACTGGTCCGCCGTGACGTACGGCAGGTTGATCTCGGTCTCGGTCACGCTCGAGAGCTCGATCTTCGCCTTCTCCGACGCTTCCTTCAGGCGCTGCATGGCCATCGGATCCTTGGACAGGTCGATGCCCTGGTCGCGCTTGAACTCGTCGATCAGGTAGCGAATGATCCGGTCGTCGAAGTCGTCGCCACCGAGGTGGCCGTCGCCACTGGTCGCCCGCACCTCGACGGTGCTGTCGCCGACCTCGAGGACCGAGATGTCGAAGGTACCTCCGCCCAGGTCGAAGACGGCGATCTTCGCCTCTTCCCGCTTCTCGAGCGAGTACGCGAGCGACGCGGCGGTCGGCTCGTTGACCAGCCGCAGCACCTCGAGACCCGCGATCGTGCCCGCGTCCTTGGTCGCCTGGCGCTGCGAGTCGTTGAAGTACGCCGGCACGGTGATGACCGCCTGCGTGACGGTCTCGCCCAGGTAGGCCTCGGCCGCGACCTTGAGCTTCTGCAATACCATCGCCGAGATCTCGGGCGGCGTGAACTCCTTGCCCTGGCACTCGACCACGGCGAGCTCGTTCTTCCCGCTCTTGATCGTGTAGGGCACGAGCTTCCGCTCCTCGGGAACCTCGTCGGAGCGCCGCCCCATGAACCGCTTGATCGAGAAGACCGTGTTCTGGGGGTTCGTGATTGCCTGGCGCCGGGCAATCTGGCCGACCAAACGCTCGCCGTCCTGCGTGAAGGCCACGACCGACGGGGTCGTCCGGGCGCCTTCCTCGTTGGGGATGACCTTGGCCTCCCCGCCTTCCATGACTGCCACGCACGAGTTGGTCGTGCCCAGATCGATGCCGATGACCTTCGCCATGTCCGCTCCTACTCCCAAGGCTGAAAACCCATGAAAATCAGGCGCTTACTAGATTCTCCGCCCGACCGCGGGCAACCTAGGGCCGCGCCCCGGGGTGTCAAGAAAGGCTAGGTGCGGTCGAGCATCAGTCCGCCCCGCACGCGGAACGGGATGTCGACCGCGTCCTCGAAGAACTGCGCCAGCCACAGGCCTCGCGCGTACACCTCGACGCGCAGGGAGTTCTCCCCCTCGCGAAGCGGAAAGACGCTGCCAGCCGCTCCGTGCGTGCCGAGCGTGAGCTGGTGCGTCACGTCCGTGCCGTTCAGCAGGCAACGGAAGGTGCCCGGAGCGATCCGGTCGAAGGCCGGGAACGAGACGACCACCGGCAGGCTGCCCGGTGCATACAGCTGTGCCGGGCGCGGGGAACGTACCTCGATGAGCGGTGGACCCAGAACCAGGGCCCTTCCGGAGCGATAAATGGAGTGATTTACACCCGATAAAACCATAAAGCCCAGCACGCACCCGCCGATAGCTGCCAGAACTGCGGCTCCGAATACAGCTCGCCGCCGGATCATCCGAGTCATTGAGGGTGCCTCGTGCGCCGCCCGTCCGGGCGGAAGTCCTCCCCCCGACGCGCGTTTGCGGCGCGCCGAGGCGCTGCGTAGAATTCTGTGAATTCTTTGAGGTTTTTCAGGGGATTGCCACCCCGATGGGCGGATCTGTCGAAGTGAACGGCGCAGCTTGCGAGCAATCAGGTGCGAGGACTTTCGCCGCGCGCGCGGTCGCGAGCAAGCCAGCCTGCGGAACCCCGTGCGGGTCCCCCGGCTCGGGGACCTGAGCCGTGCTCGTCGCCGGGCTCCGCAGTGCACAGGTCGTCCTGCTCGGGCTGTGTGCATACCTGCTGTACGCGACGGTGGTACCGCTGCTCTCCGCCGCGCCGTCGCTACGCGACGTTCGCCTGGTGGAGCCGCCGGCCGACCTGCCGGAACGAGCCAGCCTCGACGAGCTGTCCGTGATCTGGAAGCGCAATGCGTTCGGCAAGCGGCAGGTCGCGTTCGCCGGGCCGCCGAAGCCACTGCCTGCTGCAGCGAAGGTCGCGACGGCCAAGCAGTTCGGCTGGCAGCTCATGACGACCGCGGCGGGGACGCCCCCGGAGCTGTCGGTCGCCGGTCTCGTCAGCAAGAAGGACGGCAAGCGCATGACCATTCGCGTCGGAGACGAGCTCGACGGCCGGATCGTCGTCGAGATCGACCGCCGGCGGGTGGTCTTGAACCACGGCGGCAAGCTCGAGCAGCTCGAGATGGCGTCGGACGGGAAGTCCGCGCCCAAGGTCGCGCGCAAGACGGCCAGCCGGTCGAGCGGCGCACGCCGCGCGGCGCGCAAGCCGCGCACGCGCCTGCGGCGGCCCGCAGCCGAACCGCAGCGGGC
>JAFDDB010000148.1 GCA_019311115.1 Deltaproteobacteria bacterium
GTGGCGCATCCTTGCCGGACGGGAGGGCCGGAGCGTCATGGCGAACGATGCATCGGAAGCGGGAATCCAGCGGCGGCAATTCCTGGTGCGGGGAGCCGCGGCCACGCTCGGCCTGGGGCTCGGCGGAGGGCTCGCGAAGCCGGCCTGGACGGCGCCCGACGAGCCGCGCATCCGCAACTACCGGCCGCTCGGGCGCACCGGCCTCGAGATCTCCGACATCTCGTTCGGCTCGAGCCGCAGCACCGACCCCGCGCTGGTCACGCGCGCCCTCGAGCTGGGCGTGAACTACTTCGACACGGCCGAGAGCTACAAGGACGGGCGATCCGAAGAGGCGATCGGTCAGGCGCTACAGGGCCAGCGCGACCGCGTGATCCTGACGTCCAAGGTCAAGTGCGAGACCGACACCACGAGCGACGCGCTCATGGCGAGCCTCGAGGGGAGCCTTCGCCGGCTGCGCACCGACCGCGTGGACATCTACTTCAACCACGCGGTGAACGACCCGGACCGGCTGCGCAACGACGCGTGGTACACGTTCGCCGAACGCGCGAAGCAGCAGGGCAAGATCCGCTTCACCGGGGTCTCCGGCCACGGCGGCCGGCTGGGGGAGTGCCTCGACCTGGCGCTCGACGAGAACCGCGTCGACGTGATCCTGTGCGCGTACAACTTCGGGCAGGATCCGTCCTTCTACCAGCGCTTCACCAGCCGCATGGACTGGATCGCGGTGCAGGAGGACCTGCCGCGAATCATCGAGAAGGCGCACGCCAAGGGCGTGGGCGTGGTGGCGATGAAGACGCTGCGCGGTGCGCGGCTGAACGACATGCGCCCCTACGAGACCGGCGGCGCGACGTTCGCGCAGGCGGCGTTCCGCTGGGTGCTCTCGAATCCGCACCTGGGCGGGCTCATCATCTCGATGAAGACGATGGAGCAGATCGACGAGTTCGTCGCGGCGTCGGGAGCGCCCGCGCCGTCGGCGGCCGAGCTCGACCTGCTCGAGCAGTACCTGCTCGGAAGCGTGGACGGCTACTGCGACCACGGCTGCAACGCCTGCGAGCCGGGTTGCCCGCACGGCGTGCCCGTGTCCGAGGTGCTGCGCACGCGCATGTACGCGACCGACTACGGCGACCCGGAGTACGCGCGCGAGGACTACGCGCGGCTGTCGCCCGATGCTGAGGCGTGTGTCACCTGTGCAGATCACGGCTGTCTCGGCCGCTGCCCGCACGGCCTCGACATCCCGCGGCTCACGTCGTCGGCGCACCGCTGGCTCGCCCGCCCGGGGACGCGGGCCGGGTGAGCCGAAGCGCGCGTCTGCTGCTGCGCGGGGCGGCCGGCCTCGCGCTGCTGGCCCTCGCCATCCGCTTCGCGGTGCCGCCCGAAGCTCGGAGCTTCGCCGCATTCACCGGAGCGTGGACGAGCTCGCCGGCGGCCGCACTCGGCTGGTTTGCCGCCGCGTGTCTGTGCTTCGGCGCGAACTTCGCGGTGGGCGCCCTGCGCTTCGTCGCGCTGCTGCGCGGCGCGGGCGTCGCCGTCGAGTTCGCGCCGATTCTCCGGGCCTACGTGATCGCCGGCTTCGTGAGCGCGGTGCTCCCGGCCGGCCTCGGCGACGTGTACCGCTTTACCGACGCGCGCCGCGACACCGGACGCGGAGGAGAGGTCCTCGGCATCGTCGTACTCGAGCGCCTGCTGGGCCTGGGCGGGCTCGGTGCGATCGCGCTGGTGGCGGTTCCGTTCCTGCCCCTCGCACCCGGGCAGGACGTGCGCGTCCCCCTGCTCGCTTGCGCCGCGCTCTTCGTGCTGGCGCCCCTGTGTCCGCTCCACCCGGCGGGCCGCGCCCTGCTCCGCCGTGCGCTGCCACTGGTCTCCGCGATCTCCAGCCGCCTCGCCGGCGCCGCCGAGCGCGCGCTCGCCGCAGTCGACACGGTCTCGGAGCGCCGCGCCGTGCTCGTGCAGGCCTTCGGCGCGAGCGTGGTCATGCAGTTCCTGCCCGTGGTCGCGGTGGGCCTGCTGTCGCTGGCACTCGACTCGGCGGTCCCCGCGATCTGGTTCGCGGTGGTCGTGCCCGCGGTGACCTTCATCGCGATCGTACCGGTCAGCCTCGCGGGCATCGGCGTGCGCGAGTACCTGTACATCTCCTTCTTCGGCGCGGTGGGCATGCGGCCCGAGGTGGCGCTGGCGCTCTCGCTCTCGACGCTCGCCGTGACCCTGGTCTGGGCCCTGATCGGGCTGGCCCTCTTCGCAGGACGGGCAGGACGTGCGGGACGGGCAGGACGGCCGGGCCAGGCCGACGACGGGGAGCCGCGGACCGCGTGAGCGAGCGGCTCACGGTCGCGATCCCCTTCTACCGCAACGTGGACTACCTGCGCTCCGCGCTCGACAGCGTGCGCGCGCAGCGGTGCGATGACTGGACGGCGATCGTCTGCGACGACGCAGGGCGGGACTGCGGCGCCGGCGACCTGGTCGAGTCGCTCGGCGACTCGCGCATCGCCTACGTGAGCAACGAGGCCAACCTGGGCATGGCCCGGAGCTGGAACCTGTGCATCGACCGCGCCGACACCGACCTGGTGACGCTGCTCCACGCCGACGACCGGCTCGCGCCGGGCTACGTCGGCCGCATGCTGGAACTGGCTCGCGCCTGGCCCGACTCGGCGGCGCTCTGCTGCGCCGCGTCGATCATCGGCCCGACGGGGCGAGCCGCCTTCTCGCTGGCCGACTCGGTCAAGCGCTTCTACGTGCCGCGCGGCGGCGACCCGCTCGCACTGCACGGCGAGCCGGCGCTCGCCGCCGTGATGGCGGGGAACTTCATCATGTGCCCGACGCTCTGCTTCCGGAAGACGGTGCTGGGCTCGCGCCGCTTCGACACCACGTGGAAGCAGGTGCCCGACCTGGAGCTCACGGCGCGGCTGCTGATGGACGGCGACACGATCGTCTACACGCGCGCCGTCGAGTACGCCTACCGCCGGCACCCCGAGGCGACGACCGCCCTCCAGTCCGAGACGCGGCTCCGCTTCGACGAGGAGATCGACCTCTTCGACCGGGTCGCGGCGCGCGCCGAAGACCTCGGGTGGACGCGCGCGGCGCGCACCGCGCGGAGCAAGACCATCGTCAAGCTGCACCTGGCCTACCGGACGCTCGGCGGGCTGGCGAGACTCGACCTGGCCGGCGCGAGCGGGTGGCTGCGCTACCTGCTCGGCGTCGGCTCGGCCAGACCCCCGCGGTGACCGCGCGTTGAGCGAGCGAACCCGGAAGCTCTGGCGCGGCGCGCTGCTGGTCGCCCTGCTGCTGCTCTTCGCCGGGCTCAAGGCGAACTTCGACCACGGCCTGGGAAGGCGCGCGCTCGACGGGGACTACTACTACCAGATCGCCCGTCACGTGGCCGAGGGCGACGGCATGGCGACGAGCGTCTCGCTCTACAACCAGGGCTTCCAGAGCTTTCCGCACCGCATCAACCAGAGTCCGGCCTGGGTGCTGCTGCTCGGCTACACGGGGCGCTGGTTCGGTCTCGACACCGTGTCTCGGCGGCTCCCCGAAGCGCTCTACCTGGCCGGCCTGCTGGCACTGTACTTCCTGGCGAACCGCCTGCGGCGTCGCCTCGGCGACGGCGGCTGGCTGCGGGCCGACGGCCTTCCCGACTTTGGACACGTGGCGGTCGTGGTGCTCGGCGCGAGCCCCATCTACTTCCGATTCTCGTCGCTCCCGTACACCGAGCCCATGGCGTTCCTGCTCATGTTCGGCTCACTCCTGGCGCTCGACCGCGCCGCCCTCGAGCGAAGCGCCGGCTGGGCGGTGGCGGCGGGCCTCTGCGCGGGGGTCGCCCTGCTGACGCGTTCCCAGATGCTGCCGCTCGTCATCGCAGCTCCCGTCGCACTGGCGGCCGCGGGACTCCGCGAGCGCCGGCTGCTGGTTCCCGCAGGCGCGTGCCTGGCCGCGGCGCTGCTGCCGCTCGTGCCGTGGGGGATCTGGCTCTCGACCTGGATCGACCCGATGACACCGGGCGCCGTCATCGGATTCGCGGACCTGTCGGAGACGCCTGGGCTTCCGGTCTTCGCGCACGTGGTCGCGACCGACTCGTTCGGCGCGTGGCTGCTCGATCGCGGACGCGGCCTGCTCGTCGCGTTCGATCCCCGACACGAACTGTCGTACGTGGTCAACTCGGGCTTCCTTCCCTACCTGGTCCTGGTCGCCCCCGTGCACTTCGTCTGGACGCGGCGCCACTCGTTGACCGGCGTGTTGCGCCCGCCGCCAGAGACCGTGCTCCCGCTGGCGCTCCTGCTCTGTGGCGCCGGCATGCTGATCCCGGTGCACATGGCCCACGGTACCTTCTTCAGGGAGTGGCTCTTCGCGCACCGCCACGGCCTGCCGATCCTGCTGCTGATCCTGCCGTGCCTGGCGTACCTGTGCCAAGCGGGACGCGCAGCGCGCGCGACCGCGATCGCGCTCCTGCTGGCGTCGGCCGTCTGGATCCCGTCGGGTCTGTACGCCACGATGACCGAGGAGTACTCGACGGGCCTCACCCCGAACGAGGAGAAGCTCGTGCGCTGGCTCGGACGGCACGTGGACACGCCGTCGGTCGTCACCACGAGAGCGCAGCACCTGTCAGTGTACAGCCGCGTCGGGTTCCACTGGATGCTCTGCAAGGAGGTCGGCGAGGACCAGGCGATGGCGCTGATGCACTACGCGGGCGCCGACTACATGGTCGTCTACGAGAGCCAGCTGGCCGGCTGCAAGTTCACGACGTACCGGACCCGCCGGCAGAAGTTCAAGCACGTCACGACCTTCGGCAAGGAGGGCGAGGGCAACCGGATCATGGTGTTCAAGCTGAACCGCTTCGAAGCCGTGGACGAGCCGCCGAAGCTGCGGCCCTTCGACGAGCCGCAGGCGCCGGGCTCATAGACGCGGGTGCAGCGCGCTCCTCGGCGTGTTCGACATGTCGAAGCTCAGGAACGCCAGGATCAGCTGCACGCCGATCAGGATCGGCAGGGCGGCTAGCATGACCTGGCCGCTGCTCGCAAACGTGTCGGTCTGCGAGCCGTGCGCCCAGGCGCGCAGGCCCCACGCGGTGCCCGCCGCGACCATCGCCGTCCCGACCACCAGGTTGACCGACGCGATGCTGAAACCGCGCAGGAAGTAGCTGTAGAAGATGCGCTTGCCGAAGTTCCGCAGGTGCTTGAACGCGAACTCGCCCAGTACACGGCCGGGACGCAGGTTGCTCGACTCGCCCGCGTAGTGCGCCTGCATCGGCACCTCGACGACGGCAGCGCGCACCGTGTTGAGCCGGAACAGCATGTCGGACTCGAAGAACCAGCGCTCGCTCAGGCGGTCGAGCGGGAGCAGCGCCGCCACGCGCGCGTGGATCGCCGTGTAGCCGTTGTTCGGGTCGAAGAGGTCCCAGTAGCCGCTCGACAGCTTCGACACGAAGGACAGCAGGGCGTTCCCCACGAAGCGCAGCCAGGGCATGCTGCCCAGTCCCTCGATGTCGTAGAAGCGGTTGCCCTTGGTGTAGTCCGCGTCGCCCGCCAGGATCGGACGCACGAAGCGCGGCACCAGGCCCGGGTCCATCTGGCCGTCGCCGTCGATCTTGACGATCACGTCGGCGCCGTCCGCCACGGCCTGCCGGTAGCCGGTCACGACCGCCGCGCCGACGCCCCCGTTCCGCTCGCGGTACAGGACCTGGACGCGCTCGTCCCGGCTCGACTCCTCGACGTGCGCACCCGAGCCCTCGGGACACGCGTCGTCCACCACGTAGATGCGCGAGACCTCGGGACCGATCGCGTCCACGACCGCCAGCACGTGCTTCTTGACGCGGAAGCACGGGATCACGACGGCGACGGTCCCGCCCTGTGCGCGCTCACTCGATTCCGGTCCGCTCATGTCCGGTCGGAGAGGATGCCGAAATCCGCCGCTAGAGACCCGCGTTGATCGTGAACCCGCCGTCCACGACGAGCATCGCGCCGCTGACGTACCGACCGGCAGGAGACGCCAGGTAGACGATGGCGCCCTTGATGTCGTCTCCCGTCCCGAAGCTTCCCAACGGGACCAGGCGCAGCAGCGTCTCTCCCGCCATCTTGAAGAAGGGGCTCTCGCGGTCCTTCATCGCCTCCATCATGCCCTCTTCCATGTTCCCGGGAAGGATGGCGTTGACGCGGATGCCGTGACGTCCCCACTCGACCGCGAGCGAACGCGTGAGCCCCACAGCCCCGATCTTGCTGGTGGCGTAGGGAGCCATGCCGGTCGAGAAGCCGACTTGGCCGTTCTCGCTCGACACGTTGATGATCGAGCCCGACCCCTGCTCGATCATCATCTTGCCGATCTCTCGCGCGCACAGGAACGTGCCGCGCAGGTTGACCGCCATCATCTCGTCCCAGGCCTCGACGGTCAGCTGTGCGGACGGGAACATGCCGCCGATGCCGGCGTTGTTCACCAGCACGTCGCAGCGGCCCCAGCGCTCGCGCACCTGGCGCGCCACCTCGACCACGTCGTCCTCGACGCTCACGTCGCACTTGAGCGCGAAGCAGTCGCGGCCCGTCTCGCGAAGACGCGAGACGGCCTCTTCGAGCTTGCCGCTCACGTCGCGGCCGCAGATCGCCACGTCGGCCCCGGCCTCGGCCAGCGCCTCGGCGGCAAAGTAGCCGAGCCCGCGGCCGCCACCGGTGACCAGTGCCTTCTTTCCATCCAACCGGAACAGGTCCATCGCCTTCGACATGGCGCGAGTATACGGGTCCGGGCCGTACTAGAATGGCGGCGCCCTTCGGCAGAGGGGGTAGATGGGGAGGAGAACGTGACCGACGAACACGTACAGCTCCGGGACTGGGAGCGGGACGGGTTCTTCATCGTGCGCGGGCTCGCCGACTCGGCCACCTGCAAGGCGATGCGCGAGCGCGCCCTCGAACTGGTCCGCTGCGCGGACGCGGGCGACTCGATCGGCGACGCGTACGTCGTGCCGGAGTCCGCGCTGGCCGGCGCCGCGCGGGCTGAAGACCGCGTCTCCAAGGTTTTCCGCGTGCACCGTGAGGAGCCGGTCTTCCGGGACTTCGCGTGCGACGCACGCGTGGTCGACGCCGTCGAGGGCCTGCTCGGGCCGGGGATCGACTGCTTCCTTTCGCAGTTCATCTTCAAGCGGCCGGGCGCGCTGGGTCAGCCCTGGCACCAGGACGCCTTCTACTTTCCCTTCGACCGCGGCCCGCAGGTCGGCGCCTGGCTCGCGGTCACCGAGGCCACGATCGACAACGGCCCCCTCTGGGTGCTGCCGGGCTCGCACACGGAGCCCGTCCACCGCACCGAGCCCGACTCGCGGGAGCACGCCGGGCCGGCCTACGTGGAGATCGTCGACCACGACATGTCCGGCGCGATCCCCGTCTTGTTGCAGCCGGGCGACCTGCTCTTCTTCCACGGCCACCTGATGCACAAGTCGACCGACAACGGGAGCGGCTACGAGCGCGCCGCCATGGTCTACCACTACGGCGCCGCGGGCACGCGCGACCTGAGCCAGGAGAAGTGGGGATTCACGCCTCCGAACATCGACTGGATGCCGGTCCGGCGGCCCTGCTGAGCCTCAGGCTTCGAGTAGCTCGCGCACGCGTGCGAGGCGCAGGATGCTCTGCACGGCCGGCTCGGGTTCGGCGACCAGGTTGCGCACGATCACGTCGTCGTAGCCCATGTCGCGAAGCTCGGCGAAGCGCTCGGCGACGGTTTCGGGGGAACCGACGACCGTGGCTTCCTCGGGGAAGCCGCGGTAGCCCTGCGCGACGACGGCACCGCCGGTGCGGTCCGCCTCGGCGCCGTCCTCGCCCACGTAGATGTCGCGGCGGATCGCGGTCGTCCCGCGCGGGCGTCCGGCGCGCTCACACGCCTCGGTGTAGCGCTCCAGGTCGCGACGGGCGCCATCGGGCGTCAGATGCGGAGACGCGAGCCAGCCGTCGCCCAGGCGCGCGGCGCGCTCGATCGCGGGCTGCGCCACGGCGCCGATCCAGACCTCGACGGGCTCCGGCGGAACGGGCGAGATGCGCGCGGAGTGGATCTGGAAGCGGCCCTCGCTGCTGACCTCTTCCCCCGCCCAGAGCCGGCGCATCAGGTCGAGGGACTCCTCGAAGCGCGACGGGCGGTGCCGCGGGTCGACGCCCATGGCGGGGAACTGATTGTCGTCGGGTCCGATCGCGCACTGCAGGATGAAGCGCCCCCTGGCGATCGACGCCAGCGTGCCGACCTGCTCGGCCAACAAGACGGGGTGCCAGAGCGGCAGCAGGTACAGCGCCCCGCAGGGCCGCTCGTCCCACTCGGCGAGCAGCCGGCCGAGGATGGCGGAGTTCTGGTAGTAGGGGATCGGCGTGGCGTGGTGATCGCCGACGAAGAGCGAGTCGAGGCCAGCGTCGCGCGCGGCGCGCGCCCGGTCGATCATGCGCTGCGCGCCTTCGCGCGGGTCGCGCACGGCGTGGGCACTGGTCAGCGAGATGCCGATGCGCACGCTACAAGGAGCCCCACGGGCGCAGCACGGCGAGCAGGATGATCGCGACGAGGAAGATCAGCGGCACCTCGTTGCGGACGCGGCACTGGGTGGGG
>JAFDDB010000045.1 GCA_019311115.1 Deltaproteobacteria bacterium
CCCAGGTGCAGGTCGATCGAAGCCGGGCCGATCTGCGACGGGTCGAACGGATCGATGCGGAGCCGCCCGCTGTCGATCTCCTTCTCGATCTCGCCGCGCGTGAGCACACACATGCCGCTCGCCCCCTCTCCCCGTCCGGTGATCCCGCGCGGGTCTGGTATTGAAGCGTTTCCGCGAGGCCGCGCCACGGACGCATGCGACGTCTCCGCCACGCGCCCGTCCGCCGGAGCGCGCTTGTCAGGCGAAGCGGAATGGGTCTAGGGTTCCCGGGTGCACCCCTACCTCGACCTGCCTCGGCCCCACCTCTTCGCGCATCGCGGGGCGAGCGGCGAGGCGCCCGAGAACACCATGCCGGCGTTCGAGCGCGCCATCGAGCACGGCATCCCCTACCTCGAGATGGACTGCCACGCCACGAGCGACGGCGAGATCGTCATCTGCCACGACGCGGACCTCGATCGCACGACCGACGCCCATGGACCCCTCCGCGAGCGCAGCTTCGCGGAACTACAGCGTCTCGACGCCGGCTACCGCTTTTCGCCGGACCGGGGACAGAGCCACCCTTTCCGGGGAAAGGGCGTGCGCATCCCAAAGCTGGACGACGTGCTGGCGAGCTTCCCCGACGCGCGCATCAATCTGGAGATCAAGCAGGCGGACCCGTCGATCGCCGCCGAGGTCCTGCGCCGGGTGCGGGCCGCGGGCGCGACCGAGCGCGTGCTGCTCGCGGCGGAAGAGGACGAGATCATGACGGAAATCCGCGCGCTCGAGCCCGGCACCGCCCTCGGGTCGTCGCTCGCCGACGTGGTCGCGTTCTACGTGGCGATCCGGGACGGCGAGATCGACCGCTTCGTCCCGAAGGGCGACGCGCTGCAGATTCCGCCGAACTTCGGCGCGGACGCGCTGGTGACCGAGGCCGCCGTCGCGGCGGCTCGCAGCACCGGCGTGGCGATGCACGTCTGGACGATCAACGATCCCGCCGAGATCCGCCGACTGCTCGACGCGGGCGTGGACGGCATCATGTCCGACTTTCCGGGCCGCCTGCTGACCGAGGCACGCGCGCACGCAGAAGCCGGCTAGCGCCCCGCGCCGCGGAGGCGACCCCCGGATCCGGGTCGCCCAGCCACGCATCGACGACGCACAGCAGGTCCCGCGCGGGTTCGCCCTCCACGACCGCGTTCCCCGCCGCGATCAGCGCGTTGCGCCGGATTCCCGGCAGCTTGGCCCGCTTCATCGACGATCGGCGCAGCCGCAGCCGCAGCGCGTCATCGTCCAGCGAGAGCAGTTCCGCGAGCGGCGGTGCGTGCCAGAACGGACGCGGGTCGAAGACTGCGTCCCGCGACCGTGGACGACCGCCGCGCTGGTTCCACGGGCAGACCTCCTGGCAGAGGTCGCAGCCGAACACGTGGTCGCCGATTCCGGCCGCCACGGCTGGATCGACCGGTCCACGGTGCTCCACGGTCAGGTACGCGATGCAGCGCCGCGCGTCCACGACGCCCGGCTCCGGAAAGGCGTCCGTCGGGCAGGCGTCGAGGCAGGCGCGGCAGCTGCCGCAGTGGTCCGCCAGCGGCTCGGCCGGCTCGAGGACGAGCGTCGTCAGCACGACACCGAGGAAGAGGTAGGAGCCGTACTCCGGATCTATCACGCACGCGTTCTTGCCGACCCAGCCGATGCCCGCGCGCCGCGCGAGCAGCCGTTCCGGGATCGGGCCGGTGTCGACGTAGCGGCGGAAGGACGCTTCGGGGAACTCCTCCGCGAGCGCGGCGACCAGGCGGTCGAGACGCTTCCCCACGTGATCGTGATAGTCGTCTCCCCACGCGTAGCGCGAGACCCAGCCCGTACCGGCTTCGCGCGGCGCGTTCGAAGCGGGCGCGCCCGTGTCGTAGAGCTGTGCGCAGACGATGACCGAGCGGGCCCCGGGCAGCACGAGGGTCAGGTCGTCGCGCTCCTCGAGCCGCCGCTCGATGTAGTGCATGTCCGCGGCGTAGCCGCTCGCGACCCAGTCGCGGACGCGCTGCATCTCCGGATAGCGCCGCGCGGCCGCGACGCCGACGCGATCGAAGAGCCCGCTCGCGATTTCCTCGACCCGGTCTGACGCGTCCGGAGGCGCCACGACTAGTACCGGAACGTCCACTTGATCTTCGCCAGCGCCTGCGTGGACTCCCAGGACTGGTGATCGTGCTGCACGTCGAATGACGGGTTGAAGATCAGGAAGATCTCCTGTCCGTCCGCGATCAGCCATCGGAAGCGGCTGTTGACGCCGATCGACTGGCTCTCGTTGTCGTACTGCGCGAAGGTGTCCCAGAAGAGGCTGGTGTTGAACGCGATGTCGACGCGTACGGTCGACAGACGGGTCGTGAAGTCGCCTTCGTCGAGCCGGACGTCGTTCTGCTCGTACGTCAGCACGAAGCGCCAGGTGGGCGTGGGAGTCCAGGTGATCCCGACCTCGGTCTCGAGCCGCGACCCGGTGTAGAACGTTCCCCAGGACACGGACGCCTCGCCGCTCAGGTTCCGCCAGTCCGCGGTCTCGAGCGAGACCTTCGTGGTCTGGAAGCGGTAGTTGTCCATCGGGATCACGATCCCGTCCTCGATCTCGAAGGGCTCGTCGAGGTCCTCGCGACGCCAGATCCAGTCGAAGTCCAGCTGGTCGCCAGCCTGGTTCTCGAAGCCGACGATCCCGACCTCGACCGTTCCGCTCTCGAAGTTGCCCGCGCGGTCAGTCACGAAGCGGGAATCGAAGCCGCTGTCCACCGTCCGCAGCCAGGTCTCGGGGCGCCAGCGGTAGCGGAACTCGGAGTCGTAGAAGCGGATATCCTTGCGGTTGGAGAATCCCATCGTCGGGTTGTAGTTCTCCTCGAACTCGTGGAAGCGCAGCTTCGCCTCGATGCGGTCGTTCGGGTAGTCGAGCGTCGCGCCCCAGGCGCTCGAGTCGCTGCTCGTCCCCGTGCTGAACGTGCGCTGGAACCAGGCCGTCGCCTCGACCACCTGGTCGCCAAAGAGGTTCGACTTGCGGTAGGTGAAGTCGCTCCCGACCAGTGCGTTGTTCTCGTTCGTTCCGGGGTCGCCCACGGTCCCGATCACGCCGATGGTGGACTCTTCGAGCACGTTCAGCGCGACCCGCCCCACGCTGAGCCAGTTCGCGTCCAGGTCGCCCCTGTGGCCAGTCCGGGTGCTGAGCAGCCCGATGTTCCAGGGCCCCTGCCGGCCTGTGAGCTTCCCGCCGAAGCGCAGCGGCACGCGCTCGCCGTCGGGGCCGATGCCGATCCGCCGAGAGAAGAAGGGCAAGCCGTTCTCCTCTTCGAGATCGGCGAACTGGAAGATGCCCGCGTCCTGCAGGAAGAACTCGCGCTGCTCGGGAAAGAAGAGCGAGAAGCGCGTCAGGTTGAGCTGCACCTCGTCGACCGAGACCTCGGCGAAGTTCGTGTTGCTGGTGAGCACACCGGTCAGCGAAGGCGTCACCTTGTAGAAGAGGTCGAGCGACGGCTCGTTCCGCGTGAACGTGCGGTCCGTGGCCCGGTCGTCGCTCACGCCTCCCGTGTTGGACGGCACGACGTCGAGGCCCACGCCCTGCTCCAAGCCCCGCAGGCCGGTGATCGTACCGATCTCCGCCATGTTGATGAAGTCGAGGTTCTGGCTGACGGCCGTCCAGCGGTTCGTCTCGTTGCGGCGCCGCACCGCTCGCAGGATGTTGAAGCCCCAGGTCGAGCCGCCGGGGTCGAAGTTCAGCGACTTGGTCGGTAGCGCGATCTCGGTGGTCCAGCCCTTGTCGTCGATCCGCGACTCGCCGCGCCAGATGCCGTCCCACTCCGAGCGGAACTCGGAGCTGTCGATGATCAGGCCGTCGCGCCGGGCCCCGTTGGGGTTGATCTGGAACAGGTAGCCGTTGCGCCGGTCGTGGAAGGTGTCGATGGCGATCGAGATCCGGTCGTCCGGCGTGATCGCGCCGTCGCGCTGCATCGCCCGCGCGACCAGCTTCTCGGGCTCGCGATCCCACGCCCGCACCCCGATGTACAAGTGCTCCGAGTCGTAGAGCAGGCGGAACTCGGTTCGCTCGCTCGGGTGCGCGCCTTCGATCGGCTCGACCTGGCAGAAGTTGACGACGGGCGTGGCGTTCTTCCACACCTCGTCGTCGATCACCCCGTCGATGACGGGAGGCGTGTCGGTCCGCACGACGACGATCGACGTCGAGTAGCCACCGCAGTCTGCCGAGTTCGCCACACCCGGGGCGGCCGACGCCATCGCGACCCCCACCACAGCCAGCAGCCGCAGGGCGGCGCGTCCAACTCGCAGCACGCCGTGAGGTTTCCACACCGACCCGAAGCGGTGCAAGAAGGGGCGTCGGCCCGGACCCCGGGCCGGGAGCTAGCGGGGGTCGTACCCCAGGTTCGGAAGCAGCCAGCGCTCGACTTCGGCGACGGTCTGGCCCTTGCGACGCGCATACGCCTCGACCTGGTCGAGGCCGACACGCCCGACACTGAAGTAGCGGGCCGCCGGGTGCGCCAGGTAGATGCCGCTGACGCTGGCGGCCGGCGTCATCGCGAAGCTCTCGGTGAGCGCGATCCCGGCGCGCGCGGCGCCGAGCGACTCGAACAGCTTGGACTTCTCGCTGTGGTCCGGACAGGCGGGGTAGCCCACTGCGGGACGGATGCCCCGGAACGCCTCGGCGAGCCGCTCCTCGTGAGACAGGTTCTCGTCCGGCGCGTACCAGGCACGCCGGGTCCGCTCGTGCAGCAGCTCCGCGTAGGCCTCCGCCAAGCGGTCGGCGAGCGCCTTCACCATGATCGCGCGGTAGTCGTCGTGCTCGCGCTCGAAGCTCGCCGCGATCTCCTCCGCACCGATTCCGGCCGTCACCGCGAAGCCGCCGATCCAGTCGTCGATCCCCTGGGGCGCCACGAAGTCGGCCAGCGAGCGGCAGGCGTCGCGCTCGTGCTGCACCCGCTGTTGGCGGAGCATGCAGTAACGGAAGGCCTCGCGGCTCCGGGACTCGTCGCTCCAGACGACGATGTCCTCGCCGTCCGAGTTCGCAGGCCAGAATCCCTGGACGGCCCGCGCCTGCAGCTTGCCCCCGGCCACGAGTTCGTCGAGAAGCTCGCGCCCGTACTCGAACAGCTCGCGCGCGGCGGCTCCGTACTTGGCGCTCTCGAGAATCGCGGGATACCTCCCCCTGAGCTCCCAGGCGGTGAAGAAGAACGTCCAGTCGATGTAACGCGCCAGCTCCGCCAGGCTCACGTCCTCGATCAGCCGCGTTCCCGTGTACGGCGGCGGAACGATCTCGGCGCTGGACGGATCGAACGCGGCCCCTCGCCCGCACGCCTCTTCGTACGGGATCAGGGGACGCTTCTGTCGCGACTCATGCGCGCCCCGCAGACGCTCCTGCGACGCGCGGTTCTTGCGCGTCAGTTCCGCTCCGCGCTCCGGATCGAGCAGGTCCGAGACCACGCCGACCACGCGAGACGCGTCGGTGACGTGCACCGCGTCCTTCGAGTACTCGGGCGCGATCTTCACCGCGGTGTGCTGAGTGCTGGTCGTGGCGCCGCCGATCAGCAGCGGCAACTCGAAGCCTCGCCGCTCCATCTCGCGCGCGACGTGGACCATCTCGTCGAGCGACGGGGTGATGAGCCCCGAGAGCCCGACGACGTCGCAGTTCTCGTCGATCGCGGTCTGCAGGATCTTGTCGGCCGGCACCATCACGCCCAGGTCGATCACGTCGTAGTTGTTGCAGCCGAGCACGACGCCCACGATGTTCTTGCCGATGTCGTGCACGTCGCCCTTGACGGTCGCCATCACGATCCGGCCCCGACTGGTGCGGTCGCTCTTCTCCGCATCCATGTAGGGCTCCAGGTACGCCACCGCCTTCTTCATGGCGCGGGCGCTCTTGACCACCTGCGGCAGGAACATCTTTCCCGCGCCGAACCGGTCCCCGACCGTCTTCATCCCGTCCATCAGCGGACCCTCGATGATCGAGAGCGCCCGGTCGTACTGGAGCCGCGCCTCCTCGGTGTCCTCGACGATGAAGTCGTTGATGCCGTGGACGAGCGCGTACGACAGACGCTCCTCGACGGACGCCTCCCGCCACGACAGGTCGACCTCGCGCGTGCGGCCCCCGGACTGGACGCTCTCGGCGACCTCCACCAGGCGCTCGGTCGCGTCCTCGCGCCGGTTGAACACGACGTCCTCCACGCGTTCCAGCAGGTCCGCCGGGATGTCCTCGTAGGGCGCCAACTGGCCCGCGTTCACGATCCCCATGTCCATTCCCGCGCGCGCGGCGTGGTAGAGGAACGCGGAGTGCATGGCTTCGCGCACGCCGTCGTTGCCGCGGAACGAGAAGCTCAGGTTGCTGACGCCGCCGCTCACCTTGGCGCCCGGACAGGCCTGCTTGATCAGCGGGATCGCCTCGAGGTAGTTGCAGGCGAAGGCCGCGTGCTCCTCGATGCCCGTCGCGACGGCCAGGATGTTCGGGTCGAAGATGATGTCGGTCCCCTCGAAGCCCGCTTTCTCGGTCAGAAGCCGGTAGGCGCGCTTGCAGATCTCCACCTTGCGCTCGACCGTCTCGGCCTGCCCCTTCTCGTCGAACGCCATCACGACGACCGCCGCGCCGAAGCTGCGCGCGACCCGGGCGTGATCGAGGAACTCCTCCTCGCCTTCCTTCAGGCTCAGCGAGTTGACGATCGAGCGCCCCTGCAGGCAGCGGAGGCCGGCCTCGATCACCGACCACTTCGAACTGTCGACCATGATCGGCAGCCGCGAGATCTCGTCGTCGCTGGCGATCATGTTCAGGAGCCGCGTCATGGCGGCCTCGGAGTCGAGCATGCCCTCGTCGAGGTTGACGTCGAGGATGTTCGCTCCGCCCCGCACCTGGTCCAAGGCGACCGAGAGCGCGGCCTCGTAGTCGTCCCGCTTGATCAGGTTGGCGAAGCGCCGGGAACCGGTGACGTTCGTGCGCTCTCCGACCATGACGAAGTTCGAGTCCGGACGGATCTCGAAGGTCTCGAGGCCACTGAACGTGGTGCGGCGCTCCGCGATCGAGGGCACGGCGCGCGGGGTCACGTCGGCGAACGACTCGGCGATGGCGCGCACGTGGTCGGGCGTCGTCCCGCAACAGCCGCCGACCAGGTTCAAGAAGCCGCTCTCGCCGAACTCCCGCAGCAGCGCCGCCATGTCGTCCGGCGACTGCTCGTACTCACCGAGCGCGTTCGGAAGGCCCGCGTTCGGATAGCAGCTGAGGCGCGTGTCTGCGATCCGCGACAACTCCTCGACGTAGGGCCGCACCTCGGCCGCCCCGAGGCCGCAGTTCAGGCCGACGGCGAGCGGACGCGCGTGGCGGACCGACCACCAGAAGGCGTCGATCGTCTGGCCGGAGAGGTTGCGCCCCGTGTTGTCGGCGAACGTCACCGAGATCATTGCCGGGAGGTCCACGCCCTTCTCGGCCAGGACGTTCTCGATCGCGAGGATCGCCGCCTTGGCGTTCAGCGTGTCGAAGATCGTCTCGACCAGCAGCAGGTCGACGCCGCCGTCGACCAGGCCCCTCACCTGCTCGGTGTACGAGTCGCAGACCTGGTCGAATGTGACCGACCGGAAAGCCGGGTCGTCGACGTCCGGCGAGAGCGACAGCGTCTTGGGCGTCGGGCCGATCGACCCCGCGACGAAGCGCGGGCGCGACGCGTCCCGCGCGGTGAAGTCGTCGCAGGCCCGGCGCGCCACCCGGGCGGCGGCCAGGTTCAGGTCGTAGGCCACGCCGACCAGCCTGTAGTCGTCCTGGGCGATCGACGTCCCGCCGGCGAAGGTAGACGTCTCGATCACGTCGGCCCCGGCATCGAGGTAGCGACGGTGGATCTCCTCGATCACCTCGGGCTTCGTCAGCACCAGCAGGTCGTTGTTGCCCTTCAGGTCCACCGGGTGGTCGGCGAAGCGCTCGCCCCGGAAGTCGTCCTCCTCGAGGCCGTAGCTCTGCACGAGGCTGCCCATGGCGCCGTCCATCACGAGGATCCGGTCGGCGAGCTGCTCTTCTATGCGGGCGCGGGCGCTGCTCATCGGGCCTTCCTTCTTGCGTGGAGCGTGATCACCTCGAAGTGAGGTGCGCGCTTCTCGCGCGACGTGATCGAGCACAGCGTCACCTGGAAGCCCGCCGCCTCGGCCATCGCGCGAAGCCGCTCGGGCTCGAAGCCCATCTGCACGTGACTGTACTGCCGCGCGGCGGCTTCGTGCGGGTGCGACGCGAGCGTCACGCCGACCAGCGCCCCGCCTGGGCGCAGCACCCGCGCGGCCTCCTCGACCGCGCGCTCGGGCCGTTCGGCGTAGGAGAGCGCGTGCATCAGCAGTACCTGGTCGAAAGTCTCCGCCTCGAGCGGCAACTCGTGCATGTCGCCCTGACGAAAGCTGACCGTCGGCAGGTGCGCCAGGCGCGCGCGGCCAGCCTCGACGATGCGTGGGCTCAGGTCGACGCAGGTCACCGAGCGGGAGCGCGGGGCCAGCAGCTCCGCGACCGCCCCGTCGCCGGAGGCCACGTCGAGCACGTCGCCGAGGTCGACGAGGCCCAGCAGGCCGCGCAGGGCGGTCTCCCACGTGCGGCCCGGCGAGTAGTGCCGCTCCATCTGTCCGGCTACCGAGTCCGCCCAGCTCTGGCCGCGTGTACCCACGACGTCGCGCGCCCTCGACCCGTCCTCGCGCAGCAACGCGTCGTCGGTGCAGGCGCTGAGCGCCTGCCACAGCCGCTCGCTGTCGGGCGTCATGCCCGCCTCGTTGAGCGCGTAGAAGCAGGAAGCGCCGGAGCGCCGGTCGCGCACCAGGCCCGCCTCGCGCAGGCGGCCCAGGTGGGTGGAGACCCGGGACTGCGGCAGCCGCGTGACGCGCGTCAGCTCCGCCACGGTCAGCTCGTCGCGGGCGAGCACGCTCAGCAGGCGGACCCGGGTGGGGTCGCCCAGCACCCGCAGCAGGTCCGCGCTGTCGTTCAGATCGAGCATGGCTGGATCTCCTGCACAGCCGTTATATCTCTATATCCGGATGAAGAGATATATACCTGAGCGCCCCACGGTGCAAGGGCTTCCCCGCCCCCCAGGTGGCTCCTTCAGGGCCAGATCCCCAGCGCGCGCAGCTGCTTGCGGGCCTGTCCAGCCCAGCCGCGGTTCGCCAGCGGGCTCGCGGGGCTCGGGTGGAGAACGCGGCCGACCCGCGGCGCCGCCGCCCCCTGCAGCGCCGACCGCGCCCGGCCCTCCGCGAAGGCGCCGATGCCCACCACCCACTCGGGCTCGAGCACGCGCACCAGGTCGCGCAGGTGCCGGTCGCAGGCGGCGAAGAGCCGCTCGCGCTCCACGGCGCGGAGCTTGTCGGGGGTGCGGTTGCGCCCGGACTCCTCCATGAACATGAGCGGGCAGTAGTTGGCCACGAAGTGGTCGGCGAAGAAGGCCTCGGGCGTGCCGAAGGCGTCGGCGATCGCGCCCCAGAGCCGCGCGCCGCTCACCTCGCTTCGCTTGCAGTCGAAGCCGTGCACGGGGCGCCGCGGGTGCTCGGGCTCGGGCCGTGAGACGGCGGCGCGGATGCCGAGCCAGTCGCGCACGTACGACACCTCGCCGAACGGCACCCCGGTCTGCGCCATTCCCCACGGTCCCGGGTTCATTCCCAGCAGCACCACGCGCCGCGGGCCGTCGGCGTAGCGCCGCAGGTACTCGCCGTGCGGCCGGCGGGCGTAGACGAGCGGGTTGTACACGTGCGTCACCGGGCGCGCGAAGGTCATGCCGTCGAGGACGCGGCAAAGCCTGCGCTCGGCGTCCCGCAGGCGGCGCGCCCGCGGCACGGGTCAGGCGACCACGAGGTACTGGACGCTGAACAAGCTCTCGGAGTCGGTCCAGACGCGCTCGACGTCGAGGCCGGCGCCGCGCGCCAGCTCCGCGAAGCCCTCGAGCGTGTACTTGTACGAGTACTCGGTGCGGATGCGCTCGCCCGCCGCGAGCGCGAACTCCCGCCCGTCGATGCGCACTCGCTGATCGGACCGGCTGACGATCGCCATCTCGATGCGCTTCTCGCGCTCGTCGTAGGCGGCGTGGTAGCCGAAGTCCTCGCGCCGGAAGTCGGCGCCCAGCTCGCGGTTCATGCGGTCGAGCAGGTTCAGCGCGAACTCCGCCGAGACCCCCTGCGCGTCGTCGTACGCCGCCTCGAGCGTGCGCGCGTCCTTGTGCAGGTCCACGCCGATCAGCAGACCGCCACCGTGGCCGGCGACGACGGTGACGTGCGCCAGGAAGGCCGTGGCCTCGCCCGGCGTCAGGTTCCCGATCGTCGATCCGGGGAACCACACCACGCGGCGGGACTCGGCCGGGTCGAGCTTGGGCAGCTCGTAGTCCCCCGTGTAGTCCGCGCACACCGGCCGGACGTCCAGCGACGGGTACCGCGCGCTCAGCGACTCGGCGGACTGCATCAGGAACTCGCGCGAGATGTCGATCGGCACGTACGCCGCCAGCGCAGGCGCGCGGTCGAGCAGGATGCGCGTCTTGGTGCTGCTTCCGCTGCCGTACTCGATCAGCAGGCAGCCCTCGCCCATGCGCTCGGCGACCTCGTCCGCGCAGTCCCGCAGGATCACGGCCTCGGTGCGCGTCAGGTAGTACTCGTCGAGCTGGCAGATCTGCTCGAAGAGCTGCGAGCCGTGCTCGTCGTACAGGTACTTGCTCGGCACCGACCGCGGGATCGTCCCGAGCGTACGGAGCGCGTCTTCCAGGAACCCGCGGTTCGCGTCGTCGCGTGTCGTGCTCATGCGCTTCAGGCGTCCAATCCGGGCAGCTCGGGCATCAGAGCGGCGCCGTCTCCCGCTCCAGCCACGCGCGCGCGTCCGGCTCGAGCCGCGGCGACAGCGACTCGCGCACGCGCGCGTGGTACCCGTCCACGCCCTCGATCTCCTGCGTCGTCAGCTCGTCCTTTGCGATCAGCTTGCGGCAGTACGGCGCCAGCGTCAGGTCGTCGAAGGCGAGGAAGCCTTCTCCGTGCTCGACCACGCAGACCAGGTTCTCGATGCGGATGCCGTACTCTCCGGCCAGGTACAGACCCGGCTCGTTGCTCACTACCATGCCGGGCTCGAACCCGCCGGTCGAGCGGGCGCTGATGCCCGGCGGCCGCTCGTGCACGTTCAGGTAGCAGCCCACGCCGTGGCCCGTCCCGTGCCCGTAGTCGAGGCCCGCGTCCCAGAGCGGCCGGCGGGCGATCGCGTCGAGCTGCGCGCCGTTCGCGTTGCGCGGAAAGCGGGTGTGGCGAAGCGCCAGGTGTCCGCGCAGGACCCGCGTGTAGTGGCTGCGCTCGACGGCCCGCGGCCGGCCCAGGTGAATCGTTCGCGTGACGTCGGTCGTCCCGTCGAGGTACTGCGCGCCCGAGTCGACCAGGTACGGCGCAGTGTCGTCGACCGGCAGGGCCGTCTGCTGCGTCACGCGGTAGTGGACGACGGCGCTGTTCGGGCCGAAGCCGCTGATGGTCGGGAAGCTCAGGCCGCGGAACTTCTCGCCCTCCGCTCGTAGCGCGTCGAGCCGCTGCGAAGCCGACAGCTCGTCGAGTCCCGCCGGACGCGAGGCGTCGAGCCAGTGCAGGAACCGAACCAGCGCCACGCCGTCGCGGACGTGCGCCGCCCGCATGCCGGCGAGCTCCACGTCGTTCTTGAGCGCCTTCATCTTCGCCACGGGGCTCTCGGCCTCGAGCGGCTCGGCCTCCGATGCGGCGATCTCGTTCGAGATCCAGAGGCTCGCGGCCGCCGGGTCGATCCAGACGCGGCCGGAGAGCCCGCGCAGCGCCGGTCCCAGCGCCTCGTAAGGCTCCACCGTCGCCCCGAAGTCCGCGAGGTGCGCGCGAACGCCCTCGTCGACCTGCTCCGCTGCGATGAAGAGACGCGCCGCGTCCGCCTCGACCAGCGCGTAGGCCAGCAGGATCGGGTTGTACGCGACGTCGCTGCCGCGCAGGTTGAAGAGCCAGACGACGGCGTCCGTAGCCGAGAGCACGTGGGCACCGCAGCCGCGCCGGGCCAACGCCGCCCGCAGGTCCGAGAGCTTGTCCGCGGCGGATCGGCCCGCATGGCACTCGTCGAGCACGACGGCGGAAGAGGCCGGGCGCGCCGGACGGGCTTCCCAGACCGGGTCCACCAGGTTCGCGTCGACGGCACGCAGCGACGCTCCCGCCTCGGCCGCAGCCTTGTCGAGCTTGCGCGCCGCCTCGAGCGAGACGACGCGCGGGTCTACGCCGACGACCCGACCGTCCGCGTGGTCGCGCAGCCAGGCTTCGAGCGTCGGCGTGTCGGGCGCGCCCTGCCGCATGAGCGTGAAGACGTCGCCGTCGATCTCGCCCTCGGCCTGGAGCCAGTAGCGCGAATCCGTCCAGAGCCAGGCGCCGTCGAGACCGATCAGGGCGTCGCCGGCCGAGCCCGAGAAGTCCGACACGAAACGCCGCCGAGCCCAGAACTCCGGGACGTACTCGCTCCCGTGGTCGTCGGACGACGGCACCAGGTACAGGCCGACGTCGTGGCGCCGCATCTCATCGCGCAGGCGCGCGAGCCGCTCCCCCGCCCCTGCCGACCTCGAATCGCGCCCGCCCATGAGCGGGCAGGATCGCCCGCGCCGCGCGGCCCGTCCACTCCGCGCCCCTTGCCGGCACGCGACGCGCTGCGTACGATCCACGGACCGCGGGAGTAGCTCAGTGGTAGAGCACTTGGTTCCCAACCAAGCGGTCGCGAGTTCGATCCTCGTCTCCCGCTCCACCTTTCCGCGCACCATCCGCCGACCCGACACCCGTCGCACGCGAGCCACACAGGCCCCACGGTACGGCTCCGGCGTTCGGCTATAGTCCCCCGCATGTCAGCGGCGCGTGGCCCCGGTGAGGGGGCCGACCTCCCCTTTCGGGGCCGCCGGGCCCCTGGGGCGCGGCTCGCCTGCGTGCTGCTTGCCGCCGCGTTCGCGCCCGCCGCGTGCAGCCCGCCGGCCGCTCCCAAGCCGCGGCTCGTCATCCTCTACGCCACCTGCACGGTGAACAAGGACTTCCTGTCGCCCTACGATGCGGACGTCACGTTCACGCCGTACTTCGCGCGGTTCGCCGAGGACGCGGTCGTGTTCGAGCGGCACCACACCGAGGCCGGCATGTCGGGGATCGGCTTCGCGTCGATCTTCTCGGGCACGCAGGCTCCCACGCACGGGGTCTACGCCCACCCGAAGCGCCTGCCGGACTCCCTCACGCTGATCACCGAGGCCTTCAAGGCCGATGGGTACAAGGTGTTCAGCTACGCGCGCCACCAGATGGCTTCGGGCAAGCTCAACTACGCGCAGGGCGCGCGGGTCGGCAAGCGGCCACCTCACCTCACGGGCTCGGACGAGCGGTTCCAGACGATCCTCACCCGGTTGCAGGAGGACCCGGAGTTTCGGGCGCTGATCATCACGAGCTTCAGCCAGACTCACGGCCCTTACGGCAAGGCGCTGCCCAAGATGCCCGCCGCGATGCGCCTCAAGCTCTTCTGCCGCGCGAACCCGGACGAGTGCCGCGATCCCGGATACCGGGAGATCCTGGAGGACCGCAAGCTCTTCCACTTCAAGGCGTTCGACCTGTCGTGGAACTTCGACGCGGCGGTCGAGCAGTTGCGGCTGGACGACGAGCGACAGGCGAGGCTCGCCGCGTCGATCGAGACGCTCTACAAGATGGACATCTCCCGGCTGGACCGGTCTTTCGGCAGCGTGCTCGCGGAGATCGAGGAGCGCGGGCTGACGGACGAGAGCCTGATCGCCTTCACCGCCGACCACGGCGAGAACATGCACCGGGAGAACGCCTTCTTCTCGTGGTCGCACTCGTACCAGCAGACACCCGAAGTCGTGAACGTGCCGCTCATGATCCGCGCACCCGGCGTCGCGCCGCGCCGCTACGGGGCCGTCACCCGGTCGATCGACGTGTTTCCGACGCTGGCGGGGCTCTCGGGCGTGGCCATGCCGGAGGGCGCGACCGTGCAGGGCGAAGACCTGTCTCCCGCCCTGCGCTCGGGCCGCAACGGCGACCGACTGCTCGCCTTCAGCCATAGCGGCGTCCTTCCCTACGCCGTCGAGAAGGGGCGTCTCCCCGCGCTGCCGCTGTTCGGATCGTTCTTCCCGCGCCGCGATCCGGGCCTGATGTGGGTGTCGGTCCGCGACCGGGACCTGTTCTACAAGCTCCGCCGTCTCGACGACTCGGGCTTCAAGTCGTACGTCTTCGACCTGGCGGTCGACCCGACCGAGTCCACGAACCTCTTCGATCCCGAAGACGCCGGACAGCGCGCGATGTTCGAGCGGCTCGAGGCGTACCGCGAGCAGTTGATCGCGGGCTACGAGACCCGCTGGATCAAGAAGGACGACGTGAGCGACGAGGAGCAGGTCCGCCTGCTGCGGAGCCTCGGCTACATCGAGTAGCGCCTCGCCTCTCGGGCCCGCCTGGAGCGGGACGGATCAGGAAATCGCGCTCCCCGTCAGCGTGATGCGATGCATCAGCCGGCGCTCTCCGTGGTAGTCGTTGACCGCGTAGTGCCAGGTGCAACGGTTGTCCCACAGGGCCACCGCGCCCGGCGTCCACCGGAACCGGCAGGTGAACTCGGGCCGGGTCGCGTGCTCGTACAGGAAGCCCAGCAGCGGCCGGCTCTCCCCTCCGGTCCAGCCCTCGAAGTGCAGGGTGTGGCCCGGGTTCACGTACAGGGCGCGCCGTCCGCTGTCGGGATGGGTGATGACAACGGGGTGCACGGCATCCCCGACCCGATCCCCGCCCTTCAGCAGCGGGGCCAGGTCGGTCTTCTCGTACAGCCCACCCTTGCCGTAGATGTGCCGGTTCGAGTGCACCGCGCGAAGCGTTCCGAGCGTCTCCTTGAGCCCGTCCGACAGTGCGTCGTAGGCCGCGTACATGTTCGCAAAGAGCGTGTCGCCGCCCGACTCGGGTAGCTCGCGGGCCAGCAGGATCGAGCCCAGGGCGGGCTCTTCGTCGTAGCTGTGATCCGCGTGCCACCCGCCGCCGACGTTCATCTTCTGCGCCTTCTCCTTGCGGACCTCGGCGATCTCGGGGTGGGCGCTGCTCGCGGGGAAGAACTTGTTGACCACGACCGGGCCCCAGCGACGCGCGAAGGCCAGGTGCTGGTCGGGCGACAACTCCTGATCCTCGAAGAAGAGCAGGCCGTGCTGCCAGAAGTGACCGCGCAGCTGCTCGAACTGGTCGTCGGAGAGGTCCGAGAGTTGGACTCCCTCGACCGCGGCACCGCAGGCCGCACCATACGGTCGAATCTGCATCGCTCCCATCCTATCCGCCCTCCTCGACCGGTTCGGTGCCGCTCTTCCCGCCCAGGCGTGGCAGGTCGTCCGCCACGACGGTCCAGCTCGCGCGGTCGTCCCAGAAGATGTGGGCCTGGGGCGCGGGCGCGAACGAGCCGCGGATGTTGGCGAGAACGATGTCGACCTGGTCCGGGTGGCTCTGGTTCTCGCAGAAGAGCGAGCTGCCGCAGCGCCCGCAGAACGACCGCCAGCCGTGCTCGCTCGAGTCGTAGCGCAGCAGCGCGTCCTCACCCTGGACAATGTCGAACTGCGAGCGCGGCACGCCGATCCACGTGACGAACGCGGCCCCGTGGCTCCGCCGGCACATCGAGCAGTGGCAGTGAACGCAGAAGAGTGTCGGCAGCCGGACCGAGAAGGCGACGGCTCCGCAGAGACAGGTGCCCGAAGCGGGAGTGGGCGAGCTCATGTGCGTCGTCTCCTAGAAATACCGCAGGAAGCTGTCGGGGTGCGCCTGCTTGAACGTACGATACCAGCGACAGGCGGGATAGAGGAGGACGAGGCTCACCGCCGACACGGCGTAGCTCTCGCCCAGCCCCCAGCCGCCCCGCAGTCCGAACCACGTGGCGGCCGTCTCGAAGACCAGCCGATGCGCCAGGTAGAAGAACATGGCGGTCTGGCCGAACACGAGCAGCGGCCCGTTGCGCCGCACGCCGATACGCGGCTCGAGCGCGATCAGGGCCGCCAGGCAGACGCCCAGCAGCCCGAGTTCGAGTGCGGTGAAGCTGAGCGAAGGGGGGTACTTGCTGACGTGCAGCCACTGGACCCAGGAACCGTCGAGCCGCAGCAGGAACATGTTCCCGTAGCCGTTGGCGCCGCGCACGGCGGCAAATACTCCCAGCAGGCCGACGCCGCCGAGGGCCAGCAGGCGTCTCGGCGATGCCACGTCCCCCGCCTGGAGCCCGTCCACCAGGTAACGCCCGAAGGCCCATCCCAGCACCATCATCGCCAGCCAGGGAAGCACGGGGTAGATGATCTTCAGCTCCGGCTCGATCAGCGCGGCGACGGCGGCGGCCACGCCGGGCGAGGCCCAGCCCGCGTGCGGGTCCCAGAGGGGAGCGGTCAGAAGCTCGCCGAGGCCCATCCAGCCGATGCCGAGCGCCACCAGCCAGGCGGTCGACAGCCGCCGGAGCGGAGCCATGCACATCATGGCCACGCCGATCGCGAACAGCACCTGGAGGGTCAGGCGGCCCGAAGCCAGGGAGATCAGCGTGGGATCGAGCACCGCGATGACGGCGCCGCGCGCGAGGATCTGGCGGTCGATCGTCCACGGGTCCTGTCCGCGCTGCGCCCGTCGCTCCACGCTGAGCGCGAGCGCGGTTCCCGCCAGGAACACGAAGGTGGGCGCGCAGAGGTGGGTGAGCCAGCGCGACGCGAAGGGCAGCCCGGGAAGCGCGGTCGACGCGGTGTACAGACCGGCGGAGTCGGTCGACAGGTGCCCGGCGTCGAACGCCATCCCCGCGTGGTCGATGACCATGAGGATCATCACGATGCCGCGCATCCAGTCGATCGACGCGATGCGCCGCGACGGCGGCCGGGAGGGAACGAGTGCGGTCACGGAGACCGCAGGCTAGCACTCGCGGGCGCGGGATCAGTCGGGAAGCTGGATCTCGTCGAAGAGGGCGTCCAGATCCTCTTCCTCGTCGTCGGTCGGCGTGGTGACGGGCGCCTTCGGCTCCTCGGGCTCGTCGTCGAGCATGCTGGCAGGGTCGAAGTCCTCGACACTCACGGTGTCGGGCGCAGCCGCTTCGGACTTCAGCTCGAGCTCGAACTCCCCTTCCTCGTCGCAGTCGAGCAGGCTCGCCGGGTCGAACTCGACGTCCTCGTCGCCGTTGAGGGTCGGGATCGGCACCTCCGAGGTCTCGGGCTCGTCCAGCTCGAGGTCGACCTCCTCCGCCGGGGCACCGAGCGAGAGCTTGGTGTCCATGCCCGGCTCCTCCGCCAGGGGGTCGGCCGCCGACACGTCGGCCAGCTCGATCTCGAGCGCGTCGTCGGAGTCGTCCTCGATCTCCAGCTCGAACTCGTCTTCGTCGTCGGAGAGGTCGAGCTCTACCTCTCCTGCGGGCTCCACGCGCGCAGCTGCGGGGGGCGAGGCCACCGCGGCTGGCGGCAGGTCGTCGGCCTCGAGCTCGAGGTCGAGCTCGAACTGACCGGAGTCGGTGTCCGCCGCATCGTCCGCTTCGCCGCCCAGGTCGAGCTCGACTTCGCCGTCGTCGCTGGCCAGGTCGAGGGGCGACTCGGCGCCCACCGCCGTGTCTTCGTCGCTCGCCAGCACGCTCACCAGGTCGGCCTCGCCGTCCTCCTCGTCCTTGCCGTCCTCGCCCTCGAGCGCACGCACGATGGAGCCCATCGAGAACTCGCCCTCGGCGAGCTTGCTCTGCGTGCCGCTCTCGCTGTTCATCGCGTCTTCGAGCTCAGGCTCCACCTCGGCGATCGCGTCCCCGGCGACGTCCCCGACGCCGAAGTCCGTCTCGGCGGGCGGCACCAGCGATTCCATCCAGTCCGGCCGGCCCTCGGTCCCGTCCTTCGGGCCGCTCACGCCATCGGCGTGACCGGCCGGCTTCAGGCCGAGCTGCTGCGCGGCTTCGGCCACCATCGCGGCGTCCGCCTGTGGCTCCTCGGCCAGGAACGACTCGAAGAGCACGTTGTCGGCGAGCGTGTTGATCAGCCGCGGAACTCCGCCGGAGTACGACCAGAACGCGTCGACCGCGTCATCGGTGAACAGGTTCGAGCTCCCGGCGACGGTCAGCCGGTGGTCCAGGTAGCTGCCCACCTCGTCGCGGTCCAGCGCGGCGATCTCTACACGGACCTCGACGCGCTGGGCCAGCGGCTCGTCGAGTGCGAGTACGTCGGCCAGCTCGTGCAACCCCAGCAGGACGACCGACACCGTCTTGCGTCCCTCGTGCATCAGGTTCAGCAGCCCTCGGAACTCCTGCATCACTCCGGAGCTGCCGAGCAGCTGCGCCTCGTCCACGATCAGAACCGGGTAGCGGCCCTCACCCTGAAGCTCGATGAAGCGCCCGTGGATCTGCTCGAGCAGCCTCGGCGCGTCGGCCGCGGGCTCGCCGACCTCGAAGACCTCAGCCACGTGCGGCAGCAGCCAGCCGCTCGAGCAGTCCGCGTGTCCGATCGAGAGACAGCGCGGCGCCCACTGGTGACCGTCCAGTCCCCGGTGCAGGTGCTCACCGAGCGTGGTCTTTCCGCAGCCCGGAGGCCCGATCAGCACACCGAGCCCCTTGTGCTGGTGGACCCCGCGCAGCACCCGGAGGTAGGCCTTGCGGGCGCCGGCGCTCTCGAAGTAGAAGCGCTCGTCCGGGTCGTTCCGGAACGGCTCCAGGTTGAGCTTGTAGAACTTAAGGTAGTCCATGACGTATTCCGCCTTACCTCTCACCGAGTCGTCGAGGTCTGCGCACTATCCACTCAGCCCCGCGATGCGCTGTCGCACCTCGCGGAAGTTCTCGTCCAGGGCGGCGACCTTCTGGAACGCCTCGAGCGCCTCGCCGTGCTTTCCGGCGGCGACCAGGGCCTCGCCCAGGTCGTAGCGGAGCGACACCACGGCGTCGTCTCCGTCGCCCGACGCGGCCAGCGCCTCGGACAGGTGGCCCGCGGCCTCCTGCGGCCGGCCCAGCTCGAGCTTGCACATCGCCATGAGCGAGAGCGATTCGATCTGCATCTCGCCGCTCCGCCGCACCACTTCGAGCTGCTCGATCGCGTCGTCGAGCAGCCCCATCTCCTTGTACGCGATCGCCAGGTCGTAGTGAGCTTCGGACTCGCCCTCGCCGAGCTGCTCCTGCACGCCCTTCTTGAAGGCGTCGAAGACCTGCTGGAAGTCCTCCTCCGACGCCCCGCCCTCGCCACCCAGCTCCGCAGCCAGGTCGAAGGAGTCCTGCGACGGAGGGTCCTCGTCGTCGTCGTTCAGGACGTCGGCAAAGTAGTCGGCATCGATCAGCGACTCCGGCTCCTCGTCGACCTCGGGCTCCGCCTCGACCTCGGGCTCGACCGCAACTGGCGCGGGCTTCACCGGCTCGGCCTCCGGAGCCGGCTCGGGTTCGGGCGCCTCGGTGCTCACCGGTCCGTCGAGGTCGGGCTCCTCGATCGGCAGCAGCTCTTCCGGCTCGAAGTCCACCTCGAGCCCCTCGTCGATCGAGACTTCCAGGTCGAGACCGACGGCCGTCGGAACCGCCTGGACCTCCTCGAGTCCATCGGGCGCCCCACCGCGCCGCGCCTCGATCTCGCCGAGCCGCAGCATCGCCTGCGGGTGGTTGGGCGAGAACTCGATGATCGCGCGGTACAGGTTCTCGGCCTCGTCGAACTCACCCTGCTCGAACAGGTGGTTGGCCTTCTCGAGCTTCGCGACCGCGGCTTCGGTCGTCACAGAGGTGGACTCGCCGGGAACGGTCTCGATCAGCTCGAGCTCGGGGGGAGGCTCGATGGAGGTGTACGCGTCGTCCTCTCCGGTATCCTCGTCCTCGAGCACGAGTTCGATGTCGGGCAGGGAGTCGAAGCCCGCCTCCTCGGTGAACTCCTCGTACTCGGGCGCGCCGGCGGAATCGCCGTCGAGCTTTGCGAGCAGCTCCAGACCTTCGGGGCAGTCGGGATACAGCGACAGCAGCTGCTCGAGCGTTGCGCGCGCCCCGTCGGGGTCGCCGAACTCGAGCGCCACGCGGGCCTCGGCGACCAGCTCGTCGAGGCGCGACGTCACGGGTTCTGGAGCCGGCTTCGGCGCCTTCGCCACCTTGGGCGCAGGCGCTGGCGGCGCCGCAGGCTTCGGCTTCGGCGCGGGGGGAGCGTGCGAGGTCGGCTCGATCTCGAGCGGCTCTTCACTCGCTGGCGGCGCGGGAGGGTCGGGTTCCGCGACGTCGGAGAGGATCAGGCTCGGCGAGCTGTCGGCATCCTCGTCTCCGAAGGCCTCGATCGGTACGTGGCGCTGCAGCACCTCGCGCGCCATGTCGTGGTCGCCGCGCCGCTTGTACAGCTCTGCGATCTCGCGATGCATCGACTGCGCCGAAGCCGCGTCGCCGAGCGCCTCGTGCACCTCGACCAACGCGTTGCGCATGGGGATGCTCTCCGGGAACGCCGCCAGCGCGCCGGAGAGCTTCGCGACCGCTTCAGCGGGCTCGCCCAGCTTCAGCTGCGCGCTCGCATAGGCCAGGTACGGCGCCTCGTCGTCGGGGAACGACTCGATCATCTGCTGGCTCACGCGAGCCAGGCTCTCACCGTCGGACTCGCCCTCGACCTCGCGTAGCAGCGACTCGAACTCCTGCCGGGCCTCGTCGAGCATCTTCTCGCGCACGAACAGGTCGGCGAGACTCAGGCGGTTGGGAACGTTGGCCGGGTCGAGCGCGGACACGCGCTTCAACAGGTCGAGGGCCTGGCGCTTCTGGCCGACGTCCTTGCAGATCTGGACGGCTTCCTGGAACTCGCGCAGGGCGTCCTTGTTGAGCCCCATGCGCTGGAAGTGATCGCCGAGGCTGACGTGCGCGCTCAGGTCCTTCGCGTCGATCCGCAGGATCTGCTTGAAGATGGCGACGGCCTTGGCGTCGAAGCCGCCCTTCGAGAACTGCGAGGCGACCTGCGCGTACGCTTCGATCGCCGCCGCGGGATCGCCGCGCTTCAGGTGCAGGTCGCCCAGCTTCAGGCGCGCGTTCGCGTCGTCCGGCTCGCTCTTGAGATGCTTCAAGTACTCCTTGAGCGCCTTGTCGAAGGCACCCTTCTGGACGTACTTCTGGGCCGTCTCCAGAGCTTTGCGCTTTGAAATGGCCAGGACGCGCTCCCGTAGGGCCGGCGGATCCCTCGTCTCGACACACTCGTGCCTGATTACGAGGGGTCCTCGCTACGGAAGGGTATCGGCGCAAGTCACCGATCTACTTAGCGACGGTAGCGTCAGGGGTGCGGCCGAGCGCCGCGCCTCGCGCCACTCGGCGCGCGCGCGCTCGGGCGCCAACAGGGGACGCTCGGCGACGGGGCCGCCAATGGCCGACTCGAACGCGGCCACGATGCCGTCCGCGACGCGCGCGCCGTCGACGCACGCAAGCTCGGCCGGGGGCCCGGGCTCGCTACCGGTGAGTTGCCGGTACAGGCCGCGGTCGTCGTGCAGCCGGATCGATCCGTGCTGGAGCAGCCCCCAGGCCGTGCGGCGCTGGGCACTGCCCACCAGCTTGCGCGCTTCCAGGTCGATCTCGTTGCCGGTCGCCCCCGCGAAGCACAGCGGCGCCCGGTCCGCACCGGGCCCGGCCCGGCTGGCCGCCACCGCCAGTCCCGCCCGTTGCAGGCCGTCGATCAGGCGGCTGCGGATCCAGTCGTAGCTGCCCGCCAGGCCCTCGGGGACCTCGGGACAGCCACGCGGCACCACCACCGCGTAGGTCAGGTCGCCAGCGTGAAGGACGGTGCCGCCGCCGCTACAGCGGCGAACCACGTCCATACCCAGGTCCGCGGCGCGGCCGAGCCAGTCCGGCTCGACCTGCCGGTAGCCGATACTCGCGGTGGGACGGCGCCAGCGGTAGAACCGCAGCATGGGACCTGCCGCGCTCTCGAGAAGGGCCTCGTCGAGGCTCATGTTCCACGCGCCCCCCCCCTCGGCCAGGGCGAGGCGGCTCCAGCCGCACACGGCGCGGGACAACTATTTCAGCCGCGCGAGCAGCGCGCGGAGCGCCAGCTCGTAGCCGATCGCGCCCAGGCCGGTCACCTGGCCCACCGCGACGTCCGAGACCAGCGAGCGCCGGCGGAACTCCTCGCGCGCGTGCACGTTGGACAGGTGCACCTCGATGAACGGCAACTCACTGGCCACGAGCGCATCGCGTAGTGACACACTCGTGTGAGTCAGCCCCGCGGGATTGATGATCAGTCCGTCGACGCGCCCGCGCGCCGCCTGGATGCGGTCGATCAGCGCGCCTTCGTGGTTCGACTGGAAAGTCTCGACCGAAGCGCCCTCGCCCTCACCAAGCTCGCGTAGACCCGCGTCAATCTCTTCGAGCGTCACCCGACCGTAGACATCGGGCTCGCGCTGTCCGAGCCGGTTCAGGTTGGGGCCGTGCAGGACCAGGATCTTCATGGCGGTCACAGGCTACCGCAGGGGCCCGCGCGGCGCCGCGCTCCGGATCGACGGGAGACTCCGACCGCTAGAGCTCGCTGCGCAGCGGCTCCATCACGGAGCGCACCAGGAAGCGAGCCTTGCCCAGCAGCCCGAGCGGGTCGAGCGCTACGACGAAGAGGTACTCGTCGTCGATCGCCCGGAACAGCAACTGGTGCTTCCGGGTGCAGAGCACGAGCTCCTCGAGGCCGTCGGTGCCCTCCCCGTACAGCGAGCCGGCCACCTTGCGAAGCTGACCGAAGACGCCACCGAACTCGACGACCACGGCGCCCAGGTCGATGTCGCTTCCCTCGGCGGAGTACTCCTCGACGGCAATGCCATCGCTGCCCATGATCGCACCGGCCAACGCGCCAGGAGTCTGGTCGATCACGTGCGCCAGGATCTCGCGAAACGTCATGCCTCTACCCCCCTGCGTCCGCGCTCACGGATGCGCTCGAGCCACCGCTCCAGGGCTGCGGTCCTCATCGACTGTACCGGTTCCGGGCGCTTCAACCGCTGCTGCACGGCCTGCGCCCGCTCGTCCGTGGGGTCGCGCTGCAGCACGTCCTCGGCGACCCGCAGCGCCCGCTCGTCGTGGCCCTGGTCGGCGAGAAGCTCCGCCATGGTGGCGGTGTGCATCGGCGAAGGCGGCTCGTCATCGGACCCCGTCCCCGCGAACAGGTGCTCCTGCAGCGCGGTGAGCCGTGCGTCGTCGCACTCGAGGACGAACTTGTCGACGAGCTCGACGAGCCCCTCGTGGCGGGGATCCTGCGCGGCCGCCCGCGTCAGGCACTCGATGGCCTCGTCGCGCTCGTCGAGCGACCAGTGGCCGCGCGCCAACTGCAGCCGGATCTCGAGCGGACCGGAATCACTCACGTCGCCG
>JAFDDB010000149.1 GCA_019311115.1 Deltaproteobacteria bacterium
CTCCTGCCCGTCACCCGCCGGACGATCTCGCCCTGCAGGTAGCCCTGCGTGACCGCGTGGTAGCCCGACGCCGTCCCGGGCTCCCACCACGGCCGCTGCGCCGCGAGCCGCTCGGCGATGCGGTCCCAGTCGTAGAGTTCTTCGACCTTCTCCACCGGCGGGTCGAAGCCCGAGAGTCCGGCGCTGTGACTCATGACGTGCGAGACGAGCACTCCGTCCTTCCCGTTCTGCGCGAACTCGGGCCAGTAGGTCGCCACCGGCGCGTGCAGGTCCACCTGCCCGCGGTCGGCCAGCAGCAGCACGCAGGCGCCCGCCATCGTCTTGGTGGTCGAGTACACGTTGACGATCGTGTCCTCCTGCCAGGGCGTGCCGTCGGAGTCCGCATCCCCGGCCCACAGGTCCACCACGGGCTCGCCGTCCCGAGTGACCGCCACGCTCGCTCCCAGCTCGCGTCCCTGGTCGAAATTGCTGACGAAGGCGTCGCGTACGGGCTCGAAGCCGGGCCGAACGAATCCTTGGGGTTCCATGCCGTCCTCCTGTTGCGCGCGAGTATGCACCCCCCGGACAGCGTCGGGGACGCGTCAGCGCGGCCGTGCTACCTACGGGTCCAATGGACAGCCCGTCCCGAGTCGTCGAGGCCGACGCGCGCGAGTTCCTGGAGGCGCACCTCGGCCGGCCGGTCGAGGACGTGTCGCTCGTCGGCGAGGGCGCCTGGTCGCGCTGCTTCGGCTTTCGCGACCGGGGGGACGACCGGGTGGTCCGGTTCGGGCGCTTCGTCGACGACTTCGAGAACGACCGCCTGGCCTCGAACTTCGCGTCACCCGGCCTGCCGGTCCCCCGGCTCCTCGAGATCGGGCGAGCCTTCGACGCCTGGTTCGCGATCTCGGAGCGCGTCTTCGGTGAGCCTCTCGAGACGCTTCCCGCCGAAGGCTGGCAGGCGGTCGTGCCCTCGCTCTTCGCCGCGCTCGACGCCATGCGGACCACCGACCTGTCCGGCAGCCGGGGCTACGGCGGCTGGGACGCGACCGGAGACGCGCCACAGCGCGAGTGGCGCGAGTTCCTTCTGGCAGTAGACCGCGACGCGCCGGACCGCCGCACGCACGGCTGGCGATCGCGCCTCCGCGAAGCCGCGGGCGGAGACGCGATGTTCCGCGCCGGCTACGCGAAGCTGGCCGCACGGGTCGATGCCGTGCCGTCCGACCGGCACCTCGTCCACGGCGACCTGATCAACCGCAACGTGGTCGTCCACGACGACGCCATCTCGGGCGTGTTCGACTGGGGATGCTCGCTCTACGGTGACTTCCTGTACGACCTGGCGTGGCTCGAGTTCTGGTCGCCCTGGCACCCGGGCATGGCCCGCCTGGACCTGTGCGCACGGGCGCGCGAACACTACGCCGCGATCGGACTCGACGTTCCCGACCTCGACGCCCGACTGCGCGTCTGCATGCTCCACATCGGGCTCGACCACCTCGCGTACAACGCCTGGGCGCAGCAACCGGACGCGCTCGCCGAAGTCACCGAGGCGATGCGGCCGCTTCTCGACGACTGACGTATCCTGGCGCGCGATGCGGCTGATCACCATCCCGGTGAGCCACTACTGCGAGAAGGCGCGCTGGGCGCTGGACCGCGCCGGCCTTCTCTATCGCGAGGAGCGCCACCTGCAGATGTTCCACCGGCTGCCCCTCTTGCGGCTCGGGGGACTGCGGACGGTTCCGGTGGCCGTGACTCCCGAGGGTGTGCTCGCGGACTCGCACGCGATCCTGGACTACGCCGACGCACGGCTCCCGGACGCTGAGCGGCTGTACCCGTCTGCCATCCGCGATCGCGTTCTCGACTGGGAGAGGCGGCTCGACGATGACTTCGGGGTCGAGGCGCGCAGGCTGTTCTACGACCAGCTGATCCGGGCGCCGCGCCGCTTCGTGCTGGCGTTCAACAACGCGAGAGCTCCGGCCTGGCAGCAGGTGGCGTTCGGGCTGGGGCTCCCGGCGGCCCGGGCCTTTCTCGTCCGCTACCTCGAGATCAACGAAGCGTCGCTGGCGCGCGCTCGCGAGCGCGTGCAGGGCACCCTCGACGAAGTCGCGGCTGCCCTCGGCGACGGGCGTCCCTTCCTGTGCGGGGACCGGTTCACGGCGGCCGACCTCACGTTCGCGTCCTTGAGCGCACCGGTCTCGGCACCCGCGGAGTACGGCCCCGGCATGCCCGCTCTCGGAGAGTTTCCGCCCGAGACGCAGCGCTACCTGCAGGCCTACGCGGAACACCCCGCCGTCCGATTCGCCCGCCACCTCTACACCAGCGAGCGACACCGCGTGGCTCGCGGCCCGGAGTAGCCGGAGCCTGCGGACACCCGAGGCCAGCGCGGCTAGGGGAGCCTCCGGCCGCAGCGCCGGTGGACCGTGCCGTCCCCGTTCACCTCGATCACGCAGACAGCGTCGTCGTCGACGAGCGCGTCGACCGAGGCGGCCGGCTGCGGGACGGGTGGCGTGTGGAACAGCAACGTGATCTGGCTCAGTCCCGTGGTCATGGTGGCGCGGAAGCTGTCGGCTTCGCCCGGCACCCAGTAGGCGTCGACGGGCTTGTCGAGCTCTTCCGACTTCTCGATCGCGGCGACGTAGGCCTCGCGAACGATGTCTTCGACGGGATGGTCCGGCCACCAGCCGCCGTCTGCTCCTCCGTACCAGTCGCGCCGCAGGTGGAGTTCTTCCGCCGAGTGCTCCGCTTCGATCAGGTGGTGCTTCCGGGCGACGTCGACCAGCGGCATGGCGCTGCGGAGATCTGCGAGTACACCTGCGACGTCGAATTCTCCCCGGTGCCTCGAGGCGACGGCGAAGCGCGCCATGAAGTCGGCGCGCACGATGGGGTCGGGGCAGTACGGCATGGGAATCGTCCTCCTACCAGTGGATCTCGAAGAGATGGAAGGGCTCGTCGAAGCCCTTGAGTGCGACGCGGCCCTGGTCCGCGATGTCCGAGGCTGCGGCCCCCGGCAGCGCCACGACGTCCGAGGCCAGGATCTGGCCCGCCTCCGCGCGAGCGCAGATCCGCGCCGCGGAGTTGACGGCGGCGCCGAGAAGCCGTCCCTCCTCGGGGACGAGCGCGCCGGCATCCAGGCCGATGCGCACGCGGATCCGCGCATCCGGATGCTCCCGGTTGTGCCGCGCCAGCTGGCGCTGCATGGCGACGGCGCAGTCCACGGCGCGCGCCTCCGACAGGAACGACGTCAGGATGCCGTCGCCCGTGTGCTGGATCTCGGTCCCGAGGTGCTCGCGAATGCACTCGCGCAGGATCGCGTTGTGCGCGTGCACGACTTCCTGCGCGCCGCGATCGCCCCGCCGCTCGATCAGCTCGGTGAACCCCTCCATGTCGGTCAACAGGATGACCAGGGGAGCCGAGTCGCCCGGGCCTTCCGTCGGCGTCTCGGGCGCTTCGACACCGATCCGCTCCAGGATGGCGCCCAGGTCCGCGCCTGCCGCCGACGACCCGGCTCGCGGCCCGCCGGACCCGGCCGCAGCCTCGAGCACACGCGCGTCGCCACGGCTCACACCCGCCGCGCCACCGGCCGGGCGAAGAGGCGTCGCCAGTCCGAGCCGCGCCGCCATCGCGTCCGCTCGGCGTTCGAGCGGACGCATGTCGTGCTCGGTGAACGCGGTGTGCGCACGATAGAGTAGCTCCGCCGCCCGCTCGCGGTCGCCGCGTGCGCCGCGCACCTCGAGCATGCGGGCGTGGTCCAGACAGGTGCGCCCCAGCTCGGGGATCGCTCCGATGCGGCTGGCCGCCTCTCCCGCCTCGTCGAACCAGCGCTCGGCGTCGTCCCACTCGCGCATCAGCCCCGCGGCCAGGCCGAGCACGCGGGGAATCAAGAAGACCCATCCGCTCGAGAACACCAGCCCGCGGCGACGCGCGAGCGACAGCTGGCGGTAAGGAATCTCGACCAACTGGGGCGCCTCTAGCCGCTCCGCGATCTCGACTACCGCACAGAACCCCGGCAGCGCTCCCACCTCGGGCTCGCCTTCTGGCGCCACCTGGCCCAGGCCCGACACCAACTGCTGCCGGGCGTCGTCCGAGACGCCGTCGCGGACCCGCATGAGCTGCCGGTACAGCCAGGCCACGAGCTGGATCGGCGGACCCGGTGCGTCGAAGAGCCGCCCCGGCTCGACCAGCGGCGCGATTGCGTCCTCGGCATCCTGCCAACGGCCGCGCGCAAAGTGCGCCGCGGCGAGCGCCGGCAGCGCGTTGTACGCGCCCCACGGATAGCGCGCACGCTCCGACATGAGCAACGCCTCGCGTGCCAGCTCTTCGGCTGTGTCGAATCGGCCGCGCGCCACCGCCACGGACACGCGCGCCGCGAGCGCCAGCGACTGCCCCCCGAAGCCGTGCGTCTGCCCGGCAAGTGATAGGGCGCGGCGCGCCTCTGCATCGGCGTCGTCCAACTCTCCGAGCCAGGCCAGCGTGAGCGGCAGGCGCTGCATCGCGTAGGCCTCCTGCCAGAGGTCTCCGCCGGTGCGACCGAACACCACCGCCTGCCGGTGGGAGTCCGCCGCTTCGCGCATGTGCAGTGTCTGCGTCTGTGCCAGGGCGAGCGCCACGCAGGCCTCGCTGCGGAGGTGGTCGTCCCCCATGCGCTCCGCGATCCCGAGCGCCTCCCGACCCGCGGCCATCGCTCGCGACGGCTCGCGAGCCGTCCAGTAGACCTGGGAGAGCAACGCGAGCACGCGGCTGCGCAGGCCGTCGTCGAGATCGGTGAGCAAGGCTTCGAGCGGCTCGACGTCGAGCAATGTGCCGTACGACACCGGCTCGAGCGTGATGCCGACCCGAGCGCGCTCGAGCAGCACCTCGGCCAGACCCGTGACGTCGCCGGCCGCGGCGTAGAGTTCCGCGGCCCGGTCGTATTGGTCCAGGCAGGGTCCGACATCCGCGTCGCGGTAGTGGGCGAGGCCGTTCCGGAAGCACAGATGGGCACGCTCGGAATCGCCGAGCCGGCCCGAAGCAGCGCCCAGCGCCGCCCGGTAGTAGCGGGCCGCATCGGGCCACGCGCACAGCCCGAAGGCGCGATCCCCCGCTCGCCGTGCGAAGTCCAGCACCTCGTCGTCGTCTGCGAGCGATCCGGCGCACAGCAGGTGGTGGGCGATCTCGAGCAGGTGCGCGTCGATTTCCCGAGCGTGGACCTCGCGCAGTCGCTCGGCGATCTGCAGGTGCATCCGCGCGCGGCGTACCGGGTTCATCCGCCCGTAGAAGACCTGCCGCATCAGCGGGTGCGAGAACTCGAATGCGTCGTCGTCCACGCCGACCACGCGCTGCTCGATCGCGCGCTCGAGCAGCTCGAGCACGGCGTCCGCTGCGCACGCGCTCACGGTCGACAGCTTCTCGAGCGAGAACCGGTTCCCGAGACAGGAAGCCAGGGTGAGCAGGTCCCGACAATCTCCGGCCAGCTGGTCGCTGCGCGCGGACATCGCCGCAGCGATGTCTGCGGGCAGAACCAGCTCCGGTGCCGAGGTATCGGTCCGGAGCGAGCCGCTGTGGACCGCCAACAGGCCACGGCGCGACAGGTGGTCGAAGACCTCCTGGATGAACAGCGGATTGCCCCGCGCGGTCTCGTTGATGGTGTCCACGAGCTGGCTTGACGGCGGGGAACCGCCGAGCGACCCGATCAGCTCGCGGACATCGGGCTCGCCCAGGCTCGCCAGTTCGAGACGCGAGCAGATCTCTTCTCGCTCCAGCCGCTGAACGGCGCGCGCCAGCGGCTCGTGGGGCTGCGGCGGCCGGAAGCTCGCGACCACCATGAGCGGGACGGCCTCGCGGGCCGCCGTGCTGGCCATCGCGTAGACCAGGTGACGCAGCAGGTCGAGTGAAGAGCCGTCGGCCCAGTGCAGGTCGTCGAGCGCGATCAGCATGACCTGCCGCTGCGCCAGCCGGATGGCGACGCGCGACACCGCGAGAAAGAGGCGCAGGCGCTCCCGTTCGACCTCGTCCCCGCCCTCCTCGACCGACGGACGGCGGGCGACCGGCGTCTTGCTCTCGGCCGGGCTCAGCAGGTGGCGGACGACGGCGGCATCGTCCGCCAGCGCGCTCGCCAGGTCGGCGGGCATCGGGTCGAGTAGCGGCCCGAGCGCCTCGCCGAACGGCAGATAGGGAAAGCTCAGATCCTCGTAGCCCCGTCCCGCGGCCACGGCGACGTGAGCCCGTCGAGCACGCGACCGCAGCTCGCCGAGCAGCCGCGTCTTTCCGATGCCCGCCTCGCCGGGCATGAGCACGAACTGCGGGCGGCCCGCGATGGCCTCGAGCAAGCAGCGCTCGAGCGAGTCGATCTCGGGATGGCGGCCGACCAGCGGGGGTCCCGCCTGCCTGCCGCGAGCCGCGTCACCGAGCAGTGTCCTGCCACGCGAGGAATCCATCCCAGGCTCCTTCGGCCTGGATTCTACCCTCATGAGACGGAGGGCGGCGAGCAAAACACGGAGCGCGGCGCGTGAAAGCGCGGTGTGACTCCGCCGCGTCCGAGAGACTCTCAGGCTCGCCGCGGCACCGCAGCCGCGCCGCTCGCGACCCGCAGACGCGCGCCTAGGCGCTGCGCCTTCGGCCGCGGCGCCGTCCCGACGACCTGCGGCCCCGACTCCGCCCGCCTCCGCCGGGCCGGCTGCCCGACCGGGCGCCGTTCCGTTTCGGATCCGTAGGCGCCGGCTTCTCTTCGACGTCGGCCTCGAAGCCGTCGACCTCGCGGCGCGGGATCGGCGCTCCGATCATGCGCTCGGTCGCGCGCACCCAGTCGTGGTCACCGCCGGTCACGAACGTGCACGCGATGCCCTCGAGTTCGGCCCGTCCGGTGCGGCCGATGCGGTGCGTGTAGGCCTCGGGTGTCCTGGGCACGTCGAAGTTGATCACGTGGGAGACCCCACTCACGTCGATGCCGCGGGCCGCGATGTCGGTCGCCACCAGGGTGTTGAACTTGCGCGAGCGGAAGCCACCCATGGCGCGGTCACGCTGCCCCTGGGACATGTTTCCCTGCAGCGCCACGGCGCGATGGCCTGCCCTCGACAACTGCTCGGCCAGGCGCCGGGCCCGGTGCTTGGTGCGCGCAAAGACGATGGCCGAGTCGCAGTCGTCGCCCGTGAGCAGGTGCTCGAGGAGTTCGCGTTTGCGGGGCTCGGCCACCAGGTAGAGCGCGTGGTCGATGGTGTCGGCGGGAGCGGTTCCCGCCAGCTCGGCCACGTGCGGGTCCCTCAGCACGTCGTCCGCCAGCCGCCGCACCTCCTTGGGCATGGTGGCCGAGAAGAGCAGGTTCTGGCGGCGCCGCGGCAGCGCCTCGAGGATCCGCCGGATGTCCGGCAGGAAGCCCTGGTCGAACATATGGTCGGCCTCGTCGAGCACGAGAACCTCGACCTGGCCCAGACGGAGCACGCCCTGCTGGAGCAGGTCGAGCACGCGTCCGGGGCAGCCGACCACGATCTGGGGGCACCTGCGGAGGGCGCTGACCTGACCGCGGATCGAGACGCCTCCGTACAGGGTCACCATCTCGATGCGGGTGAACTTGGAGAGCGTGCGGATCTCGGCCGCAATCTGGGTGGCCAGCTCCCGGGTGGGAGCGATCACCAGGGCCTGGGGGCCGTCCTGGGGAGCTTCGAGGAGCCGGTCGAGCAGGGGCAGCGCGAACGCGGCCGTCTTGCCGGTACCGGTATGGGCCAGGCCCAGCACGTCGCGGCCGTCGAGGCCGGCGGGAATGGTCTCGTCCTGGATGGGACGGGGGTCTTTGAAGCCAGCGGCGCGGATTCCGCGCTCGAGAGCCTCGTGGAGCTCGAACCGGTCGAAGCCGGTCGATCGTTCAGATGAGGAAGCAGACATAGAAAGAGAGTTCTCCGCCGTGCGCGTACAGGTCAGGCCCGTGCGGCACGGTCTTGCGTTTCCGACCCACAACAACAGCAAGGGGCAAGAGGGGTGCGGGGGCGGCGCGACCTCGAAGGCCTGAAGCCAGGAGATCCTGTTGTTCGCCGCTGCCGGGCAAAGGCCCGATCGCCCCGATCATTTAGCCCGTCGGAGCGACTTCTGCCAGTCCCCCAGGGCGGCCCCGGGGCGGCGGGGGGCGGGGCGCATGACGCGGCGACCCCGAAAAACGAAGAGACCCCGCCAGCTTACGCCAGCGGGGTCTCTATCTGGACTTTGGCGCCTCTACTGGGCGACCACGTTCTCGGCGGCCGGGCCCTTCTGACCCTGGACGACGTCGAACTCGACCTTCTGACCCTCGGCCAGGCTCTTGAAGCCCTCGCCCTGGATCGCGGAGTGATGACAGAAGACGTCCTTCTCTCCGTCGTCACGGGTGATGAAGCCGAAGCCCTTCTCGTCATTGAACCACTTGACCGTTCCTGTTGTACGCAATGCTATGTTCCTTGCTAGCTGAGAGTCGCCGACGCCTCATCTCATTCGGACGCGCCGGACTCGTCTCGTTCTTGGGGGGCTACCCTGGTCGGGCGGTATACTCTCCTTCGGACTCAAAGCTGCCAAGAAACGGCTACAGCGGGCTGGAGGCGCCCCCGCCTCCGGTTCATGATGGCCTGAAGGACGGAGGAAGTGGAACCCATGTGGCTTCGACTGCGCCAGATCGCGCTGGTGGCGGGTGAGCTCGCGCCGGCCGTCGACGACCTGCAGGACATCCTGGGACTCGAGGTCTGCTTCCGCGACCCGGGCGTCGCGCACTTCGGGCTCGAGAACGCGCTGCTTCCGGTCGGGGACCAGTTCATCGAGGTGGTCGCACCCACTCAGGAAGGCACGGCGGGAGGCCGGTACCTGGAGCGGCGAAGCGGCGACGGCGGCTACATGGTCATCACGCAGTGCGACGACCACGCGCCGCGGCGGCGGAGAGTCGAGGCGCTCGGCGTCCGGCTCGCGCACCAGTTCGAGATGATGGGCCGCTTCAAGAACATGCAGATGCACCCCAAGGACACCGGCGGGTCATTCTTCGAGATAGACGAGCAGCTCGGGGTTGGCGCGTACGACCGCGACGGGCCCTGGGAGCCCGCCGGCGGCGCCGGCTGGAAGAGTGCGCAACGGACCGGTCGCGTGCGCGGAATCGCGGCGGCGGAGCTCCAGGTCGCCGATCCCGCGGGCGTCGCAGCCCGCTGGGCCGAGATCGCCGAGGTCCCGGTCACCCGCGACGCCGCCGGAAACCCGCAGGTCGAGCTCGAGAACGCGGCCGTGCGCTTCGTGCCCTGCAGCGACGGGCGCCCCGACGGCCTCGGCGGGCTGGACCTGCACGTGGCCGACCGCGACGCCATTCTCGAGAGC
>JAFDDB010000246.1 GCA_019311115.1 Deltaproteobacteria bacterium
CAACCGGCGGGGAACAGCCCTCGCGCGATCGCGTCCACCTCGGCCAGCAGCTCCGCGGAGCGGGCCGAGGTCATGGCGTCGGCGCGGGCCGAGAGCCGCGCCCTCTGGTAGTCCGGGTCGAGCCAGGCTTCCAGGTCGTCGGGCGCGAGCGTTTCGAGCAGGAACAGCGCGCGCTCGAGCGCCGCCGGGTCGGACAGGTCGGCCGACGGCGACGTGCTCTCGAGCAGCGACACGAACGAGAGACCGCGCGTGAGCTCCGGGATCGCCTCGAGCCGCGCGTGCAGCGTCGCGATCGCGCCGACCGCCGACGCCTCGCGCAGCGCTCCGGGCTCCGGCGCGCGGATCTCGATCTCGAAGGGAGTGACGCCCTGTAGCCGGCTCTCGATGAAGCGGTAGGCGAGGTTGATCGGGTTGGACGCCGCGAAGAACTCGCCGTCGTGCGTCGCGACTTCGACGCGCGGGAGGCCAGCGGCGCCGAGCACGAGCGCGCCTGCGACGATCGCGACAGCGAGGCGCGGGCGGGGACGCGTCCAGTCGGTTCGACGCCCGGGCGCGCTCCGGCGCCGGTCTCGCTCCACTCGCCGATGGGCGGCGTGCTCGAGAGGGACGCGGAGGAGCAGGGCGGGAAGCAAGGTCACCGAGAGCGCGAACGCGACGGCCACGCCGATCACCGCGAAGCCCGCGAAGGTGCGGACGCTCTCGATGCGCACGAAGCCGAGGGCGGCGGCGAACCCGCACACCGTCGTGACCGAGGTCCAGAAGCAGGGCGGGACGATTTCGCGCAGCGTCCAGTGCAGGGCCGCGGACCGGTCTTCGCCCCGCGAGAGCCGGTCCAGGTAGTTCGTGACCAGGTGCACCGAGTCCGCGACCGCGATCACCATCAGAAGCGGGGGCAGCAGCGACGTGGTGATGTTCATGGGTACGCCGAGCCAGCTCATGGCGCCCTGCGTCCAGAGCACGGTGGCGCCCACGACCGCCATCACGAGCGCGGTCGCGAGCGCGCTGCGGAACAGCAGCAGCACCAGCCCGGCGACGATCACCACTGCCAGCGGAGTGAACAGCGCGTTGTCCCTCTGGTTGAGGCGCGACAGCTCGCGATTGAAGACCGGAGATCCGGCCAGGTGGGGGGCGAGGTGCGCGTACTCCGGGCGCGCCAGCACCGCGTCGATGGCGGCCAGCGTGCGTGTCTCTGACTCGCTGTTGTCGAGCTCGTCCCCGCGGAGCTGCACGGTCACGACCAGCGTCCGGCCGTCGGTCGAGACCAGGGAGTCGCGCACGAACGCACTCGAGAGCGCCCGCTCCCGAAGACCGGGATCGCTTCCGATGCGGTCGGCGACCAGCGGACGCGGGTAGGGTCCCATCGGCCCGGTGCCGATGCTGAACGCCGTATCGAGCGACCAGACCCAGCGCACGTGTTCGAGGTCCAGCAGCGCGTCGGTGAGCGAGCGCAGCGTCACCAGCTCGGCGGGGTCGAAGGCGTCCTCCACCGGGTAGGCGATCACGATCAGCTCGTCGCTGCCCCAGCGCTCCAGGTACTCCCGGTAGAAGCCGAGCTCGTCGCTGCCCTCGAGCGTGATCACCTCCGGATCCTGTGTCCACTCGAGGCTCGCGTAACCGACCGCGAAGAGGGCCGTGAGCAGCGCGGTGCAGGCGAGCACCGCGCGGCCGCCGCCCTGGGCCAGGGATTCGAGGCTGCGCAGCCAGCCGCTCATGGCACCGCCCTTCGCACCAGGCCGCAGCCGAAACGCTCGATGCGGTCCGCCGTTCCTGCGAACCCGAAGATGCGCACGACGTTTCCGAAAGGACGGATGAGCCCATCGGCGACCACGGCCGACAGCAGGATCGCACCGGGGATGCGGGCCTGCGGCCGGGGGTGGAAGTACGCGTCTCCGACGAAGTCGAGCGGGTGCAGGGGCAGCATGTGCCCGGACTCTTCGGGCTCGACGAGCGGGTTCAGCTGCGCCAGCGAGTCCTCCAGGTACGACTCCGTCTCGAGCCCGTGGCTGCCGAGAATCGCCTCCGCACCCACGACGTGGAACAGGTAGGCGGGCTTCGCCAGCGACTTGCTCGCGACCGCGCGCGTCACGTGCTGCGTGACCGGGTTGTCGTCGACCAGGCCCACCGCATCCGAGGCCAGCATCAGCGCGCTGCTGATGAGCAGAGCCCCCTCGGCGAAGATCCCCTGCTGCAGGTCCATCACGTTGTCGACGAGCCCGATCACTCCGTCGCGCTGCGAGCGGAGCACGGACACGACCGGTCCGGCTTCCTGCTCCTCGACGTCCCAGTCCAGCCGCTCCGCCGCGCGCGCGTCCGCGTCCGGGCGGGGAACGAGCAGGAGCAGCAGGAGCGCGGCGGTCAGCGCGCGTCTCATCGGCGTCGCCTTCGCCTGCGGGCGTCGAGCCGCCGGCTCTGGAAGGACTCGACCTGCGCGGTCTCCCACGCGGAGTACAGGCGGAACTGGCGCTCGTCGAGCACCGGCTCGAGCTTCGCGTGGCTGCTCCGCTGGCCCTCCAGGACCAGTTCGCGGACGCGCGACTGCTTGGCGTCGTCGTCCAGATCGTCGCGGCCGATGACCTGGACAACCCGTTCGTACACGTCGAGGGCGGACTCGAGGTAGATCTCGCGCATGCGTGCCCGCTGCTCGTCGCGAAGCCCGATGTCCGGGACTCCCTGCTCGACGGCGACGACGGTGCGGTCGGCCAGGTCGGCCGCGAGCCGCTCCACCTGCTCGCCTTCGAGCCGGATGCCGTTGACCTCCCAGACCCGCCCGGCATGCGCCGGCGGAGCGAGGCAGAGCCCGCAGAGCAGCGCGCCGATCAGCCGCCCCATGCCGCGACCTCCGGAACCGCGTCCCGCGAGTACGCGCAGACGTCGAGGATGGTCCCGCGCAGCAGCCTGCGCGCGTGGGTCTGGTCCACCCGGTCGACCTCGGTCACCGCGGGGAGCCCGAGCAGCGTCTTCAGCTGCGAGCGGGCCTCGAGTAGATCCGTCTCGCTCCCGCGGCAGAGCAGGGCGACCGCGAGCTCGAGACGGAACTCGATGCGGACGGTCTGCGTGGCCACCGCGGCGCGCGACAGGTCGATGGCGCGGTCGATGTCGCCGCGCGTTCCGACCGCCGCCATGTACCAGGCGTCGGGAGCCAGGCGGTAGAACTGCGCGAGCGCGTGCAGCGCGTTGCCGTGCGTCGAGAAGCCGAAGAACCGGTACTCGCCCGGCAGCGACACCGCCTGGGACAGCGTGCGCTCCAGCCAGGCCGGCCCGCGGCCTCCCACCATGCCGTTCAGGGCGGTCCGCACCGAGCCTTGCGACGTCACCATTCGGCCGCGCAGGATGCCCTGCCACAGGTACCCCTCGGCGCGGTCCGGAGCCAG
>JAFDDB010000046.1 GCA_019311115.1 Deltaproteobacteria bacterium
GAGAACGGCGTCGGCATCTTCGGCACGTTCGCCGAGGCGCTCGAGTACCGCGTCTACGTGGTCAACGGCATGGACGCGTCCGGCTACTCGAGCAAGGGGCTCCGCGGCGGCCGGCAGAAGGGCAGCGAGGCCTCGGCCGAGGACCTGGCCTTCGTGGCGCGTCTCGACTGGCAGGCGTGTGACGAGCTGCAGGTCGGAGGCTCGTACTACATCGGCAAGGCCGGCCAGGACCAGCGCGTAGACCAGCCCGTCAGCATGACGGAGTTCAAGCTGCCGGACGCGCGGACGCAGATCTGGGAGGTCCACGCCGACTGGCGCCACGAGGGCTGGCACGCGCGCGGGCTCTTCACGCAGGCCACGGTGAGCGACGCGCGGGAGCTCAGCGAAATCCTGAGCGCCCCCATGGTGACGAGCAAGCCGGTCGCCGAGCGCATGTACGGCGGCTACGCGGAGCTGGCCTACGAGATCATGCCGCTGTTCGCGCCGAACTCGCCGTACGGCCTCGAGGCGTTCTTCCGCTACGAGTACCTGGACACCCAGGCCGACATCCCCTCGGGCTTCACGCGCGACCGCAGCCAGCCCCGGCGGCTGCTGATCCCGGGACTACAGTTCCGCCCGCACCCCGAGGTGGTGATCAAGCTCGACTACCGCAGGATCGACGACTGGGAGGGCGACTCGGCGGATGAGATCAGTGTCGGATTCGGTCTCGTGTTCTGACCGGATGAAAGTGCGCGGGCTCAGGCTCGAGGTCCGGTATGCGCTCGGGTGGGCGGGGCGGACGTGCGTCCTGGCGCTGCTGCTCTGCGCGCCGCTCCTCGTGCCGGGGGCGGCGCAGGCCGTGGTGTACCTGTCGCAGGCCGAGGCGCTCGAGCTGGCGTTCCCGGGCGCGGACCGCGTCGAGAAGCGGAACTTCCTGCTGAGCGCCCAGCAGGTCGCGCGGATCGAGAAGCTGGCGCGCGCGCCGGTCGAGTCGCGCATCGTGGGCGTGCACGAGGGCTGGAAGGGAGACCAGCGCCTCGGCTGGGCGTTCATCGACGTGCACAGGGTGCGGACGGTCACCGAGGGGCTGCTCGTCGTGCTCGACGCCGCCGGCTCGGTCCGCTCGGTTCGCGTCCTCGCCTTCCACGAGCCCGAGGAGTACGTCCCGCTTCCGGGCTGGTTCCGTCAGTTCCAGGGAAAGAAGCTCACGCCGCGCCTGCGCCTCAACCGCGACATCCACGGCGTGGTCGGTGCAACACTCTCGTCCCGGGCAGTCACGCGGAGCGTCCGCCGCTGCCTGGCCTACTACCAGGTGCTGCTGGCGCCTGAGAAAGCGGCGGACTAGCGCGTGCGATTCATCGTCAGCGGAGAGATGAGCCGGAACCGGCTGCTCCAGGTCATCATCCTGATCTACAGCGGCTACGTGTCGGGTCTGTGGGTGACGAACACCCTGCTCTACTTCAACAAGATGAGCCTCAGCTACGACTCGGTCGTCGCCTACTACCTGGGCTCCGAAGAGCGCTTCCTCGCGGCGCGCAGCTACCAGGGGCTGCTCGAGGTGTCGCACTTCCACCTGTTCGCGATGGGCATGCTGCTGCTGGTGCTGACCCACCTGATCCTCTTCATCCCGGTCTCGAGCCGCGCCAAGGTCTGGTTGATCGCGGTCCCGTTCTTCTCGGCACTGCTCGGCGAGAGCGCCGGCTGGGCGGTGCGGTTCGTGCACCCGCTCTTCGCATACGCCAAGATCTGTGGCTTCCTGGCGCTGCAGGGGAGCCTGGCCGCCCTGATCGGGATCTCGGTCTGGTCCGCGTTCTTCGGCACCGCCGAGACCTACCGGGGGGAGAGTCCGTGATCCTGATCCGCGCAGCCGGGATCGCCGTTGCCTGCGTCGCGGCCCTCGCCTGCGCCCAGAGCGGCGGGCGTCTCGGCGGAGACGGCCGCTACGCGATGGGCACCGTGCTCGAGATCACCCTGCCCGCTTCGCAGACGGGAGAGCTCGAGCGCGTCTTCGAGCGCGCGGCCCAGCTCGACGAGATCTTCACCCGCTTCGACCCGGGCAGCGACCTGTCCCGGCTGAACCGCGACGCCGGGCGCGGCGAGCGATCGGTACCGCGCGACCTGGCGCAGCTTCTCGACGATGCGATCGGCTTCAGCCGCCTGACGCAGGGCAGCTTCGACGTGACCGTGGGACCGCTGGTGAACCTGTGGTCCCGGGCGGCCAAGCGCGGCAAGAAGCCGACCCGCGCCGAGCTCGCCACCGCCCGCGCACTGGTCGGCACCCGCCACCTGCGCGCGGACCCGAAGCGCGCCCGCGCCGAGCTGCTGCGTCCGGGCGTGTCGGTGGACCTGGACGGCGTCGCCAAGGGGTATGCCCTCGACGTGCTGGGCGACGAACTGCGCGCGCGCGGCGTGCGAAGCGCACTGCTGAGCTTCGGCCAGAGCAGCGTGCGCGCGCTCGGTCCTCCACCCGAGGGCCCGGGCTGGCGGATGCTGATCCGCGACGCGTCGGACGGCGTCGCCGGCACGATCAGCCTGCGCGATCGCTCGCTGTCGATCTCGGGGAGCCTGTCGCAGGCGCTGGTGATCGACGGCGTGCGCTACGGCCACCTGATCGACCCGCGCAGCGGCCGGCCGCTGATGCGCCGCGGCATGGCCGCGGTGACTTCGGGGTCGGGCGCGCAGGCCGAGGCGCTGAGCAAGGCGCTGCTCATCCTGGAGCCCGCCGAGGGGCTCGCCCTGATCGAGAGCCTTCCCGAAGCGGAGGGCCTGCTGCTCGGCGCCGACGGCTCGAAGCAGATGACGTCGGGCTGGACCGAGGTAACCCGCTTTCAGTCCGCGCCCGCGTACTCGATCCGGTAGACGGCACCCGTGTAGTCGTCCGACACGTAGAGCGCACCGTCGGGGCCCTCGGCCACGTCCACCGGCCGGCCGATCACCTGCTCGTCCTTCTCGAAGCCGACCGCGAAATCCGACTCCAGGATCGTCCCCGCGTCGTCCCACTCCAGCAGCACGACGCGGTAGCCGCTCTTCGTGCTCCGGTTCCACGACCCGTGCTGCGCGACGAAAGCCGCGCCGCGGTAGCGCGCCGGGAAGCCCTCTCCCCGGTAGAAGGTCATGCCGAGCGGCGCCGTGTGCGCCACGAAGCCGTGCTCCGGCGCCACGCTGGCCGCGATCTCGGCGTCTCGGCCCGCGCCGAAGTCCGGATCGGGCTGCTTCATTCCGTTGGCGTACGGCCAGCCGTAGTCGGCGCCCTCGACGACGCGGTTGAACTCGCAGGGCGGGAAGTCGTCGCCGAGCAGGTCGCGGCCGTTATCGGTCGCCCAGAGCTCGCCGGTCCGCGGGTGGAAGTCGAAGCCCGCCGAGTTGCGCAGCCCGCGGGCGTAGACCTGCGCGTCCGACCCGTCCGGCCGGAAGCGGAGCATGGCGGCGCGACGCTCGTCTTCCTCGTCACAGACGTTGCACGACGAGCCCACCGACACGTACATCCAGCCGTCGGGCCCGAAGCGGACCGTCTTGGTCCAGTGGTTCCCGCCCTCGGGCAGCCCCGTCACTACCGGCTCGAGCTCGCCATCCACCGCGCCGGTCTCGGGATTGAAGCGGATGCGCCGGATCGCGTCGGTCTCGCCGACGTAGAGCCAGCCCTCGTGGAAGTCGAAGCCGTGCGGCCGGTTCAGTCCGTCGAGCAGCACCCGCTGACCGTCCGTGGCGCCGTCGCCGTCACGGTCGGGCTCGAGCAGGAAGATCGTGCCCTCGCGCGGCGAGCTCACGAGCAGGTCGCCCGCCCCGCTGAAACGCATGAACCGCGCGTTCCGCAGCCCGGTCGCGAAGGTGTCGATGCGGAAGCCCGGAGGCAGCTCGATGCGCCGCTGCAGTTCCGTCTCCTCGACCACGTCGGCGCCGAAGAGCATGCCGCCAACGGGCGCGTTCACCACCCACTCCTCCGGCAGGAAGAGCGTGCACGACAGCACGCCGACCGCCGCGAGTCCGGCGATGATCAAGAGCAGTCGAGCCATTCGTCCTCCGGGGCCTGCGGGTGGCTGCTGACCGAAGCCGCGCAGGATAGCCTAGACTCGCCGCTTGGAGGTGGATGGAGGATCGCTGGTCCCGCAATGCCGGGACGAGAGGAAAGTCCGGACTCCGCAGGGCAGGGAGGTGGCTAACGGCCACCGGGGGCGACCCCAGGGAAAGTGCCACAGAAAAGACACGGCCCACCTCCGTCCTTGGCTTCGGTCGAAGGCGGAGCGGCAAAGGTGAAAACGTGGGGTAAGAGCCCACGCGCGACTGCCGGGTGACCGGCGGCGAGGTAAACCCCTCCCGGAGCGAACTCGAATAGGGGCGTCGTCGAGGACGGCCCGTCCGAACCGCGCAAGCGGCGGCGCCCGGGTCAGAGCGCTGGAGCCCGTCGGCAACGGCGGGCCTAGATGAATGATCCTCTCCGAAGAAGCACACGCATCTTCGGGACAGAATCCGGCTTACATTCCACTTCCGGGCCTCTTGCAGGTCCGGGACCCGGCGGGAAGAAGTCGCAAGACCACGCCCGCCGGGCTCCTCCCGGTCCATCACCTGGCTCACTGGATCAGATCGCGAGCCAGACGCCCGCGCCGACGGCGAGGCCCGCGTACCGGTTGGTCGTGAACCCGGCGGCCAGCTGCTGCTTTAGTTCCGCCAGGGGGTCGCCACCGCCGTAGGTCCGGTTGACGACCGGCACCTCGAACAGGCTGACCTGGACGGCGCGCGTGACGAAGGCGGCGAGCAGCATCGCGCGGCTCGCGTTGTCGAGCGGCACCAGCAACACGGTCAGCAACACCAGGACCCACGGCGCCAGGATGCCGCCCAGGCTCATCCACAGGAACTGGCGCTTGTCGTTCTGCTCGAACGGGAAGTTGAACATGAAGAAGTAGCGGACCGGCATCTTGCTCACGGGTGCGACCGACCCGGACAGTCGCGCCCCCGCGTAGTGCCCCCACTCGTGAAGCGTCGAGGAGATGACGAACCCCGCGATCACGGCGTTCGAGATCGCGGCGGCCCAGGCGAGACCCCAACCGCTGGTCGTCGCCCACGAATCCGCTGCGCCCCAGAGCGTGAGCGCGCCCATCACCGTGACGAAGTGGATCGCCCCGACTCGTCGGAGGTTGGCGCGGTTCTTGTCGGGATCGACCGCGGCAGTGCTCTCGCCCGCGGCTTCCGCGGTCCTCTCGGACGTGGCTTCCACGGTCTCGGACGTGGCTTCCGTCGTGCTGTCGGACATGGCTCCTCCCCTCAGCGCCGCGTGAGCGGCTCGACCTGCGGCCAGACGGCTTCACCGTTGCCCCGGAACAGCTTGACTATGGGCTCCGGCGCCCAGGCGGTGACGGCCGTTTCAAAGCTCGGCCGCGCCTGCACGCGGGCGTACCAGTCGGCGACGGCGGGCCTCGCGTCGAGCAGCGGGGTCATCGCCAGGTGGTCGAGGCGCAGCACGTAGGGCAGCACGGCGGCATCGGCCAGCCCGAAAGCATCGCCCGAGAGCCATCGGTCCGGCGCGAGCGAGGCCTGCATGACGTCGAGCAGGTCCAGGAAGCGGCCCAGCGCGCCCGCGAACTCCGGTGCGTCGACGCCGTGCTCGATCACGCTGCGCCGCGCGGCGCGGTGCCCCGGGTCCGGGATGGCCTCGATGTTCGCCTGCCGAACCTCTTCGGGCTGCGCGAGCACGGCCGGACGCGCGCCGATGGCGAAGGTGAGCACCGACGCCGACGGGTGGACCTTCTCGTCGATGCGCTTGACCCAGAGGCGAAGCGCGTGGCGCGCGGCCGGGTCGGCGGGGCGCAGCGGCGGATCCGGAAACGCGTCGTCCAGGTACTCGTTGATCAGCGACGACTCGATCAGCACCGTGCCGTCGTGGACCAGCGTGGGTACGACGTGGTTCGGGTTGAGCTTGACGTAGTCGGGCGCGTGCTGTCCGCCGGCGATCAGGTCGACGATCCGCGACTCGAAGTCGAGGCCCTTCTCGGCCAGGACGAGCCGGACCTTCTGGGAGCACGTGGAGAGCGCGTGGTGGTAGAGCTCGAGCATGGGATCTCCTGACATTCCTAGGGGCGCCGCTCCGGAAACGCGCTGTCGCGGCGGAACTGCAGGTGAAGGACGCGCGACGAGATGCGCCAGCCGTCGCCCGTGCGCCGGAACTCGTCCTCGTACTCGCCCACGGCGGCGGGGCCCGCAAGCTCGACGGCGCCGGGCTCCAGGCTCTCTTCGCCCACGTGGCGGTAGAGCGACAGGTACGAGGTGCCGCGCGCGTGGTCGGCGTCGACAACCTGGACGAAGATGTTCGTCAGCACATGGCGCGAGCGCAGCGTCTCGGGCCGGCGCGACATCCCCTTGGCGATCTTCTCGATGCCATCCAGCCGCCCGCCGACGTCCAGCGACGCGTCCTCGGTGAACACCTCGGGCAACAGGTCGTACTGCTTCCAATCCGCCATGCGCGCGTACAGGATCGAGAGGCGCTCGCAGGCGGCCTGGATCTTCAGGACCTGATCGGGATCCATGGATGGGGTGCCTCCGCGGCGACTATACATCCTTCCAACGGGCGGGATCCGGCGATAAGCTGCGCTACCGCACCCCGGAGGAGATGCCGATGGCCGACGCACCGCTCGATCCTCTCGCCCAGCTCATGCAGTCCGACCCGCCCGAGACGCCGCAGGAGCTTCGCGACATGCTCGACGGCATGGCGGGCCTGCTGAACGCCGACCTGCCCGAGGTCGGCGCCTTCCACGACGGGATGCTCGTCCGGCAGGTCGGCGGCGCGCGCGTGACGGCCGACGTGATCGTGCCGAAGGGCGACGGGCCGCACCCCGTGCTCGTCTACCTGCACGGCGGGGGCTGGGTCGCCGGGAGCCCCAAGACGCACAACAAGCTCGCGCACCGCTTCGCCGAAGGCGGCTTCCTGGTCTTCAACGTCGACTACCGACTCGGTCCGGAGCACCCGTTCCCCGCCGCCTTCGACGACTGCGTCGACGCGATCCGCTGGGCCGCGCGCATCGCGCCGGACTTTGGCGGCAACCCGGAGAAGATCGCCGTCGGCGGCGACTCGGCCGGCGGGAACCTGGCCGCGGCCACGGTCGCGGCGCTGGCCGGCGAGACCGACGCACCCCGCGTCGCCGCGGTGCTGCTGATCTACGGCGCCTTCGACTTTGCGCGCATGCAGCCCGGCGAGGCGCCCGGCGTCTCGCCCGAACAGGCAGAGCGCATGCTCGAGGTCATGGTCGGCGGCTACCTGGGCGCCGCGGACGAGCGGACGGAGAAGGTCGCCGATCCGCGCGTGAGCCCGATTCACGCCGCCGCCAAGCTGCCCCCGGCGCACATCGTCTGCGGCACCGCCGACTCGCTGCTCGAGCACGCCGCCGCGATGGCGGACGCGCTCGACGCGGCCGGCGTCCCGTTCGAGCGCCACGACATCGCCGACATGCCGCACGGCTTCGTGCAGATGGAGTTCCTGCCCGCGGCGCGCGAGAGCATCGACCGCATGCTCGAGTTCCTGCGCAAGCACCTGTAGGTCGCTAGGCTGCCGCGCATGACACAGGCGCTGAAGGAACTGATCGACCTGCTGGACCTCGAGGAACTCGAGGTCAACATCTTCCGCGGCCGCAGCCCGCAGGAGGACCGGCAGCGCGTATTCGGCGGGCAGGTGCTGGGACAGGCGCTGATCGCCGCGATCCGCACGGTCGACGAGGACGACCGCATCGCGCACTCGATGCACGCCTACTTCCTCCGCCCGGGCGACCCGAACATTCCCATCCTCTACGACGTGGACCGCATCCGCGACGGGCGCAGCTTCACTACCCGGCGCGTCGTCGCGATCCAGCACGGCCGCGCCATCTTCAACATGTCCGTCTCGTTCCAGCGCGCCGAGCAGGGGCTCGAGCACCAGGTGGACATGCCCGACACGCCCCCGCCCGAGGAGGTCCCGTCCTTCGACGACCGCGTGGCCGAGTACGTGCGCGAGCATCCGGAGAGCGCGGACGAGTGGATGCAACGGGATCGGCCGATCGAGCAGCGTTTCGTCGACCACGACGGCCTGATGACCGGGCGCGTGGAGCGCCCGCCGTACCAGCGCGTGTGGCTCCGCGCCTCGGGAGCCCTGCCCGACGGCCTCGCGCTCCACCAGTGCGTGCTCGCCTACGCCTCCGACCTGTCGCTGCTCGACACGTCGATCCTGCCGCACGCCATCAACTTCGGACCCGAACTGATGGCGGCGAGCCTCGACCATGCCATGTGGTTCCACCACCCCTTCCGGATGGACGACTGGGTCCTCTACGTCCAGGACAGCCCCGCCTCGTCCGGCGCCCGCGGCTTCAACCGCGGCTCGGTCTATACCCGGGAAGGCAAGCTCGTCGCGTCGATGACGCAGGAAGGTCTGATTCGGGTGATCCGTCCCGGAGCGGGATGACCCGTCAGGAGGCTTCCTCGCCGCGGTTCCACCGCGGGTGGCCTTCCGGCTGGTAGGTCAGGACGACGGCCCGGCGGCTCTCGGCGGTGCGGTTGGTCTGGGAGCCGTGGACCACGTCGCCGTGAAAGAAGACCGCGGTTCCGGCGGGGGCCTCGATCGCGACGGGGGACTCGCCCTCGAAGCGATCCACGTCGGTGTAGAGGCGGCCGATCGTGCCGCGGTCCTCGAAGACGGGGAGCGCCCCGTGCAGGTGGCTGCCCGGGATCATCCAGAGACAACCGTTCTCGCGCGTGGCGTCGTCCAGGTAGACCTGCACGCTGATCAGCCGGTCGGCGTGGTCACAGCCGAACGCCCAGTACGGCGTGTCCTGGTGCCAGGGAAACGGCGAGCCGCCCGGGCGCTTGAAGTTGAGCTTGTCGGTGAAGGAGCAGATCGGCTCGCCCAGCAGGTCGCGGGCGGGCTCGGTGAGCCGCGGATCCGAGAGCACTGCGAGCGCGCGCGGGTCCAGGTGGCTGAACGGCTCCATCGAACGGATGTGCGGAGACGCCTCGTCCCACTCCCACTTGACGGTGCTGTCGAGCACCTGCTGGAAGCGCAGGCCGTCGATGCGCTCCGCCTCGGGCGAAGCTGGCGCGTGCGTCGAGATCTGTACGTGGATGGCCTCGACGGCATCTCGCAGTCCCGCCACGGTGGCGGCGTCGAGGGCGCGCGGACGCATCACGAAGCCGTGCTTGCGGTAGGCGTCCCGCTCGTCCGCCGTCAGCCCGTGACCCATCGCGGCGGACCCTAGACCCCCCCGGACCCCAGGGTCAAGCCGCGCTACGATCCGCCCTCCAGAAGGGGACAGCCTTGATCGTCGTCACGGGCGGAGCGGGATTCATCGGCAGCAACCTGGTCCAGGCGCTCAACCAGCGCGGCCGCGAGGACATCATCGTGGTCGACGACCTGTCGGACGGCCGCAAGGTGCTGAACCTGGCGGACTGCGAGATCTACGACCTGGTGGACAAGGACGTGTTCGCGGGCTGGCTCGCGGAGGGCCGTGACCTCGGCGAGAAGATCGACGTGCTCTTCCACCAGGGTGCGGACTCCAACACCATGGAGTGGGACGGCGCGGCCCTGCTCCGGACCAACTACGACTACTCCAAGTCGCTGCTCTCCTACTGCGCGGCCCAGAAGGTGCGCCTCGTCTACGCCTCGTCCGCTTCGGTCTACGGGCGCGGACCGGTGTTCAAGGAGCAGCGGCAGTTCGAGAAGCCGCTCAATCCCTACGCCTACTCCAAGTTCCTCTTCGACCAACTCGTGCGCCGGCTCTCCCCGGGGATCCGCACCCAGGTCGCCGGGCTGCGCTACTTCAACGTGTACGGCCCGCGCGAGTCGCACAAGGGCGGCATGGCTTCGGTCGCCTTCAAGCTGCGCGAGCAACTGCTCGAGAGCGGCGCCGTCCGGCTCTTCGAGGGCAGCGACGGCTACGGCGACGGCGACCAGCGCCGGGACTTCGTCTGGGTCGGTGACTGCACCGCGGTCAACCTGTGGCTGCTCGACCATCCCGAGGTGAGCGGCATCTTCAACGTGGGGACCGGCCGCGCCCAGCCGTTCAACGACGTGGCGCGAGCGGTGATCGACCACTTCGGGCGCGGAGTCGTCGAGTACGTGCCGATGCCCTCGGCGCTCGAAGGGCGGTATCAGAGCTACACGCAGGCCGACATCGGCGCGCTACGCGCCGCCGGCTACGACGCGCCCTTCCTCTCGGTCGAGCAGGGCGTGCAGCAGTACATGAAGTGGCTGGAAGCCCGGGACTGAAGTGGACATCTTCAGCGCGTCGAGCCGCCTGCGCACACCGTTCGAGTTCCACGCCGAGAACCGGGACGGACACTTCCCGATCAGCGCCCACGGCGTGATCGGGGACGGCGCGTCCTGCGCGCTGGTCCGGACCGAGGGCACGATCGACTGGCTCTGCCTGCCGTCGTTCGACAGCCCCAGCGTGTTCGCCTCGTTGCTCGACCCCGCGGGCGGGCACACGTCGATGCGGCCCGCGGCGTTGGAGTTCCAGACACAACAGCAATATGACCCCGACACCAATGTGCTCGAGACGCTCTTCAAGGTGCCCGGTCAGGGGCTCATGCGCCTGACCGACTACATGCCCTGGACCGACGACCCGCGCGCTTCGATCCACGAGGTCCACCGGCGGGTCGACTGCCGGGAGGGCGCCGTCGACCTCGAGGTCGTCTTCGACCCGCGCTTCAACTACGGCGCGGACACCCCGGAGATGGAGTACTCCGAGCACGGCGTGCTGGCGGTCGGCGGCAGTGGCGAGCGCCTTGCGGCCGTCCTCGGCGACGGGGCCCGCTGGGAGTCGCGCCCCGAGGGGGGCGCACGCGCACGCCTGACACTTCGCTCCGGAGAGCGGTGCTGGCTCGTGCTCTCGTGGGGCGCACCGCGTCCGGAGCCGATCGCGGCCTACCGCCCCTACGAGCAGCTGCGCGCGACGCGGCACTTCTGGCGCGAGTGGTCGCGGCGGCTCCGCTACGACGGACCGTGGCGGCACCACGTGCTGCGCTCCGCCCTGCTGCTCAAGCTCCTGATCCACGCGAGAACCGGAGCGATGGTGGCGTCTCCGACGACGTCGCTGCCGGAATGGCCGGGCGGCGACCGCAACTGGGACTACCGCTACACGTGGACGCGCGACGCGGCCCTCGCGGTGCGCGCCGCCAACCTGATCGGCTACGCCAGCGAGGCGCGCGACTTCTTCCACTTCATCCGCGATACGCTCGACCGCGACGCGGGTCTGCGGGTCATGTACACGATCGACGGGGGATCGGTCCCGCCGGAGCGGCAGCTCGAGCACCTGGCGGGGTTCGACGGCTCCGGACCCGTCCGCATCGGCAACGGCGCGCGCGACCAGCTGCAGTTCGACACCGCCGGCGCGCTTCTCGACGCCGCGTGGGTGCACGAGCAGTTCGGCGGCTCGCTGACGCTCCGCGCCTGGCGGCACCTGGCCCAGGTCGTCAACGCGGTCGAGCGCGTCTGGCGCAAGCCCGACAACGGCATCTGGGAGATCCGATCGGCGATCCGGCACAACGTGCACTCCAAACTGATGAGCTGGGTCGCCTTCGAGCGGGCGAGCCAGCTGGCGCCGCTCTTCGGCGCCGCGCGCGAGCAGGAGGCGTGGCAACGCGAGTCGGCGGAGCTCCGCACCGAGCTCGAAGGCGGGGGACTCGACTCGACGGGCTCGCACTTCGTCAGCGCGTACGGCGGCGACGAGATGGACGCGACGCTGCTGCTGCTGCCGATCCACGGGTTCCTTCCCGTCGAAGACCCGCGCATCGAGCGAACCATCGAGAGCGTGCGCGAAGAGCTCGGCTCCGGGCCCTACCTGTACCGCTACCTGAGCGAAGACGGAGTCGGCGGCCCCGAGGGGGCCTTCATCCTCTGCGGCTTCTGGCTGGCCGAGGTGCTGGCACTGTCGGGCCGACTCGAGGAGGCGCAGGAGGTCTTCTTTGCCCACGTCGAGTCGTCGAACCACCTGGGGCTGCTCGCCGAAGAGATCGACCCCGCCAGCGGTCAGCTCCTCGGGAACTTCCCGCAGGCGTTCAGCCACCTGGGCCTGATCAACGCCGCGGCGCGGCTCGACCTGGGACTGCGGCTGCGCGACGAGGGCTCGGGAAAGTCGCCGAGGCTGATCCCCCACTAGGATCCCCTATCCTCCCGGGATGCCGCAGGCCCCCTGCATCCAGTACCTGCAGGACTTCGTCGCCATCCCGTCGGTCAACCCGATGGGACGCAGCGACATGCCGGCCGGGATCGCGGGCGAGCGTCGCTACGCCGAGCACGTGCGCGAGAAATTGCGGGGCATGGGTCTCGACGCCGAGATCTTCGGCGACCCCGACCGCCCGAGCGTGGTCGCAGAGGCGCGCGTCGCCGGTGCGCTCGACACTGTGCTGATCGCGTCGCACCTGGACACCGTCCCCGTGGACCACATGGAGATCGAGCCCTTCGACCCGGTGATCAAGGATGGGCGGCTCTACGGGCGCGGCAGCTGCGACACCAAGGCCGGCATGGCGACCGCGATCGAGGCGCTCGAGCGCGTGACGCGCAACGGCACGCTGCGCCGCAACGTGATCCTGGTCGGCGAGTCCGACGAGGAACTCGGCAGCATCGGCGCGCGCGACACGCTGCGCCAGGTCGCGGACCGCGGCGTCGACTGGGCGATCGCTACCGAGCCCACGGAGCTGCGCATCGTCACCCACCACAAGGGCATCGCCATCGCGCGACTCGTCGCCAGCGGCCGCGCAGGACACAGCTCGGCGCCCGAGAAGGGAAGCAACGCCATCTACGCCCTGGCGGGCGCGATCCGCGCGCTCGAGTCGCTGCACGCGGAGCTCGCCGAGCGCCCCGACCCGATCCTGGGCGCGCCGACGCTGTCGGTCGGCGTGGTGGCGGGTGGCGCCGCGCCGAACATCATCCCGGACGAGGCGTGGCTGCTGGCCGACCGCCGCCTGGTGCCGGGCGACACCGAAGAGAGCGTGCGCGCAGAGATCGAGTCCGTGCTGTCGCGCCACGGAGTGGAAGGCGTGCGGCTCGAACGCTGCACGGTCGAGAAGGGACCGCTCGGCACGGCCCACGACCACGTCTCGGTGCAGCACCTGCGCGCAGCCCTGCTGGCGCAGGGGCTGGCCGCCGCGACGGGAACCGTGGCCTTCGGCACCGACGCGGGCGTCTTCGAGGACGCGGGGCTGCGCGGCGTCGTGTTCGGACCCGGGTCGATCGACCGCGCACACACCGCGCGCGAGTACGTCGAGCTCGACCAGGTCGAGGCAGCGACGGAGGTCTGGGTGCGGCTCTTCGAGGGGGACGGATGAAGTTCGGGGTCCTGCAGTTCTTCAGCTGGCCGGAGCGGCGCGTCGACCTGACGACGGTGTACGAGCGCGCGCTCGACCGCATCCGGGTGATGGACAAGACCGGCTACGACGCGGTGTGGCTCGCCGAGCACCACTTCAGCACCTACAGCGTCTGTCCGTCCGTCCACCTGATGGGGATGCACGTGGCGTCCCACACCGAGAACCTGCGCATCGGCATGGCCGTCTCGCTGGCCGCCTTCTACCACCCGCTGCGCCTCGCCGAAGAGGTCGCGCTGCTCGACGTGCTGTCCGGTGGACGCGTCAACTGGGGCGCGGGGCGCGGCTTCGACCCGACGGAGTTCGCCGCCTTCGGCGTCCCGCGCGAAGAGAGCCACGGCCGCTTCCGCGAGGCGGTGGCGATCGTGCTCGAGGCCTGGCGCAACGACCGGCTGACCTGGAACGGCGAGTACTGGAGCTTCGACGACGTCGAGGTCCTGCCGAAGCCGCTGCAACAGCCGCACCCTCCGACGTGGGTCGCCGCGACCTCGCCGGACTCGGTCGCCTGGGCGGGCGAGCACGGCCACACCATCCTGATGGACCCGCACGCCGCGTGCGACGAGATCGGCGAGAAGCGCGAACTCTACCGGCGCGAGCTCGAGAAGAACGGCTTCACGATCGAGGGGCGCGACATCCCGATGGCGCGGCTCATCGCGGTCGCGCCGACCGACGCCGAGGCCGCCGAGATCGCGCGCAGCGGTGCGGCCTGGACCGTAGGCTCCTACGCCAATCCCACGAAGATCCCGGGCGGCACGGGCGCGCACGCACCGCCCGGCAGCGGCCCCGACCCCGTGCAGCGCTACCTGGACAAGGTCGTCCTGCACGGCACGCCGGAGCGGCTGGTGGACCGCTTGCAGGAGCTTCAGGAGACGATGTTCCTGGACTACCTGCTCTGCGCCCCCTTGAGCCACTCCTCGTTCACGCTCTTCACCGAGAAGGTGCTGCCCCGGCTGCTGTAGCGACCGGAAGCGCTAGCGGGGATCGCCGATCGGGGCGGTTCGCGCGTCCCGGACGAGTGCCTCGACTCCGGGGGAGGTGAGTGCCTCCAGGAAGGCGACGAGGTCCTGCGCCTGCGCGTCCGTCAGGTCGAGCGGAGTCACGAGCGGGTCCAGCGTCTCGTTGGACACCCCGCCCCCGACGTAGAAGTCGACGACGTCCCGGAGCGTCGCGAGAGAGCCGTCGTGCATGTAGGGCGCCGTCAGCGCGACGTTGCGCAGCGACGGCGTCTTGTACTTCCAGCGGTCGTCCGGGTCCTGCGTGATCTCGTAGCGGCCGAGGTCGGCGGGGCGTGGCTCGGAGACCGAGGCGACGATCTCGCGCGCGACGTCGACGTAGCGGCCGGGCGCGATCCGCACGCGCTGCACAGGCGGAGGACTCTCCATCGAGCGGCGATAGCCCAGGCCCGTGTTGTGGAGGCCGTCGTCGGTGAACAGCGCGCGTTCCCGGCTGACGGAGTGACAGGCCGCGCACCGTGCCCGGCCCGTGAAGAGCGCGAAGCCGCGGCGCGCCGACTCACCGAGCGCGTCGGCTTCGTCGGCGAAGTACCAGCGGTCGAACGGGCTGTCGCCGGCGAGCAGTCCGCGCTGGTAGCTGGCCAGCGCCTGCCCCAGGGTCTCCATGCCGGGTCCGCGCCCGTCGAAGGCCGCCTCGAACAGCCCCGCGTAGTCGGCGAGCCCCGCCAGCTTGTCGATCACCGCGCCGACCGAGGGGTTTCCCATCTCGTTCGACGCCAGCAGCGGTCCCCAGATCTGCTGCTCCAGGCGGCTCTCGCGCGCGTCGTGGAAGAGCCTCTTCGCGTAGCCCACGTTGAGCAGCGTGGGAGAGTTGCGCCGCACGGTGCGGCCCTCGATGCCGACCGCCGTCGCGATCTCGTGGTTCGTGAAGCCCTGCTCCGGAATGTGGCACATGGCACAGGACTGCGTGCCGTTCAGCGAGAGCCGCCGATCGAAGAAGAGCTTCCGGCCGAGGTCGATCCTGTCCGTCGTCAGCCCGCCGTCGGCGGGCCAGGGGAGCGGCGGCAGGCCGAGGGGCGGGCGCCGCGCCAGCGCCAGCAGGTCGGCGCGCGCTCTCGCCTCGGCCTCGTCGGGGCGGGGCGCCGCCACGTCCGCGTCGGCCTCCATCAACAGCGTGCGCAGGTCGTTCGCCATCACCTCGGCGTGCAGGAACGAGCTGCTGTAGACGTTGCGCACGCGCTTCTGCGCGTCGATCAGGAAGACGCGCAGTACGTGCGCGAGCTGCCCCGTCGGCTCGCCGTGCGCGTCGTGCTCGAGCTGGACCGACTGGTCGTAGGCGTCGAGAATCGGCGCCACCGCGTCGGGTGAAGCCGTAGTGGCGAACCGCCAGTCCGCGTCCACGTTGCGAATGCGCCGGCCGAACTCGCGCATGACCTCGGGCGTGTCCCGCACGGGGTCGAAGCTCAGCGTGACGAGCCGGGCGCGGCTAGACAGCCCCGGATCGGCTTCGAGCTGCGCTCCCACCTGGCGCATGACCGCCATCGACAGCGGACAGCCCTCGGCGTCGGCGCAGTGCGTGTAGATGAAGCTCAGCAGCACCAGCCGGTCACCGTAGAGCGCGTGCAGGCGCTCGGCGCCGGACTCGACGTCGATCACCTCGCCGTCGGCCGCCAGGCCGAGGGCCGGCAGCGCGTACGAGCCGGGTGCGGGCGGAACAAAGTCGAGCCGCCCCGCCACCGGGGCCTGCACCGGTCCCTTGGCGGGGCCGTGCGCGAGCGCAGGCGCCGGATCGGCCACGGCGACGAGCGCTGCCCCGACGAGCAGCGCCCGCACCCGGCGACCCGCGAGCGGCATGCTACCGGGCCGCGACCGCCTCGCTCTCCGACGTCGCGTCGGGCGACCCGAAGAGCGCGTAGGAGCCGAAGCGCATCTGGTGCGCGCGCCCCAGCTTCTCGGCGATGAAGTCCACCGTCCATTCGTGGTCGAGCTTCTTGCCGTTCCAGTGGTAGAGCTTGACGAACTGGTCGTTCTCGTCGCCCTTCTTGTCCCAGTTGGCGATCAGCGAGGTACTGAAGTAGACGCGCTTCCCGTCCCAGCTCTGCGACACCATGTTGACCTGCGAGCCGATCTTCTTGGAGTAGATCTGCACAGGCTTTTTCGGGTCGCTGATGTCGAAGAGCCGCGCGGTCCCGTCCATGAAGGTGTCGACCCAGAGGCGCGTGTCGTCGGCCGCGATCGAGATGTCGACCGGCAGCGGGATCTTCGACGGATCGCCGATATCCGCGACCTCGCTCGCGTTCCACTCACCGTCGGCGTCCAGGTGGACGAGCCAGAGCTTCGAGGTGAGCGCCGTAGACGTGAACGCCCAGTCGTGCGTCGGGCCCCAGGCCCAGCGAACCTCGAGCGGCGCGCCGGGCACCGAGAACGTCTTCTTCGGCTTGCGGCTGTGCAGGTCCCAGAGGACCATCGAGTTGCCCCACGCCGCCATGGCCTGGGGATCGGCGAACATCTTGCCGAAGTCCATCATGTAGTTCGTCCAGCCCGTGAACGAACTGGTGAGCATGGCGTTGAGCCGCGGCTGCACGCGCACGTCGTAGTTGTAACCGTCGGCGCCCACGCCCTCGGTCGGGACCCAGTGCGTCGCGATGTACGTGCCGCTGTTCGTGTACTCGACCAGCGCGGACTTGCCGCCGTGGTCGCGGTTGTTCGACAGCCCCGTGATCATCATGCGGCCGGGCAGCGCGTAGAACGTGTGCGGCCCCACTACGCCGCCGGACTTGTCTACGAAGTCGTCGATCGTCGAGTCGAGCCTCGGCTTGGCGGGATCGGTGTGGATGTCGAAGACGAAGATCTTGCTGGTGTCGATTCCGCCGGCCCACAGGTAGCGACGGTCGTCCGTCAGCCCCGAGTGGTGCGCCTCGTTGCGGCCGCCCACCGAGAGTGTCTGGATCACCTTGCCGTAGGTCTTCGAGTCCGGGCGCACGTCGATCGTGACGAGCTTGTCCTGGCCGTCGCCGAGACCTTCGATGCCGAGCGTCCAGACGTAGACGAAGTCCTCCTGGCCCACGATCTTGGCCATGTAGGGCGACAGACAGGTCTCGTCGGCACGGCTCGGCGAGGCCAGCAGAAGCAGCGCCAGCGCCGCGCTGAGTGCGGTCGTGAGCTTGGTCATTGCAGAGGTCCCTCCCATCCTGCGCGCTATGCTACTCCGCAAGTCGACCCTGTGAGAAGATGTGGCTCCCCGCTCGGCCCCTGAGAGCCGGCCCCCCACAGACCGGAACCCCAACACGACCCCGAGGAACCCCCATGTCCGTGATCTCGAACTGGCTCGAGGCCTTCCAGACCCAGAACCTGCGCGAAGAAGTCGAGATGGACGTGGTGTCCAAGTGGCTGATCATCACGCGCGCCTCCGTCTTCCCCATGACGTTCTTCGCAGCCGCGATCGGCGGCCTGCTCGCGATCGGGACCCCGGGCGTGACGGTCGACGCGCCGCTCTGGGCGCTCTGCACGCTCGGCCTGCTGATCGCGCACGCCGTCAACAACCTGGTCAACGACTACTTCGACACCGCGAGCGGCGTCGACACGCCGGACTACCACCGCGCCAAGTACTCGCTGCATCCGCTGCTTTCGGGGCTGATCAGCAAGCGCGGCCTGGTGACGGCGATCGTCGTCCTCAACCTGGTAGACGTCGCGATCGGCGGCGTGCTGTTCTGGTCGCGCGGCTGGGTGGCTGCCGCCTACGCGATCGCGGGCTTCGCCATCAGCATCTTCTACGTGGCGCCTCCGCTCCGCCTGAAGCACCACGGCCTGGGCGAACCCTCGGTCTTCATCGTCTGGGGGCCGCTGATGATCGCGGGCACGTACTTCGTGACCACCGGCGAGAACCCGGCCTGGGTCTGGGGCGCCTCCCTGCCCTACGGGTTGCTGGTCATGGCCGTGCTTTTCGGCAAGCACATCGACAAGTTCCACGCCGACACGGAGAAGGGCATCCGTACGCTCCCCGTCATCCTCGGCCACGAGACGGCGCGGCGCGTCACCCAGGCGATGATCTGGGGCTTCTACGTCGTGATGGTGGGACTCGTCGCCATGGGCGTGCTGGGCGTGTGGACGCTGGCCGTGCTGCTGTCGATTCCCACGGCCCGGAAGGTTACCGCCACCTTCGCGGCGCCCCCGCCGAGCGAAGCGCCGAAGAACTTCCCCGTCTGGCCGCTCTGGTACGTGGCGTGGGCGTTCGGGCTGACGCGCCGCGCGGGCGCGCTGTTCGCCGGCGGGCTGATCGTGAACGCGTTCTTCCCGTTCTACCTCTGAGCCGGACGCAGGGCGGGTGAGCGACGACCTGCGGCTCCTACCGGCGCCGCAGTCGGCGGAGCGGCTATCGGGAGAGGCGGCGTCCACGCACGCGGCTCGGGCCGTGATCGACGTCTCGGCCGGCCTGCCCGCCCAGGGATTCGAGCTGCGCTGCGACGCCGACGGCGTTCGCATCCGCGCCGCCGACGAGGCGGGCCTGCGCTACGGCCGCGCCTGCCTCGGACAGCTCGAGGCGCAGTTCCCCGGCGCGCTGCCGGCGCTCCTGATCCGCGATTGGCCCGACTTCGAGCGCCGCGGCTTCATGCTCGACATCAGCCGCGACCGCGTGCCGACCCTGGCTTCGCTCCGCGCGCTCGTGGACATGCTGGCCGGGCTGCGGATGAATGAGCTCCAGCTCTACACCGAGCACACCTTCGCGTACGCCGGGCACGAGACGGTCTGGCGCGACGCGTCGCCGATGACTCCCGACGAGGTGAGAGAGCTCGACACGTACTGCGCGCGGGCCGGGGTCGAGCTGGTGCCGAACCAGAACAGCTTCGGCCACATGGAGCGCTGGCTCCGGCACGACGCGTACCGGGGACTCGCCGAGTCGCCCGGCTCGGAGCGCGCCGCCTGCCTGTACCCCGACGACGCGAGCTTCGCGCTGGTGCGGGGGCTCTGGGAAGAGCTGCTGCCGAACTTTTCCAGCCGGCGCTGCAACATCGACTGCGACGAGACTTTCGAGCTCGGAGAGGGCCGCAGCCGCGAGCGCGTAGAGCGCGAGGGTCGCGGTCCCGTCTACCTGGAGTTCGTGCTGCGGCTGGTCGACCACCTGCAGAGCCGCGGAATGACGGTCCAGCTCTGGGGCGACATCGTGCGCGAGCACCCGGAGCTGATCTCGCGCCTGCCCGAGACGCTCACGAAGCGACTGACGCTACTGGCCTGGGGCTACGACGCTCCGCTCGATCCCGCCGCCCTGCCCGCCCCGGTGCGCGAGCGGCTCGACCGCCTCGGCGTAGGCGACGATCGGCTGCGCGGCTTCGCGCCGCACGTAGAGCCGTTCGCCGCGGCCGGACTCGACTTCTACGTCTGCCCGGGCACGTCGAGCTGGAACAGCCTGTGCGGACGCTGGCCGAACGCCGCGGCCAACCTGCTCGACGCCGCCGAGTCCGGGCGCGCCGCGGGAGCCAGCGGCTACCTGATCACCGACTGGGGCGACCGCGGACACCTGCAGCCCCCGCCGGTATCGTGGCCGGGACTCGTGTACGGAGCCGCGCTGGCGTGGAGCGTCGATGCCAACCGCGAGCTCGACGTGACCGGCGCGCTCGCGGACCACGTGCTGCCCGCGCAGGGCGCCGGCCGAGCCGAAGCCGAGACGCTGATCCGCCTGGGCTCGCTCTACCCCGCCACGGGCCTCGACGCGCTCAACTCGACCGCCCTCTTCCAGTCCTTGATGCGGCCGCTCGACGCGCCGCTGCTGACCTGGGGAGAGGTCGCAGCTGGCGGACTCGCAGCGGTCGTAGCCGAGCTGACCGCCACCATCGAAGGCGGCGGCGGCGGCCGGGTCGCGCGCGAGCTTCGGCAGGCCGCGCGGCTGGCACGGCACGGCGCCTGGCGGCTGGCCCGGAGAAACGAGCTTCCCGCCCCCGGCGCGGACGCGCTGCGCGCCGACCTGCACGACGCGATCGCCGAGCAGGCCCGGGTCTGGTCCAAGCGCAGCCGTCCCGGCGGACTGCCCGACAGCCTGGCCCGCCTCGAGCGAGCACTCGAAGACTACTAGCGGCGGCTCCGAGCGCGGCATCTGCATCCCCCTCGGCGGGATGCTCCGCGCCTACCTCGCTGCGGGGGTGAACGCGGCACCTCGATCTGCGGTGCTCTCGCCGTCCGGGGCGCTCACCGCGCTTCATGCCGCCGACACCGGACTGGCAACACCGATGGCGAATGGACTGCGGCCTGCCAGCCGGATCTCGATCCCCCGCGGAGCTTCATGAGACGACTCGCTGTCCCAACTTGCGAAGTCGTCTGAGGCTGACGTTCCCCGGGGCTCTTCGTGCCTCATCCTCGAAGAAGCGCGCCGCCGTGGCCAGTAGCTCGGTATCGAACTGCACCGCTTCCTTTCGGTCGACTGCGGGCTTCGCGAGCGGGGGGTGGAGCCGGGTTTCGAAAGTGCCCGAGTGCCCGATCCAGCGGCCCGTGAGCGGCAAGAGTTCGGCCCCGGCAACGCGCACGAGCGCGGCGGTCCCGCGTCCGATCTCGACGGTTCGGCCGAGGAAGGGCACCGGGTGCCTGGCGCCCTGCTCTCCGTCGAGTGCGATCGCGACCACGCCTCCGTCCCTGAGCTTGTCGATGGCCCGTCTCAAGAAGCGGGCGCCGAGCCCCCTGTCCTTGAGGGCGACCACCTCGAGACTGTCCGACTCGGCGCGCAACGCGAGAGGCTTGCTAACGGCCAACAGGCCGTCGATATCGAGCTGGCGCAGCGTCGCCATGAGCTGGCGCTGCGGGCCCATGTGCCACGATACGATCACGACCGGTGTCTTCTCCTGCAACAACTGAAACAGCGGGCCAGGGTCGACGCGCACCAACGGCAGCAATGGCTCGAGCCCGTGTTTGCGGAACACGGTTTCGACTGCGGCGTTGCGACACTCGAGGCTGGTCACCTCGCGTCGAATCTCCTCGACCTCCCGCTTGGAGAGATCTCCGAAGGCCGCCTCTACCTCTTCCGCGCTGGGGCAATAGCGAGCGCCAAGCATGGCTCCGCCCAAGCGTCCGATGCGTCCAGCCAGAGCAATGCCTGCGCGAGGGCGGATGAGGGCGAGCTGATTCGCCGGGCTGGTGAGCATGGGCGTGCGCTGTCCTCAGAGCGCGGTGCGCATCAGCTTGCCTGTGTCGTTGCGCGGCAGCGAAGTCCGGAACTCGACGATCCTCGGAACCTTGTAGGCCGCCAGGGATTCGTTGCAGAAGCCCATCAGCTCGCCGGCGGTTAGAGCACCTTCCGCGACGACGACCGCCCGCACCACTTCCCGATCCCCATCGCGATGGCCTACTACGGCTGCGTCGGTCACCTGGGGGTGTTGCAGCAGGATGTGTTCCACCTCCGACGGGTCCACCTTCCGTCCGGCCGTGTTGAGGAGCAGCTTCCGCCGTCCCGCGAAGTAGAGCGCGCCGTCGCGGAGAACGCCGAGATCGCCCGTGAAGAACCGGTCCCCGTCGAAGGGGCGCGAACCCTCTTGACCACTCGCATAGCCGAGCCCGGTGGCGGGGGAACGAACGACGATCTCGCCGATCTCACCGTCTGGCACCAGGCGGTCCTGCTCGTCGCGCAGCGTCACCTCGACGCCAGTGTACGGACGCCCCAGGGCGATGGCGTCGCCGTGCGCGGTATTCTGGCGATCGACGGTGATGGGTCCTGCTTCGCTCGAGCCGTAGTTGTTCCAGAGGGTCTTTCCAAACGTCTCGGCAAAGCGCAGCGCAATTCGCTGGGACAACGGCTCGCCGGTCGCGACGCAGACCCGGACCGCTGCGAGCTGATCCGTCACACCTTCGGAAAAGCGCACCATCAGATCGAGGAACGTCGGCGTGGAGCCGAGGATCGTCACGCCCTGCGCGCTGATTGCGGCCATCACCTTTCTCGGATGTCGGGAGCCTGGAAATACCAGGCTGGCCCCCGCCGAGAGCGTGCCCAACATCACACTGTTGAACCCGTAGGTGAAGGAGAAGGGAAGCAGGACGGCCACGCGGTCGGCCGGTGTAAGGCTCAGCCCCTCCACGTAGATCGCTGCATAGGCCCGAAGCTGGCTGGCACTTTTCAAGCCGACCTTGGGCGTCCCGGTCGAGCCACTCGAGAGCATACCCAGGACCGGCGGTTCCGCGAAGGTCATCTCGCCGCCCGGCGCAGCCTCCCCGGAGGCCACCGCCCGCTCTACCGGCCCCACTGCGTTCGCAGTCCACTGCGCACCAAACGCAGCTTGCGCTTGGCGACGCTCGTCCGCGCCGAACTGGGCGGAGAGCGGCATCACGGCACATCCGCACTCGAGAAGAGCCAGCGCGCGAACCACGGTCGCGCGATCCTCATCGCACACGAGGGAGACCCGGTCTCCGGATGCCATGCCGACCCCCTCGAGCCAGGACGCCTGCGTTGAAACCAGCTTCACCAGATCGGCGTAGGTGGTCTCGGCATCGGGCTCGATGATCGCCGGCCTCGATCCGAATTCGCGCGACAGACGGGCTAGATCAAGCATCGGTGGCGATCCGATCGATCAGTTCGGCGACGCGGGCGATCGTCTCGAAGTTCTCCGCAACGACGTCATCCTCCGCGATCCGGAGCCCGAAGCGTTCCTCGAGTGCCAGCACGAGATCCAGCAACGACACGGAATCAAGGGCGAGACCCCGCTCGAGAAGGAACGTCTCGGC
>JAFDDB010000247.1 GCA_019311115.1 Deltaproteobacteria bacterium
CGACCCGCTCCGGCACGGCGACGAGAGCGCGGGCAATGCGGTGCCCGGCCTGACGATCCCGCTGTTCGCGGCGATGATCGAACGCATCGCGTGGTGGAAGATCGTCGAAGGGCTGCTCTTCCACTTCGACAGGTTCCGGCCGCTGATGTTCCTCCGCTTCAAGGCGTCGGGCATCGCGAAGCTCGGAGACGTCACGCCCGCGATCAAGGCCGTCGCGCGGAGCCGCCGGCAGATGGGCGCGCATCTCGACGCGCTCGAGAAGCAACTCGCCGAGAGGGGCGGCCCCTGGATCCTGGGCGAGACGTTCAGCTTGGCCGACGTGAGCTGGCTCGTGATCTTCGAACGGCTCGTGCAGGCGGACTTCCTGGACGTGTTTACAGGCCCGGAGCTTCGGCCCCAGTGCGCGATCTACTGGTCGCGCCTGCAGGCCCGGCCGAGCTATCGCGAGGCGATCCTCGCTGACGGCCACGAGTCGATTGCGCGCGGAACCGAGGCCATTCGCAGCGCGAAGGCCGCGAACCCGCCCCTGCGCGCCGCCCTCGAGGGCACCTAGCTGATACACTCACGGCAAGGAGACCCCCAATGATCCGATCCATCGTCGGTACAGTTGCGTTGACCCTCCTCATGGCCGCAGGCGCTGCGACCGGAGCCACCGCGACCCCCTGGGATCAGGAGAAGGTCACGGGTCTCGTCAAGGAACTCCGGGCCGTCGTCGCGGAGATCCAGGTGACGGAGAAGTCGGTAGACGACCCCGCGCTGGTCGAGGCTCGCGCACAGGTAGTCGAGGAACTCGCCCTCCTGCGGCACAACCTGCGCTACCTGGAGCAGTTGCTCGCGAAGGGCGAGGACCGTGAGCACTCTTGGCCCTTCGCAAAGTACTGCGAGAACCTGATCGAGCGCGTGCGTCGCACGGCCGCCAAGCTGCCCGTGCTGCCCGAGCAGGAAGCGAACGTCGGCAAGGCGGAGGCGCTCATCGCCGAGATCGGGGGCTACTACGGCGCCGACGCGCCCGACGTTGCGGCGCCGCCGTCCGGCTACTGAGCCGACGCGCTCTTCGAACGTGCGAGTCCGCGGCCCTGCGCCGTGGACCGCTCTCGGGCCGCTCGTCGCGCTCTTCGGCCGCGGAGTTCTACGACGTACTCTAATCACCCGGATCCGGAACCCGCAGGAGGAACCATGCCCTACCACCATCTCGCTCTGGCGACGCGGGACATGCCCGCGATCCACAGGTTCTACTCGAAGGCCATGGGCTTCGACCTGGTCAAGGTCGAGCGCGGCGCGACCCCCGAAGGGGGCTTCGCCAAGCACTTCTTCTTCGACACCGGCGCCGGCGAGATGATGGCGTTCTGGGAGCTTCACGTGGACGCCCTGCCCCAGGACTTCGAGACGGGCCTCTCGAAAGCGGTCGGCTTGCCGCAGTGGGTGAACCACGTGGCGTTCGCGGCCGAGAGCGTGGACGACCTGATGAAGCGCAAGCAGCGCCTGCTCGACTGCGGCTACGACGTGCTCGAGATCGACCACAACTGGTGTCGGTCGATCTACGTCGAGGATCCGAACGGCACGCTGGTCGAGTTCTGCGTCACGACCGCCGAGTTCGACGCGGCCGACGCCGAGCTGGCGAAGCAGGCGGTCCTTTCTGACGACATCGAGCTGCGCGAGGCGAAGGCCGACGTGCAGTTCCACCGCACGACGGTGAAGCCGCCCGTGCACCTGGGCCAGGACTGAGGTTCAGGCGCCCGCGTTGCGGGCGTGCTCCAGGATCAGCTCCGCGACGCGTCCGGGGATCTCCATCGGCAGGAAGTGCGTCCGGTCCTCGAACCAGACCTCGCGCCCTCGCTCGAACTCGTTGACGAGTCCGGGCCAGGTCGGGGACGACGAGAAGTCCATCGCCTCGCGGTCCGGGGGCGGCACCTTGGCGCGGAGCACGAGCACCGGAACTTTGACCGCGCGCACGCTCGTGTAGACGCCGGGGTTCGTGCGGCTCGTCATGTACACGCTGGCCTCGGTCTCCGGTGGACAGGCGAGCAGCAGGCCGTTCCCGTCCGGCGCCGGCAGCAGACCCCAGTCGCAGTAGTCGCGCAGGGCCTCGCGCTCGAACACGACGTAGGGCGCGCGGCTCTCGAACCGCTCGAACATCTCCTGCGGAGACGAAAAATGGTTCTTGCGCTTGGCGGTCGGGTGTTTCTCTCCGGCAAGACTCGAGATCTTCCAGCCGCCCTCGCCGTAGTCGCCGGGCGACGCGATCACCGGGTCGATCAGCACCAGTGCCCGGAAGCGCCCGGCGCAGGCGGCCGCCGCCTCGACCATGGCGTGGCCGCCCATCGAGTGGCCCACGCCGATCACGTCCCGCAGGTCGAGGTGCCGGACGAACGCGGCCAGGTCCCGGCCGAAGACGTTCCAGTGGTCGATCTCGGTCTTCTCGCTGCGCCCATGGCCCCGCTGGTCGACGGCGATCACGTGCCGGTCGCCGAGCGCCCGGATCGTCTGGTCCCAGACGCGCGCGTGGAAGCCCGTCGCATGCGCCAGCAGGATCGTCGGCTCTGAGCCACGGAGGTCGCTTCGCCACTCGAACCAGGCCAACTCGACCCCGTTCACGCGCGAGCGATGCTCGGCCGGCTCAGCCCGCTCAGCCGACTCAGCCCGTTCAGCCGACAAGGAACTCGTCCGCACCCAGGTCGAGCGCGTGCCGCGCGTGGCGTCGAGCCATGGCGGTGAACATCTCGTCGCCGCGCTCGGTCTG
>JAFDDB010000150.1 GCA_019311115.1 Deltaproteobacteria bacterium
CGGCTGCTGAAAGGGCTGACGGGCTGACCGCCTACGTCTTGGCCCAGGCGAACGTGTTCGGGAGCTTGGTGTAGTCGGCGAAGCCGCGCTCGATCGTCGTCGAGCCCAGGAAGTCCTCGCGTCCGAGCATGACGCTGAGCTCGTGCGGCTTTCCGTCGAGCCACTTCTCGTCGAGGTGGTCGTAGTTCTCCACGGTGCGCAGGGCGAGACGACTGAAGGTGATGTGCACGACGACGCGCTCTCCGTCGGCCTGGCGGGGGTAGTTGCCGTGCCATACGGAGCCGTCCCACACGGGGAGCGACCCCTTCGGGCACTCGACCGCGATGGCACCCTCGCTGGCCTCGATCTCCTTCGGGCTGGGGTGGCGGCGGTGCAGGTGGGAGCGGGGAATGACCTTGGTCGCGCCCCCGGGTTCGCTGAAGTCGTCGCACGCCCAGCAGGCCGTCAAGAGTTGGTTGTGATCGGGGAAAGGCGCCGGCGTCCAGTTCTGGTCGGCATGGAGCGCGAGCGCCGGCGCGCCCCTCGGGCGGATCGAGGCGATCAGCTGACTCAGCAGCGCGCCCTTCCCGCACATGTGCTCGACGAGCACCTGGAGCTTGGCGTTGAGGACGACCTCCTCGAAGACGGGGTCGCGTCCCAGCAGCATCGACGCACTGCGTCCCCTGGCCCGGCCCTCGGTCTCCTGCGACAGCCGCAGGACCGCCTCGCGGATGCGGTCCGTGGTCTCGATGGGCGCCACGTCGCGCAGGACGGTGTAGCCCTCCTCGCGCATCTGCTTCAGGTTGTCTTCCATGCCGAGCGCCGTGACTCGCGCGGCCAGCGCCTCGGTCAGGGCATAGGGCGGAAGCGTCTCCTGCGCGCCCGGACTCACGATTTCCATGTCGGCTCGCCTCTCGAAGCGGGGGGACCGGCCGAGCGTACCAGATCAACTCTCCGCTAGAGCCGCGACAATTGCTGGAACGCCGTACCAGCTGGGCCGTCGGCAAGGCGCGCCCGGATCCGCGCCGCGCACTCTTCGGGGCTCGACTGCGACGTGTCCACCTCCAGGTCGTAGATGCCGGGCTTGTGGACCTCTTCCTGCCACAGCGCGACCGGCGGTGGCACCGGCTCGTCCTCGGTTCCGACGGCGTACCCGCGCCCGGGACCGGCCTCGTTGCGGCGGCGCATGATCTCGCCGATCGGACAGCGGACACCGACGAAGAGCACCGGAAGACCGGCGAGGCGCCGGGCGCAGGCCGGCAGCGTGCCGGGATGGATGGCGCCGTGGTGCCCGCCGTCGCTGACGACGTTGAGCCCCAGCCGGCCGTGCGCCGCGATGGACTCGTACAGCGCCGCGTAGAGCGTCGGCACCAGGGGCTCGAGGTCGGGATTGTCACCGCCGCGCTGCGGTCCCGGACCCGGGCGCAGGCCGACCCCGGGCTGGAGCCTCTTCGGTGTGACGGCCCGGGCGAAGACGTCGACGCCCAGGTTCATCCACACGCCCTCGAACGTCTCCTGGATCACGCGGACGATGCTCGACTTTCCGGCCCGGGGGGCGCCGTTCAGGATCACGATCTGACCGGGTGCGGACTCTGCGTCCACGGCTCCTCGCTCCATGCGAGGGATCTCAGCCCAACGGACGTCCCGCAGTCAACCGGGCGCGAACTGCGGTAGCCTGGGCCGGTGAGTCCGGTCATCCGCATCGAAGCTGGAGAGCGCAGGCGCTACGCCGACCGCTTCCGTTCCGTCTCGCACCTTCGCACCTGCGTCGACTCCGTTCTCGAGGGCCGCTGCGGCCACCTCTTCGCCGACTCCGTGACGGAGACGGCATCGGTCCTGGCGCCTCCCTTCTGGATCCCTGTCGGACCGAGTGAGGGCGCCGCCGCCGACGAACTCGTCAGCTCGATCGACGGGCTGGGTGGGGTGATCGTCGCGGACGACGCGTGGCAGTCCCGGGTGAAGACGGCCTGTGGCGACCGCTCGAGCGAGGAGCAGCGTACGCCGTTCAGCGCCGAGAACCTCGACGTGAGCGAACTCCGCGCGCTGCTCGTCGCGGCTCCGGAAGGCGTGACGGTCACGCGCCTCGACGCGCGCTTAGCCGCCGAGGCCGCGGCGGGGGTCAACGCCCACCTGGTCTTCGAGACGAGCTTCGCCACACCCCAGGCCTTCGAAGCCGGAGGGATCGGGTTCGGAGTGATCCTGAACGGGACGCCGGTAGCCGGCGCAAGCTCGGCGTTCGTGAGCGACGAGGGCATCGAGGTGCAGGTGAACACGCACGAGGACTTCCGCGGGCGCGGCTTCGCCACGCTGGCCTCCGCCGCGCTGCTGGTCGCCTGTCTCGAACGCGGACTCACGCCCCACTGGGACACGGGCGACCCGGTCTCGGACCGTCTCGCCCGCCGGCTCGGCTACGTGCCGCTACCCGACTACTCCATGCTCGAGGTCACACCGCCTTGACCGGCTAGGAGACCTCGAGTCCCTCGAGCTTTCCGTCCGCGCGCCAGTCCTGCAGGATCTTGAAGAACGCCACCGAGCCTCCCCCGTAGAACCCGTCCTGCCCGCTCCGCTCTCCGGGCCTGCCCTCGTTGTTGTAGTAGCCGGGCGTGCAGTCCTCGAGGAACTGCTGACCGAGCCGCGCGAGCGAGATGATGGTCTGGACCCACTGCTCCTCGGCCTCTTCGGAGACCTCGATCGAGCGCGCCTTGTGGTCGAGTCCGTGCCGGACGATGTGCGCGATGTGCTTGCTCTGCTCGTCGAGCATGTGCGGGTAGTTGACGGTGAACCCCGTCTGCTGGTTGCCCATGATCAGGCAGTTGGGGAAGCCGCGAACGTGCATGCCGTGCATCGTGCGCACGCCGTCCGACCAGCGCTCCGTCAGGCTCACGCCGTCGCGGCCGTAGAACTCGTAGCCACAGCGCCGCGTGTACCCCGTGCCGACCTCGAAGCCGGTCGCGTAGATCAGGCAGTCCAACTCGTACTCGACACCGTCGAAGACGACGCCCTTCTCGGTGATCCGATCGACGCCCTGCCCGTGGGTGTCGACGAGCTTCACGTTGGGGCGGTTGTAGGTCTGCAGGTACTCGTCGTGAAAGCACGGCCGCTTGCAGAACTGGCGGTAGTAGGGCTTCAGCGACTCGGCGGTCTCCGGGTCCTCGACGATGGAGTCCACGCGCGCGCGGATCTGCTCCATCTTCTGGAAGTCTGCCAGCTCCATGGTCTTGACCATGTCGTCCATGTCGAAGCCGCCCGCTTCGCCGCCCTTCCGTGCCATGACCAGGAGCTTGCGGATGATGTCGGTCCAGCCGTCCATCACCAGGTCCTCTTCCTGGAAGCCGCCCGAGACGAGCGTGTTGAAGTTGTCCATCCGGTGCCGGTGCCAGCCGGGCGCCAGGCTCCCGGCCCACTCGGAATCGGTAGGACGGTTGGCCCGCACGTCGATCGACGACGGCGTGCGTTGAAAGACGTAGAGCTGCTCGGCCGCTTCGCCGAGGTGCGGGATGCACTGCACGGCGGTGGCGCCCGTGCCGATGATGCCCACGCGCTTGCCGCGAAGACCGGCCAAGTTCCCGTCCGAGTCACCGCCCGTGTACTCGTAGTCCCAACGGCTGGTGTGGAAGGAGTGGCCCTCGAACGAGCCGACCCCGGGGATGCCGGGCAGCTTCGGGCGGTTCAGCGGACCGTTCGACATGACGACGTAGCGCGCCTTCATGCGGTCGCCGCGGTTCGTGCAGACGGTCCAGCGCGCCTCGTCCTCGTCCCAGCGAAGCTCGGTCACCTCGGTCTGCATGCAGGCGTTGCGGTACAAGTCGAACTTCTCGCCGATGGCCCTGCTGTGCGCGAGGATCTCGGGCGCGCGCGTGTACTTCTCCTTGGGGACGTAGTCGAGCTCTTCGAGCAGCGGCAGGTAGATGTACGACTCGACGTCGCACATGGCGCCGGGGTAGCGGTTCCAGTACCAGGTCCCACCGAAGTCCCCGCCTTTCTCGATGATGCGGAGGTCCTCGACTCCCTCGTCGCGCAGCCGGGCGGCGGCGAGCAAGCCGCCGAAGCCACCGCCGATCACGACCACGTCCACCTCGTCCGTCAGCGGCTCGCGCGTGAACCCGGGCTCGACGTAGGGGTCGTCCACGTAGCGGGCGAAGTCGCCGACGACCTCGGTGTACTGGTCGTTCCCCTCGCGGCGGACGCGCTTGTCGCGCTCCTCGCGGTACTTCTCGCGCAGGGCGTCGGGATCGAACCCGAGATCGGTCGGGTTCGGGTTCGTCGGGGTGGAGTCCGGGTTCTGCAGGGCCATGGGCGTACCTCGTTCGTGGATCGGGCGGATCGGTGGCCGGCGCAGGTCCGCCGGGCCGGGGCAGGGTCGTTCGCGCATGACCGTACCAGAGCGGAGCCCGGATGGGGACCGGGGCCGCCGCGGCGCAGCCAGGCCGGACTCAGAGGGCAGGGTTGATCAGGTACTTCTCGCCCGTGGCCTGCTGCCCGTACACGGCCATGGCGTCGAGCTGCAGCGCGCCGGCCAGGGAGACCTCCTGGGTGTAGTGGCTCGCAAAGGTGGTCTTGATCTCGCGGGCGACGCGCTGCCTCAGCTCGTTGCCGTGCTCGAGACCGATCTTCTGCAGGAACGGTGTCAGCAGCCAGCCGCCGATGCCCCACGCCATGCCGAAGTTCCGGTCGAGGCGCGTGGGCGTCCGGTCGAGCCCGCCGTAGATGTACACCTGCTTGTGTGTCGTGGAGCCGTAGCGGCTGAACTCCTTGGACGTCTGACTCGCCGCCACCTCCATGCACGCCAGGATCTGACTGGCGAGCCGCCCACCGCCGGTCGCGTCGAAGGCCAGCGTGGCGCCGGTCTCGACCAGCGCCGCCGTCAGGTCCGCCCGGAAGCTGTCTTGACTCGAGTCGCACACGTGCTTTGCGCCCAGGCTCTTCAGGAGCGTCACGTGCTCGGCCTTGCGCACGATGTTCACCAGCTCGACACCGTCCTGCCATCTGTCCCAGGTTCGAGGCCGCCGCGGTGTGCACGAGCGCGGTGTACCCCTCGAGCCGCATGGTCTCGACCATGCCGAGAGCGGTCAGCGGGTTCACGAAGCAGGACGCGCCCTCCGCCGGCGTGGTCCCTTCGGGCAGCACGAGGCAGAGTCCGGCCTTGATGCAGCGGTACTGCGAGTACATCCCGCCGCCCACGGCCGACACCGTCTTGCCGACGAGCGCCTGTGCCGCCTCCGACGCGCCGGCCTTCACCACGACCCCGGCGCCCTCGTTGCCCACGGGAAGAGCGTGTCCGAGGCGGGGCGCCACCACACCCATGAGCTTCTCCGGGATCTCGGCCGTCACGACCGGGCGGTCCGCCGTCCCCGCCTGCTTGATCGTGGTCACATCGGCCGGCCCGAAGAGCAGGCCCAGGTCGGACGGGTTGATCGGAGCGGCCTCGATCCGGACCAGCACCTCGTCTTCGCCCGGCTCGGGAACCGGGACTTCCTGGAGAGACAGCTCGAGCGTACCGTCCTTGCGGATCTCGGAAGTCAGCTGGAGCGACGAGGAAGCGACGGGATCGGCCATGGTTCTCTCCAAAGGTGCGGGCGACCGGGTCGCCGCGGAATGTCGAAGACGCGTAGCATACTACGTCCCCGGCGCTCCGAGATCCGGTGTAGATTGGACCGTCCGTGAACTGCCCTGCCTGCGATTTCGAGAATCGTGACGACGCCACTTTCTGCGGCGATTGCGGCCAGAGCCTCGCCACCGAGCAGGAGTGTGGCTCCTGCGGCCGTGCCAACCCCGGCGGACGAAAGTTCTGCGACGGCTGCGGGGCCGGCCTGGCCGCCGAGCCGGACCCCCCCGAGCGGGACCCGCGCAGCTACACGCCTCAACACCTGGCCGACAAGATCCTGCGCTCGAAGAGCGCGCTCGAGGGAGAGCGCAAGCAGGTCACCATCCTCTTCGCCGACGTGAAGGGCTCGATGGAGCTTGCGGACCGTCTCGACGCCGAGGAGTGGCACCGAGTGCTCGAGCGCTTCTTCGAGATCCTGAGCGAGGGCGTCCACCGCTTCGAGGGAACGGTCAACCAGTACACCGGAGACGGAATCATGGCGCTCTTCGGCGCGCCGATCGCGCACGAGGACCACGCACAGCGAGCGTGCTACGCCGCGCTGCACCTGCGCGAGAATATCGCACGCTACGCCACCGACGTGAAGCGCGAGTACGGGCTCGGCTTCTCGACCCGCATGGGCCTGCACTCCGGCGATGTGGTGGTCGGGAAGATCGGCGACGACCTGCGCATGGACTACACCGCGCAGGGCCAGACCGTCGGCCTCGCACAGCGCATGGAGGCCCTGGCATCGCCCGACACCTGCTACATGACCGACGCCACGGCCTCCCGCGTCGCGGGCTACTTCGACCTCGACGACCTCGGGGAGTTCCAGGTCCGCGGAGTGTCGGAACCGGTGCACGTGCACCAACTGATCGACCTGGGCACCGCGACGACGCGCTTCGACATCTCCCGCGCGCGCGGGCTCACGCGCTTCGTCGGACGCGACTCGGACCTGGCGACGCTCGAGGCCGCGCTCGACCAGGCCCGGCAGGGAAACGGCCAGGTGATCGGGATCGTCGCGGACGCCGGCACGGGGAAGAGCCGTCTCTGCTTCGAGTTCGTCGAGAAGTGCCGCGCACAGGGCATGACCTTCAACGAGGGACACGCCGTCGCGCACGGGAAGAACGTGCCGTACCTGCCCATGCTCGAGGTCTTCCGCGCCTACTACGGGATCGCCGAGCGCGACGACGACCGGACGATCCGCGAGAAGATCGCCGGCCGCATGCTCCTGCTCGACGAGAGCTTCCGCGACGTTCTCCCCATCCTGTTCGAGTTCTTCGGCGCTCCGGACCCGGAGAACCCGCTCCCCGGAATCGACCCCGAGCAGAAGCAGCGACAGCTCTTCGCCGTACTGCGGCGCATCGTGCAGGGCGACCCCAACGCGGCAGCCGGCAGCTTCGCCGTGCTGATCGAGGACCTGCACTGGCTCGACGACGGCAGCGAGGCGTTCCTGGAGCAGTGGGTGGACGCGATTGCAGGGTCGCCGAGCCTGCTGCTGGTCAACTTCCGACCCGAGTACCGCGCGGAGTGGATGCAGAAGTCGTACTACCGGCAGCTGCCGCTGGCGCCGCTCGGACCCGACGCCATCCGCGAGCTGCTCGACGACCTGCTCGGCGCCGATCCCACCACGCAGGGTCTCGCCGAGGCGATCCACGGCCGCACCGGCGGCAATCCGTTCTTCACCGAAGAGGTGGTCCAGACGCTGATCGAGTCGGGGCACCTGGAGGGAACTCGCGGGCAGTACCGACTGGTGACGCCCATCGAGCGGCTGGAAGTTCCGGCGTCCGTGCAAGCGGTGCTGGCGGCGCGTATCGACCGGCTCGACGAGCGCGACAAGCACGTGTTGCAGACGGCGTCGGTGATCGGCAAGGAGTTCTCGGAGCCGATCCTGCTCGCGTCGGCCGAGCTTCCGGATGAAGACCTGCGGGCATCACTGGCCGTACTGAAGGCCGCGGAGTTCGTCTACGAGCAGTCGCTCTACCCGGTAGCCGAGTACGCATTCAAGCATCCGCTGACGCAAGAGGTCGCCCTCGGCTCCCAGCTCCAGGACCGTCGGCGTCGAACGCACGCGGCCGTGGCACGCGCGATCGAGGAGGAGAGCAGCGGCAAGCTCGACGAGGCCGCGGCACTCCTGGCCCACCACTGGGAAGAGGCGGGCGAGGTACTCCTCGCCGCGCGGTGGCTGCAGCGGGCGGCCGGGTGGGTGGGGCGGAGCGACCCGCTGCAGTCGGTCGGCTACATGCGGCGCGTGCTCGACCTGACCGAAGCGCTCCCCGAGTCGGCCGAGCGCCGTGAGCTGCGTCTCGACGCCTGCCGCAGCATGCTGCAGGGCGGCTGGCGAATGGGACTCTCGCCCGAGGAGGCCGAAGCGAGGTTCACCGAGGGCCGGGAACTCGCGGAGCAGTCCGGTGACGTGGACCGGGCCATCGCGCTGCGCATCGGGTATGGCGCGACGCTCGGCTTCGCGGGCGACCTTCGCCGCTACCAGGAGCTGACGCGCGAGGCCGTCGAGCTGATCGACGACTCGACGAGTCCCGGTGCCGCCGCGGCCGCGCTCTCGCCGGGCGCGGGGTACAGCACGTTCCTGCTGGGCCGACTCGAAGACGCCCGGGGCCTGGCCGAGCGCGGCCGCGCGCGCGCCGAAGGAGACCCCGCGGCGGGGATCGAGACCCTGGGCTTCAGCGTCTGGGGACAGAGCATCCAGATGATCGCGCAGATCGACATGTACCTCGGCCGGCTCGATGATGCGCGCACCAGACTCGACGAGGCGATCGACGTCTCGCGCTCGCACGACCTGCTCGAGGCCCTGGCCTGGGCTCTCGGCGTCGCCGCCGAGTCCTCGTTCTTTTCCGGCCAGCGCGCTCCCGGAACAGGCGCCGATGAAGCGCGGCGCAACGCACTCGATGCCGCGGCGGTCGCCGAGCGAATTGGAAGCCCCTTCTCGATCAGCCACTCTCTCCGTTCGCTCGGAGTTGCGCAGATGATGCACGGCGAGTGGACCTCCGCGATCGAGATTCTCGAACGCTCGATCGAGATCGCCCGAAAGGGAAGCGGCGTGGAGCGCGAGGCGGAGACGCTCGCCGCGCTCTCGGCCGCGTTACTCGGCGCGGGCGACGCCGCCGGCGCACGGGACCGCGCGACCGAGGCCATCGCGTGCGCGCGCCGCCAGGGCGCACTCGTCTTTGGCGCGATGGGCCAGCTCGCTCTCGCCCGCGCACTGCTCGCCGACGACGGCGCCGCGGCCGGCGACGCGATCGAACGGCACTTGGACCGTGCGATCGAGTTGGTCGAGAAGACCGGTGGCCGTGTGCTCGAGCCGCAGATCCTCGAGGAACGTGCCCGCCTCGCCGACCTGCTCGACCGCCAGGCCGACGCCGAGCGGCTGCTCGCGCGCGCACGCGATGTCTACGCCGAGATCGGGGCCGCCGGCCACGCGGAGCGCCTGTCCTCCGAGGACACTTCCTGAGTCCGACGCGAGCCCTCTCTGCCCGACTCGGTGCCAATCAGGCAAAGAGTTCGCCGAAGACCTCCTCGTTGAACCCGACGACCACCGTCTTTCCCATCCGGATGCAGGGCGAGCGGAGATTGCCCGTGGGCCCGAGCATGGCGTCTACGCAGGCCTTGGGCGCCTTGCCGCCTGGCTTGAAGGTGTCGAGCTTCTTGCCCTTGGCGACGATCACGCGCGAGGCCGCCTTGGCCAGGGCCGCCGCGTCGCTGCGCCCGAGCTTGCGCGACGCGGGCACCCTCTCTTTGGGCTCGATCTTCCGAGCGTCCAGGAACTTGGACGCCTTGGTGCACGTCGTTCAGCCCTTGCGGTAGTAGTACCAGTCGACCTTCTTGGCCATCGTTCCCCTCCCTCGTCGAGCGAGTCTAGCCCCATGTCGCCCGACCGTGGGACACGGCGCGCGCCGGCCACCTGTGCGATCCTCCCGCCGGTTTCCAGAGAGGAGTAGACCCGTGCCGAAGCTAGCTGCCATCGCGATTCTCGCGTTGCTCACCTCTGCCTGCGCGACCGCGCCGAGCCAGGAGCAGATCGATGCCCTGCTCATGGGCAGCGTCGCCACCGCCCAGGCCCGCTTCGACCAGGGCGACAAGCCCGAGGCGGCGGTCCTGCTGCACTCGATCCAGCGGGTCGACCCGGAGTATCCCGGCGTACCGGAGCTGGCCACGAAGCTCGGCCCCGACGGGGACAGCCTGCACAACCGCGGCTGGCTCGGCATCAATCGGCGGCTCCGCGCGCAAGAAGACTCCCCGTTCCTCACCCGCCTGCTCTTCTACCTGCCGGACCGGGCCTTCGACCTGCTCGACCTGGTCACGTTCAACGTGCACATCGGCTTCGGCGCCTACGCGAACGTGCACGCTACGCGAGCGGCGCAGCTCGGCGGGGGGCTCCGTTCGAAGTTCGGCGTGGGCCTCCACGACCAGCGCTCGATCGGCATCGCGAGCGAGGCCGAAGTCGGCGTCGCGGCGCTGGCGTTCGGGAGCCAGAGCTTCTCGGGCTCGAGCGTCGGCGTACCCGGCGGTGTGGCCGCGGGCGGAGAGGCGATGCTGGGCGCGCACCGCCCCTCTCAGTCGCTCTACCAGGACTACCGCGACTACTGGGCGGTGGGAGCGTCGGCCACGGTCCTCTTCGTCGGCGCAGAGTTCGACTTCCACCCGATGCAGATCTTCGACTTCATCGGCGGAGTCTTCCTGCTCGACTTCGCGCGCGACGACATGGCCACCACGCGCGGGCTGCGCTTCAGCTCGCTCGAGTTCGAGGCCATCCGGAGCCTGAACGAGCTGGGCGAGGCGCGGATCTGGGAGGGCATGGGCGAAGACGAAGAAGCGCCCGCAGCGGCGCCCGACGCCGAAGTGGAGGCGGAACCGGAGGCCGACGCGCCCGAAGCCGCGCCACCGGAAGCCGCGCCCGAGGCGCCCGAGGCGTAGCGCCCGACCGCTGATGACGGGCGCCGCCCGTCAGTCCTTGTGGTAGAAGGCCTCGCGTTCGCGCGACGCCTTGACCACCGGGATCTCGTCGTCGGCCAGCTCGGGCATGCGCTGCTTGCGCTGGAGCGCCTGCTCGATGTACGGCGCCAGCTCCTCGGCCTTCTTTGCCTCCCTCTCCTCGCGGCCAGAGGTGAACTGCGGAAGCACCTCGCGGCCGAACAGCTCGAGACTCTCGCAGATGTGCTCGTGCCGGTTCTTGCCGCCCTGCTGCAAGAAGATGATCTGGTCGACGCCCACGTCGCCGAAGCCGCGGACCAGCTCGCAGTAGTCCTCTGGCGTGCCGATGCCGGGCGCGCCGATCGTCGGGAGATCGCGGTCCTTGATCTCCTCGTACTCCTCCCAGAGCCGGCTGCGTCCGGGCCTGGCGTCGTTCGCCACCAGCGCGTTGATCGCGTACCGGAAGAACGCGAACCCGTCCATGCCGCGACGGTACGCCTCCTTCGCATCGTGGTTCAGCGAGAACCCGGCCACCATGGCGATGTTGGCGTTGACCATGTGGCCGAGCGGCACGCACTCCTCGGACTTGATGATCGAGTAGTAGATGTCGGCCCAGGTCTTGGCCTCTTCCGCGTCCAGGAACGTGAACGCCAGCGCGCCGAGGCCGTTGCGCGCGGCGATCTCGATGGTCTTGCGGTTCGTGCAGGCCAGCCACATGGGCGGATGCGGCTTCTGGAGGGGCTTGGGCAGGACGTTGCGGCACGGCATGGAGAAGCCCTCGCCCTCGTACCCCGGGTACGGCTCCATCACCATCATGTTCGCGATCTGCTCGGCCGCCTCGAACGACAGCGCCTGCTTCTGCTTGGCCGGGATGCCGTAGCCGTGAAGCTCGAGCCGCGTTGCGCCCTCGCCGATGCCGAACTCCACGCGGCCGTCCGAGACCAGGTCGAGCATGGCCACCGCCTCGGCGGTGCGCGAAGGATGGTTGTAGTGCGGAATCACCTGCCGGATCCCGAAGCCGACGCGGATCCGCTCCGTCTTGGCGGCGAGCGCGGTCAGGAACACCTCGGACGCGGAGCAGTGCGAGTACTCGTCGAGGAAATGGTGCTCGACGGCCCACGCGTAGTCGATGCCGATGCGGTCGGCCAGCTGGACCTGCTCGATCGCCTCGCGGATCAGCTGGTGCTCGGAATCCTGCGCCCAGGGCTTGGGCAGCTGCAGCTCGTAGAAGACGCCGAATCTCATGTCATTCCCCTGTCTTTAGGCGCGGACGCTGGAGCGCCCGCATCATGGCATAGCGGAGCCTCGACCGGCGACCCGCCCCGCCGGATCGGCATCCAGTCCACATTGGGCGGACGCACGCCCCACTTCTCCTCGCTGTGGTCGACCGTGCCGCCCTCGCCGAAGTGGTAGACCATCGCGGCCCGCATGTAGTCCGCCGTGTTGTCGCTCGACTTATGGAAGAGGTGGCTGTGAAACACGATCAGGTCGCCCGGGTCGAGCAGCACCGGAACGGCGGCTCTGGTGTCGTGGTCGACGATCTCCACGTAGGCCATGTTTGCGTGCTCGCGCGTGTCGCGGACGGCCTGGTGCAGAGGCTCGGTGTGCGAGCGCGGCAGCACCCAGAGCGGTCCGTTCTCGGGCGTGGTCTCGGTGAGCGCCAGCCACGCGCCCACCTGCGGCTCGCGGTCGAACGGAAAGTAGAAGGCGTCCTGGTGCCACGGCTGGCCGAGCGCCCCGGGCAGCTTGAAGATGAACTGCGACAGGAAGCAGTCGACGTCGGGGCCGAGAACTCCTCCTACCAGGTCGACCAGCCTCGGCTGGCAGACGAAGTCGCGGAACACGGGCACCTCGCGGTGCACGCGGAAGACCTTGGAGACGCGGTCTTCGGGACGCTCGCCTTCCTTTTCGAGCACGCTCTCGGGCACGACGTACGCTGGCGCGATGTCTTCGCCCGCGTCTGCCCGGCGGACCATGTCGACGATCGTGTCGAGCATGCGCTCGCGCGTGGCGGCGTCTGCAAAGTCCTTGACGACGATGAACCCCTCGCGGTCCCACTGCGCCTGCAGGTCGCTAGACAGCATCGGGCTGCGGCGGCTGGCCGTCCTTGAGGATGTAGAACTGGCGATCCGGTGCGTTGCAGGGGTGGAAGACGGGGTCGGCGTCGGTTCCGGCCTGCATGACGGACGCTCCGTCCGCGGCGATCTGCACGACGTAGGCCTTCCGCACTCCGTCGCTCAGGTTCGGCCCGGTGCGGTGCGGGGTGAGACTCGAGAACACCACGACGCTCCCGGCCTCGACCGGCACGGCTACGGCGTCTTCGGGATCGTCGAGACACGAGAAGCCCTCGTCGCGCAGCTCGTGCACCACGGTCCCGAGCTTGTGACGGCCGGGCACCACCCAGGGACAGCCGTTCTCGACGGTGGCGTCGGAGAGCGCGACCCAGCACGTCACGTACTGCTGCGGCGAGACGTACGTGTACGCGTTGTCCTGGTGCCAGGGGAACTCGAGGGGATTGCCCGGCTTCTTGTACACCGCCTGGTCCCAGTAGAGCCGCACGTCGGGGCCGATCAGGTCGTGGGCCAGGTCCTGGAAGACGGGGCCGCTCACGAACTCGCGCAGCACCGG
>JAFDDB010000151.1 GCA_019311115.1 Deltaproteobacteria bacterium
GACGGCGTTCGCGGGGAACGCGGCATCGTGCTTGATGCGCGTGAACCGCTCCTCCTGGGCCGCGCCCACAATGCGGCCGTCCTGAACCAGGCAGGCGGCGCTGTCGTGATAGAAGGCGGAGATGCCCAGGATGTTCATGCGGTCCCCAGCGGCCGGTTCGGCCCCTCTGCGGGGCCGATCGGCGGGGTTCCGCCCCGACTTGATGGGCTCCCGGGACGGACCTCGGGCCGAGGCGGGGACTCGCGTAGAATCGGCGACAGGATGAAAACGACGGAGCGGGGCATGAACCGGCAGCATAACGTCTGCGCGCGCCAGCCGGCACGCGTGGCACCGCCTTGCCGAAGGAGGCAGCCGTGACCTGCCCCGGCTGTGCGCGTGAGAACCGCTCCGACGCGCGCTTCTGCGACTCCTGCGGCAGGACGCTCGCAGCGCCCGACGCCGCCACCCGCGCCCCGTCCAGCTACACGCCGCGCCACCTGGCCGAGAAGATCCTGCGCTCGCGATCGGCGCTCGAGGGCGAGCGCAAGCAGGTGACGGTGCTCTTCGCCGACGTCAAGGGATCGCTCGAGTTGGCCGAGCAGGTCGATCCCGAGTCCTGGCACGTGATCCTCGACCGCTTCTTCGCGATTCTCGCCGAGGGCGTCCACCGCTTCGAGGGGACCGTCAACCAGTACACCGGGGACGGGATCATGGCGCTCTTCGGGGCCCCGATCGCCCACGAGGACCACGCCCTGCGAGCCTGCCACGCGGCGCTCTGGCTGCGCGAGGAGCTGCGCGGCTACGCACAGGAACTGCGGCGCGAGAGTGGGCTCAACTTCTCGGTCCGCATGGGCCTCAACACCGGTCCGGTGGTCGTGGGGAAGATCGGCGACGACATGCGCATGGACTACACGGCGCAGGGTCACACGGTGGGCCTGGCCGCACGCATGGAGCAGCTGGCCGAGCCCGGCGCCGTGTACCTGTCGGCGGAGACGGCGGAGCAGGTGCGGGGCTACTTCGAGCTCGAGGACCTCGGCGAGTTCAAGGTCAAGGGGACGAGCGCCCCGGTACGCGCGTCCGCCCTGCTCCGGCGCGGCACGTTCACGACCCGGCTCGACGTCTCGCGCGAGCGCGGCTTCTCGCGCTTCGTCGGCCGGGAGAGCGAACTGGGCGAGCTACAGCAGGCGCTGGCCGACGCGCGCGGCGGCAAAGCGTCGGTGATCGGCGTCTGCGCGCAGGCCGGCACGGGCAAGAGCCGCCTCTGCCACGAGTTCGCCGAGTCCTGCCGGGCGCAGGACGTGACGGTGCTGCAGGCGCACGCGCTCTCGCACGGGCAGCACCTGCCGCTGCTGCCGATCGTCGAGCTGCTGCGGGCGTTCTTCGGCGTGTCCGAACGCGACCCGGACCAGTCCGTGCGCGAGAAGGTCGCGGGCCGGTTGGTGCTGCTGCAGGACGACCTGCGCGACTCGCTGCCGCTGTTCTTCGACCTGCTCGGCGTGCCGGACCCGGACCATCCCTTGCTGGAGTCGGACCCCGGACTGCGGCGGCACCAGGTCTTCGAGACGCTGCGCCGCCTGCTGCGCGCGGTCGCCCGTGAGGGGCCCGCCGTGCTGTTGATCGAAGACCTGCACTGGATCGACGACACGAGCGATGCCCTGCTGGCCGGGATCGCCGAGGCCGTCGTGGGGACCGAGCTGCTGCTGCTGGTGAACTACCGCCCCGGCTACGCGGCGGAGTGGATGCAGGTCGCGCACTTCCGCGAGCTGGCGCTCGTGCCGCTCGGTCCGGAGGCCGCGACGCAGCTGGTCGCCGACCTGCTCGGAGACGACCCCGAGCTGGGCGAGCTGGCCGCGCGCATCTGCGAGCAGGCCGAGGGCAACCCCTTCTTCATCGAAGAGGTCGTGCGCGCACTGGCCGGCGACGGAACGCTCGAGGGTCAGCGCGGGGCCTACCGGCTGGTGCGGAGCCCCGACGCGCTGAGCGTCCCGGACAGCGTGCAGGGCGTGCTGGCGGCGCGCATCGACCGGCTGGCCGAACGCGAGAAGCACGTGCTGCAAGCGGCGTCGGTCATCGGCAAGCGCTTCGATCCGTCGCTGCTCGGCCGCGTCGCCGAGCTGCCCGAAGCCGAGCTCGCACAGTCGCTGGCGCTGCTTCGGGACGCCGAGTTCATCGACGAGGGTCAGGTCGAGTACGCCTTCCGGCACCCGCTGACGCAGGAGGTGAGCTACGACTCCCAGCTGCGCGAGCGGCGCGTCGAGCTGCACGCTCGCGCCGCGGCCGCCCTCCAGCAGGACGAGGCGCGGGTCGAAGAGTCGGCCGCATTGATCTCGCACCATCTGGAGAGCGCGGGAGATCTCGCGCAGGCCGCGATCTGGAGCGGACGCGCCGCCGAGCGGCTCGCCGGCAGGAACCCCGACGCGGGCCGCGAGAGCTGGCGCAAGGTGCTCGCGCTGCTCGACGAGGTGCCCGAGGACGACGACACGGCGCGCTTGACGGTCGCCGCTTGCTCGAACGTGCTGCTGCTCTCGTTCGTAGCCGGCATCTCGACCGCCGAGGCCACCAACCTGTACTACCGGGGCCGCGCGGCCGCCGAAGCGCGGGGCTGGAACACCGACGTCGCGGCCCTGCTCTCGGTGTACGGACTGGTCACCGGGTCCAGCACGGGCGATGCCGGGGCGTACGAGCGGTGCGCGCGGGAAGCCTTCGAGATCGCCGAGCGCAGCGGGGACCGCGGGGCGATCTTCATCGCGGCGGTCACCCTGGCCCCGGCGCTGCAGATGTGCCGGAAGCTTCCCGAGGCGCGGCGCGCCAGCCAGCGCTCGATCGCCGAGGCAGAAGCGTTCGGGCCGGAGGCCCAGGACTCGTCGCTCGTGATCCAGGCGCAGACGATGGATGCCAACCTGCAGGCGTTGCTCGGCGACCCGCTCGGTGCGCGGCTGCGGCTCGACGACCTGCTCGCACGCGCGCGGGCGACGGGCGTGGTGAGCCTGGATCTGCAGGTCCGCATCTACCGCGCCGACGTCTCGTTCACGCTCGGCGACGAGCGGACGCTTGGCGAGGACGCGCTGCGCGCGGCCGAGACCGCGGAGCGCGTGGGCGCTCCGCTGCTGCGCAGCCAGGCATCGGTGATCGCAGGAACCTGGCACGCGCTGCGGGGTGCGCACCAGGAGGCGGCCGAGGCCTGGGAACGCGTGCTCGAGCTGAGCGGAGAAAGCCACACCGGGGTCTGGGACCAGCCGTTCTACCTGGCGCAGATCGCCCACGCCCGCTCGAACCTGGGCGAGCACGAGCGCGCTCGCGCCCTGGCCGCCGGCGCACTCGAGCGCAGCCGCCAGATGGGAACCGCGCGCGAGTGGACGCTCCTGACCTCGTCGCATGTGCTGCTGAACGCGGACGATCGCGGCGCGCGCAGCCAGGTGGAGTCGGCTCTCGACGACTGCGCGGCCCTGATCGAGGAGACGGGCTGGGCGGCCGGACGCGGCTTCGTCGCGCAGGAGCGCGCCCGGCTGGCCGTCTGGCAGGACGACCCCGCGGGCGTGGGCCTCGCGCTCGAGCAAGCCAGAGAGGTGTGGACGAGCCTGGGCGCAGCTCCCCGGGCCGAGGCGGTCGGGCGCCTGCTGAGTGGTACATTCGGCTCGACGCAGGCTGAGTCCACAAACACCTGAATTCACAGGGCTCGCGGACTCTATTTCGAGCTTGCATTCGGTTTTGGGCCGCGTATCCTGCGCCCATGCCACTTTCGCGGTCCCTGCCCCGCGCCGGTCGTGCGCGCCGTCCCCAGGCGCGTGGCGTCGCGACACGCCGCCGCCTGCTCGAGGCGGCCGAAGAGCTTCTCGCCCGCAAGGGCTACGAGGCCACGTCGATGGCCGAGATCGCGTCCGCCGGGAGCGTCAGCGTCGGTACGCTCTACCACCACTTTCCCGACAAGCGCGCGCTGCTGCTCGCTCTGATCGACGACTGGGGCGACCGCGAACTGGCCGACCAGCGTCGCGAGGCCCGCTTCGAGCGCTACCTGGGCGACGACGCCCGCGGCGCGCTGCTCGACGACCTGAAGCGCCGCTACGAACACCTGAAGCACGAAGGCGGCTTCTACCTGGTGCTGCTCGAGCTGGCCGACCGCGACAGCGACGTGCGTCAGCGGCTGCACCGCATCCGCCAGGTCGGCGTCGAACGCCTGCGCGGCCTGATCGAGTACGGCCAGGAGCGTGGGCGCATGCGCAAGGACGTCGACCCGCTCGCCGCAGCGTTCCTGATCACCCAGTCCATCGACATGGCGGCGAACGAGGTACTCGTCCACCGCATGACCGACCCTGCTCCCAGCGCGGTGCTCGAGGAGCTTTGCGACATGATTGCCCGCTACATCCTGGAGGACCCCGAATGAGCGCCCAGCCCGTCAACGCCGACCACAATCCCTTCCCCGAGCTCGACGCCTACTCGTCTCCGATGGAGATCGCCTGGCAGTTCGACTATGAGATCGACTCCACGACGCTGAAGAACCTGTACTCGAAGTCGAAGCAGCGCCAGTGGGACGCCGAGCTGCAGCTGCCGTGGGACACCGAGATCGACCCGTCGAAGCCGATCGTCGGCGAGGACCGGTTCATGTTCCACCGCGTGCCCTTCTTCCAGAAGCTGTCGAAGAAGCAGCGCGACGACTTCACGGCGCACGCCACCTGCCAGCTGCTCTCGCAGTTCCTGCACGGTGAGCAGGGCGCGTTGATGACGGCCGCCGCGGTCACGCACGCCGCTCCCGACTACGAGGCAAAGCTCTACTCGGCCACGCAGACCATGGACGAGGCGCGCCACGTCGAGGTCTACGACCTGTACATCAAGAAGCTCGGCATGGTGTACCCGATGTCGCCATGGCTGAAGAAGCTGATCGACGTGACGCTGCAGTCCCAGAGCTTCGCGAAGACGATGGTCGGCATGAACATGGTCGTCGAAGGCCTCGCCCTGGCCGCGGGCCACCTGCCCGCTGCTGAAGGCGCTGACCGAACTGGTGCTGCAGGACGAGTCGCGGCACGTGGCGTTCGGCAACATCTACCTGCGCGACGTGATCAAGGACATGCACGACGACGAGAAGGAAGACATCGCGCAGTTCGCCTTCGACGCCGTCAAGATCATGGCCGACTCGAACGGTGGCGCCGAAGGGGATGGTCCGCGGCAGATGGACCCGAGCTTCTTGAAGGTGCTCGAGAACTGCGACATCGACCCGGGCGACTTCATCAAGGGAATGATCGAGGCCGGCCAGACGGGCATCGACCAGGAGCTTCCGCCGGGCCAGATCCACTCCTTCAAGGACCTGATGATGCCGGCGCTCGTACGCGTGGGCGCGGTCACGAAGCGGTCGCGCGAGCTGTACGCGGAGGCCGGGATTCCGGTGTACGACGATGTGCGCATCCTCGAGTCGATGGAAGACAAGGACACGGGCGACATCGAGATCCCCAACGCCTAGCCCGGACCCCTTCCCGCCCCGGTTTCGGCAGTTACGATCTGCCGCAAGCCGGGAGGGGTGACCATGCACGCATGGCTGCGGGGCTGGATCGAGGCTCGGGGGATCGACGAGGCGGCGGCGGCGGCGCTCGCAGTGCTGGCCGTGGCCGGCGCGGCGCTGGCCCTCGCCTGGCTGGCGGATCGGGTGGCGAAGCGCGTGCTCGTGCGCGCGGCCCATTTCCTGACCCAGCAGACAGACGCCTCCTGGGACGACGCGCTGGTGGAGCACGGCGTGTTCAGGCGCCTCTCACACCTGGCGCCGGCGGTCGTGCTCTACACGATGGGCTCCGCCTTCGGCGAGACGGCGGCGGGCTGGGTCGAGCGCCTGGCGCTCGTCTACATGATCGTGGTGACCGCGCGCGCGGCGAGCGCCCTGCTCGAGGCCGCGCTCTCGATCTACCAGAGCAGCGACCTCTCGGCCGAGCGCCCCGTGCAGGGCTACGTGCAGCTGCTGCGGATCTTCCTGTACGTGGTCGCCGCCATCTTCGTGGTCTCGATGCTGCTCGACCAGGAGCCCTGGGGGCTGCTGACCGGCCTCGGGGCGCTCAGCGCGGTCCTGCTGCTGGTGTTTCGCGACACGATCCTGGGCTTCGTCGCCAGCGTCCAGCTCGCCGGCAACGACATGGTGAGGCGCGGCGACTGGATCGAGATGCCGAGCTACGGGGCCGACGGCGACGTGCTCGAGGTGTCGCTGCACACGGTCAAGGTCCAGAACTGGGACAAGACCATCTCGACCATTCCGACCCACGCGCTGATCACGAACTCGTTCAAGAACTGGCGCGGCATGTCGGACTCGGGCGGCCGCCGGATCAAGCGCGCGGTCTCGATCGACGTCAACACCATTCGCTTCTGCGACGACGCCATGCTCGAACGCTTCGAGAAGTTCGACGTGATCCGCGACTACGTGCGCGAGAAGCGTGCGGAGTTGGCCGAGTCGAACGCCGCGGTCGGCGGCGCGGAGCGCATCAACGCGCGGCGGCTCACCAACGTGGGGACGTTCCGGGCCTACGTCGTCGCCTACCTGCGCGGCCACCCGAAGATCCACTCCTCCATGACGTTCCTGGTGCGACAGCTCGCGCCGACCGACCACGGACTGCCGATCGAGATCTACGTGTTCAGCAACGACCAGGACTGGGTGCGCTACGAGGACATCCAGTCCGACATCTTCGACCACATCCTGGCCGTCCTGCCCGAGTTCGAGCTGCGCGCCTACCAGTCGCCGAGCGGCCACGACCTGGAAACCGCGGCGGGCGCGCTGGCGGCGCGAGCGGGCTAGCCTCTCCGCAGGCCAGAAAGGGAGCATGCCGATGGGCGAAGCCGGCGTCCTGATCGCACTCTGGATCGCCTTCGCGGCGACCCACATGGGGCTGTCGAGCGTGCGGCTCCGGCCGGCGCTCCTCGCGCGGCTGGGCGAGCAGGGTTTCCTGGCGGCCTACTCGCTCGTCTCCTTCGCGATCTTCGTGCCGCTCGTCTGGTACTACTTCGCGCACAAGCACGCGGGGTCGCTGCTCTGGACCGTGCCCATCGGCACCGCCGGCCGCTGGGCGATCTACGTCGGCATGGGCGTGGCGTTCGTGTTGATGGCCTGCGCGCTGGTCCGGCCGAGCCCGCATGCCGTGGGCGGCGACCGCTCGGGCGGCGTGAATGGCCTGCAGCGCATCACCCGGCACGGGCTCTTCATGGGGCTGGCGCTGTTCGCGGCGCTGCACCTGATCCCGAACGGGTACGCGTCCGACGTGGCGTTCTTCGGGGGGCTGGCCGTGTTCAGCGTGGTCGGGGCCGCCCACCAGGACCGCCGCAAGCTCGTGCTCGAGGCCGAGACCTACGGCCCGCTGGTGGAGCAGACGCCGTTCTTGCCGTTCACCGGGAGCGAGACACTCCAAGGCTTGCGGGGCCTGCCCGTCCTGGGGCTGGTGCTGGGGGTCGCGCTCACGGTGGTGCTGCGCTGGTTCCACGGCTCGCTTTTCTGAGCCGCGTCGCGCCGCGAGGATCGAAGCGTCAGGGAAGCGCGCCGGGGTTCAGGTTGGGCTGCACGTCCGCGATCTTCGGGTTCCCGCCGCACCCCGAGCCGGGCACGTCGCAGGTGAGGCGCGGCTCGAACGGCCCGATGTCCGGGTTGCCGATGCCGGGCATCCGCCGCGGCGCCCCCACGTCGACCGTGTCGAAGCCGTCAAGGCGCGGGTCGAGCGAGCAGTCGTAGGCCTCGCGCATGCCGATGCGCTCCGAGGGAACGCGCGCCTTGTAGAAGGGCTTGTCGAGGCTCGCGATCGTGCAGTGACCCGTCGGGGTGTGGTGCGGCTCGACGTCCGCCACGTCGGAGCGCTCCACCTGGATCGTGGTGCGCTCGGAGCAGAGCATTGCGTTGGTCGCGCCGGCCGGCCCGAGCACGTAGGCGTCCACGTCGTTGCGCGCAAAGCTGCTGTGCGCGCGGGGCGTGCGGATGCGGATGTCGGGCGACGCTTCGTCGGTGCGCGGGTCGATGATCCGCAGCCGGCCGCGCTCCAGGAACAGGTCGGGCGTGCCCGCCGGGGTCACGCCGATCCGCGCCTGGGATCCCACGAATAGCTGGGCGTAGACGTCGCCGATCAGCACGCTCGCGCGCGAGGCCTGGCCGGTCTCGATCTGCTCATCGGCAAAGACAGAGTCGCCGCAGTCGAGGCGGCGAGGCTCCTGGCCGGGCGCCGTCGCGATCACCTGGCCGCGGATGCCGACCACCAGGCCGACGGGATCGTCGGCGGCGTGCGCCTTGCCGCTGGCGAGGGCGAGCGGAAGGACCAGGACCGCCCCCAGGGCGACGTGACGGGTTCGGAACAGAGACGACATCGGGGCTCCTAGCGCTGGAAGCGGGTCGTGAGGTACAGGCCGAAGATCTGCCGGTTGAAGTCGAAGACGTCGGTGTTCGACGCGTTCCGGATCACGGTGTAGCGAGCCTCGATCCGGGTGCGCGCGTTGATCTTGCGCGCGATCGAGATGTCACCGCGCAACACCTCGTCGCGGCGACTCTTGCCCGACAGCGAGTACGCGAGTCCGAAGGTCACGTCGTCCGGGTCCGGATACGTCGAGGGATGCGCGTACGGCTGGTAGGTCCAGCTGCCGCGCACGTCGATCTCGAGGTCCGCGGGCAGGTGCGCGTCGAAGCCGACGTGCACCTCGTGACCCTGGAACGAGTAGTCGTTGCCCTTGGAGAAGTAGCGGTGGTAGCGATAGCCACCGCTCAGGTGCGAGCCGCGGAACCGGAGCGGAACCACGTGGGTCAGGCCCGCGACCAGGCCGTAGCCGTCGCGGTTCCGATCGTGCTTCTCGTTGGTGCCGGCCGGCCCGCATACTGCGTTCGCGAGGCAGGTGTCGTTCACGTCGGGGATCGAGTACTTGTAGTCGAGCCAGTACATGCCGGCTTCGAGCTCGCTGCGGCCGGTCTCGCCCCACTCGTGGAAGAGCACCGAGTCCACCGTGTGGCCCGAGGCGAACGACTCGTGGCCCGCCCACATGAACGAGTAGTCATAGCGGGCGCGGACGGCGGTGGTCTCGTTCAGGACGTAGTCGAACCAGCCCCCGATGCTCGGGGCATTGGAGTTGAAGTCCTTCAGGCTGTTGTAGGTCGAGGCGGCGTAGCGGCCGATGATGCCGGCCTGCCAGTGCGACGCACGGTACACCTCTTGTCCGACCTCGGCCGAGAAGGCGCCGAAGAGCGCGCTTCGGCCCGAGACCTGGTCCGGAAGCGAGACGTCCTGACCCTTGAAGACGATGTTCGAGTCGTAGCCGCCGCCGAGCGTGACGGTCGCCCAACGCCGCGGCGGGCCCAACAGGTTTACGGGCTCGCTCGCCGTGCGCGCTCGCGCGGCCCAGAGCGAGTCCGGGTCCTCGTCGATCACGCGTGCGAAGGCCGCGTCCGACTCACCGGTGCGCCCCACACGGCGCAGCGCGACCGCGGCGTAGAAGGACGCCAGCGGCTCCACCGAGCCGTCGCCCGCCCGGCGAGCCCGGTCGAAAGCCATGGCGGCCGCCTCGTACTCGCGCGAGTCCATCAGCAGCACACCCTCGTACAGGTCGAGCTGCGGGTCGTCCACGCCGCCGAGCCGGGCCGCAGCCAGGTTCGCGCGCGCGTCGTCGAAGTCGCCCAGGTGGTACTGCGCGATGCCCAGGAAGAGCTGCGCCTCGAGCATGGATCCGCCCGTCCGGGCGGCCTCCAGGTAGGGAAGCGCGGCGTCGTAGTTGCGGTCGGTGACCTGGCACTTGCCGAGCCAGAGCGACTGCTCCGCGGACCGTGTCCGGCCCGTCCGGTTCATGACCTCGGTGGCCTCGTCACACTGCCCCCCCTCGGCGAGCGTGCGCGCGCGGAGGGCCAGGACGTCGGCCTCGTCGCGGGCGAAGGCCGCCCCTGGCGCTGCAACCAGCAACCCCACCGCGGCGAGCAGGGGCAGTGCGCGCAGGGGGCGCTGGCGCAGCAGGAGGGCCAGGCCAGTCAGGAGCAGCAGAGCCAGCAGGGAGGGCTCCGGCACCTGTGCGAGGTCAGAGAAGCCGACCATGTCGAACGAAGGAAGCACGACGCCGCCGACGATGGCGGGGTTCGCCTCCATCTCGGCAGTGACGTAGAGGGTGAAGGTCCAGCGGATCGACTCCCCGGCCAGCATGTCCCCGAGGAAGATCGAGGGCATGAGCAGGTCGTCGGGCAGGACGAGCGAGTTGTACTCCAGGATCTCGGTCTGACCCGCCACGTCGATCCCGATGTGGTTCACACCCGAGACGTAGCTGGTGTCTGGACGCACGATCGTCAGGATCGCCTGCTCCAGATCCTCGAGCGCCATGATGTCGTACTGCACCTCGGCGATGTAGGGATTGAAGGGGGTCTTGGTCGGCGTCTCGAAGTTCGACTGGGGCCGCGCGATGATCGCGTGCGGAACCGACGACGTGCGAGTCACCTGCAGGCCCTCGGTGCCGCCGGTCGTGGGGGTCGTGGGGACGATCCTGGTGACGTTGGCGGAGTCGGTCGGCGAGAGCCCGGCTGCGGCCACCTCGGCGGGTATGAAGCCGGCGAAGACCGTGTCGCTGAAGAACAACAGCTCGGCGGGCGCGACTGCCGGGCTGCCGACGATTGCCAGCGCGGTCGCCAACACCAGTACCCGTGCCCCTCTGAAACTGCCCATGACCTGCATCCTCTGCAACAACACGCCTGCTCCCACTTGCCACTCCGACGGGCGTCCATGCACCACGACGGACCACCCGCATCCGCGCGGGTGCCGTGTGGAGTAAGTGGAAGCCACGTCGGTCAGGTGACATCCGCTCGGGCGGCCGAGGAATCCCGCACACCTGCGGCGGGACGTGCACGCTGGAGACGCAGAACTGCGTAGGGTCTGCCGACCCCCTGCCGAAGGGATTGCCGGTAGGTGAGCGCCCAGAGCCGGTCAGCGCGCGGGCGCTCGAAGGCTGAGGCCCCGAAGGAAGGCGAGGCCCCTAATAAGATGGGGCGGCTAGTAGGTCAGGACGGCGTGGACGTCGGACGTATGCAGCTTGCCGCGGCCATTCAGGGCGCCCAGCTCGATCAGGAACGACTTGCCGATCACCAGGGCGCCCATCTTGCGGACCAGCTGCGCAGTGGCCACGGCCGTGCCACCCGTGGCGATCAGGTCGTCCACGATCAACACCCGCTGGCCCGGCGTCACCGCGTCCTCGTGAAGCTCCACCACGTCCTCGCCGTACTCGAGCGCGTAGCTCTGCTGCACCGTCCGCCAGGGGAGCTTCCCCTGCTTGCGGACCGGCGCGAAGCCGGCGCCGAGCCGCAGCGCCACCGGGGGCCCGAAGATGAAGCCTCGCGACTCGATCCCCACCACCAGGTCGACCCGGGCGTCGACGTAGGGCTCGGCCAGCAGCTCGCAGGCCAGCTCCAGCGCCTCGCGATCCTGGAGCAGCGGCGTGATGTCCTTGAACACGATGCCCGGCTCCGGAAAGTCCGGGACGTCGCGAATCCTCTTGCGTAGCAGTTCTTCTCGGCTCACTGCAGGTATTGTAGAGGATCTCGGGGGCGGCCGTCCCGCCGCACCTCGAAGTGCAGGTGGTGCGTCGTGGCCCGCCCGGTTCGGCCGACCTCGCCGATCACCTGCCCCTTCTTCACGAATTCCCCGACCTTGACCAGGTTCCGGTCGTTGTGCGCGTAGACGGTCGAGAGGTTCCCGGCGTGCTTGACGATGATCAGGTTGCCGTAGCCGGCCAGCGAGTCGTCGCTGTGGATCACCCTGCCCGCTTCGGCCGCCTTGATCGCCGTGCCGCGCGGCGCCTTGATGTCGATGCCGTCGTGGTGCACCTGGTCTCGGATCCCGAAGCGGCTCGAGAGCTTGCCCTGGATCGGCCACGCGAGCCGGACGCTCGAGGCGCGGCCCTTCGGATGGCTGCCGTTGTAGCGCTCGGCCGAGCGGCGCGGCGCGTAGCGCATGGAGGGCGGGATGAAGAGCCGCGTGCCGACCGGCAGCGTCGTCACGTCGCGGATGTCGTTCGCCCGGACGAGTGCGTCGACCGTCGTCTCGTAGTCCTGCGAGATACGCCACAGGGTCTCGCCCTTCTTGACCGTGTGGTAGCGCGGGCGATCGTCCGGCCCGGGCGTTCCGCAGGCGGTGAGCGCGCCGACGGCGAGCGCCAGTGCGAGGGCCAGCCCGCCGGCGCGTGTCACGGCGCGTCTCCGTCGCCGTGCTGTCCGCCGTGCTGTCCGCGGCGATGCAGGTACACGTAGCCGGCGATCAGCAGGACCGCGGCGCCAATCACCCACAGCGTGGCGTCGCGCAGCAGCGGCCGCCAGAGATCTTCGTTCGAACCGGCCCAGTAGCCGACCGCGACCAGGATCGTGCACCACAGCCCCGCGCCGAGCCCGGTGTAGAGCGCGAACCGCGCCAGGTTCATGCGCGCGAGCCCGGCGGGCACCGAGATCAGCTGGCGCACGGCGGGAATCAGGCGCGCCACGAAGGTCGTGATCTCGCCGTGCTGCTCGAAGTAACGGTCGGCCTGGTCGAACTGCTTCGCTCCGATGAAGAGGTAGCGCCCGAGCCGCTCGAGCACGGGCCGGCCGAGCCAGAGCGCGAGCGTGTAGTTGAAGAACGCGCCCACCAGGCTCCCCGCGATCCCGGTCGCAGTCGCTGCGACCGCGTTCATCTCGCCCTGCGCGGCCAGGTATCCGGCCGGGATCATCGCGACCTCGCTCGGGAACGGAAAGAACGAGGACTCGACGGCCATCATCACGAAGATGCCCAGGTACCCCCAGTGCTGGACCGTCTCCACGACCCAGAACACCGCCGTCTCGAGAAGCTCGCCCACGCCTTTCCCCCACCGGACCCGACCCGGCTCCAACCCCATCCCAACTGGCCGGAAATGATCGGGTTTCAGGCGAACGGTGCAACCGCCCCCCGCGCCTCGGCGCGTGCGGGCCCTGCGCTATACTCCGCGCCCGGTCGGGGCGTAGCGCAGCCTGGTAGCGCGCCTGAATGGGGTTCAGGAGGTCCGGAGTTCGAATCTCCGCGCCCCGACCAAGGGAATTCGCACGGTTAGGCGATTTGTTCTTTGCCGGCGCGATGTTCGCGCGCGTCTTCGGTTCCCGCCGCTTAC
>JAFDDB010000047.1 GCA_019311115.1 Deltaproteobacteria bacterium
AAGATGAACGAGCTCCAGGCCGCCTTCGGCCTGCTCCAGCTCGAGAGCATCGAGACCGAGATCGCGAGCCGTAGGGCGCTGACGCAGCTCTACCGCGAGCAGCTCGAGGGCGTAGCGGGCATCCGCGTGCAGCACGACCGGCCCGGCGTAAAGCACAACTACTCGTACTTCCCCGTCATCGTGGACCCCGACGCCTACGGCTCGACGCGCGACGAGCTCTGGACCGCCTTGAAGGAGTTCAACGTCATCACGCGCAAGTACTTCTATCCCCTGTGCAGCCACTACCCGTCGTACGCTTCGCTCCCCTCGGCCAATCCGATGAACCTGCCGGTCGCGGAGCGGATCTCACAGCGCATACTCTGCCTGCCGCTCTACGGAACGCTCCCGGCGTCGTCCGTGGAGCAGATCTGCGACATCGTCGGCGAGCTGCGCAGCGACCGCTGAGCCGGACGTCACGCCGGTCACGCACGAAAGGCGTGGATGTGGCTCGCGCCTCGGACTGCCTGACTTGATCGAACGATCAACACGATTGCACGATCGACCAAATCTCGGAAAGTCGAAAGGGAGGCTTGCGCGGCCGGAGCGCCGGAGCGTAGGCTGGCCGGATGTTCGAGTACTTTCGCGACAACTACCCGTGGAGCATGGCCGTCGTCACGTCCCTGGACATGGGCGGCATCATGTCCGAGATCGACGACGCTTGCGGTCCGCTCCGGGACCTGGCACCGGGCGAGCCCGAGCAGGCGATCGCGGCCTGGGTCGAGCGCTGGGCCGCTCTCGCGGCCCGCGTCCGCAGCGCGGCAGAGGCCGACGAGCGGGCGGGCCACGCCGTCTCCGCGCGAGAGAAGTCGCTGCGGAGCGCGCTCTACCTGTTGGTCGCGGAACGCCAGGCGAGCCCCGGCGACCCGCGCAAGCTCGGCCTGTATCGCGAGGCGCTCGACGCGTTCCGGCTGGGCGTCGCGGGCTCGGCCGTCGAGTTCGCCGACGTGCCCTACGAAGGCGGAACCCTGCCCGCCCTCTTCGTTCCCGCGCACGAGGACGGCCCCGCACCCTGCATCGTGCACCTGAACGGGCTGGATACGATGAAGGAGATGGCGTACCTGCGGATGGCGAACGCCTACGCGAGCCGGGGGATCGCCTGCCTGCTGCTCGACCAGCCGGGCAGCGGGGGCGCGCTCCGGCTGAACGGACTGCCGGCCGTGGTCGAGGTGGAGCGCCCCGTCGGCGCCTGCGTGGACTACCTGCAGGCACGCGGAGACGTGGATCCGTCCCGGATCGGCGTGCAGGGGGTCAGCATGGGCGGGTACTCCGCGCCCCGCGCGGCAGCCTTCGAGCCGCGGCTTGCGTGCTGTGCCGTGCTGGGCGCGTTCTACGACTTTCTCGAGGTGTCGCGCATGGCCGCGCAGCGCGGACGCGACTACGCCAACGCGGTCTCCGACATGCCCGGCCAGCTGATGTGGGTGTCCGGGACGTCCACCGTGGGAGAGGCGGTGCAGTTCTTCTCGAAGTTCACCCTGGCCCAGGTCGCCGAGCGCATCACCTGCCCGCTCCTGGTCGTACACGGGGGAAGGGACCGGCAGATCCCGCCCGACCATGGGCAGAAGACGTACGACGCGGCCAAGAACGCCGCCCGCCGCGACCTGGTCCTGATCGACGACGAGAACGGCGGCGTCGAGCACTGCTCGAACGACAATCTCCCGCGCGGCCGGGCGATCCTGTGCGACTGGGTCGCCGACGTGCTCCAGGCCGGACGCGATGAGCGATAGCGACGTGAGCTACGGCCCGCTGGCGGGGCTGATCGGCGAGTGGCAAGGCGACGGCGGCACGGACGTCGCTCCCGAACCCGACGGGGTCGAGGAGAGTCCGTACTACGAGACGATCACGTTCGAGGCCGGCGGCGACGTGGACAACGCCGAGTCGCAGACGCTGTCGATCGTGCCCTACCGCCAGGTGGTGAGGCGGAAGTCCAATGACGAGGTCTTCCACCACCAGCTCGGATACTGGCTCTGGGACCCCGCGGCAGGAACGGTCGTGCAGTCGCTGACCATCCCCAGGGCGGTGTGCTGCCTGGCGGGAGGAGTCTTCGAAGGCGACGTGAACGCGGCCGAGATCGTGCTCGAGGTGGCGTCAAAGCTCGGCGACGAGGACTGGGGGATCATCCAGTCTCCGTTCATGCGCGACAACGCGACTACGCTCGCCTTCGAGCACCGGCTGGTGCTCGCCGGCGACGAGCTGCGGTACGCCGAGACGACCTACCTCGAGATCTACGGCCGGAAGTTCGAGCACACGGACGAGAACGTCCTGAAGCGGGTCTGAGAGGCGCGCGAAGCCTCGCCCTACCGTGCGGTCGCCGCCGTGAGGTGGCGGTAGATCTCGGGCAGACGCTCCGGTAGCTGGGCGACGCTGCACAGCACGGTGTAGCCGCGAGGACCGAACATGCGGGGGAGGTAGGCCGTCCCCTCCGCGTTCGCCATCGCGTCCTCCCGGCAGTCTGGGTGCCGAGCCGTCGGCTCGGCGGACGCCTATTCTTCCCGAGAAGTTCTGCGGGTACCACCTTTCCCGCGCGCTCGTGACGGGGTCAGCCTCCCTCTGGGAGGCGGCGCACTTCGACTGAGTTCGCGGCGCCCGTGCGGCCGCGCGTTCAGCGGAGGCGGCGGCGCAGCAGCAGCGAGCCGAGCAGCAACAGGCTCCAGGTCGCCGGCTCCGGCGCGGCGGCGATCAGCTGCACGTTGTCGATGCCGCCCATCTCGGAATTCTGGGTGCCCTGGTTGTTCACCAGCTCGAAGGGCAACAGCACGTGGTCGAGGTCGGCCAGGATCTGCTCGAGGGTCATGGTCGTGTTGACATTGGAAAAGGGTATGTCCCCGAGCGCGGTGCACGGGAGGGACGGATCGAACATGCATGCGGTCACGTCGTCGAGAAGCGTGAGCGAGCCGCTGTCCAACCCGATGCTGAACGGAACCCAGTCCGTCGTGCCCGTCGGCCCCGGCGAGGTCCAGATCAGGCTGTTCCAGTCCATCGGATCGCCCGACATCAGCACCGCCAGGTAGGGCCCGAACGGCGGCTGGCTGCCGGCGATGTTCGTGCCGGTGTCGATCAGCTTGTGCTCGAAGCTCAGGGCTCCGCCCAGGAACGCGGACAGGTCGCCGTTGTTGTAGAACGAAGACGGCGCCTCCGCCCAGGACGAAGGCGACGGGATTGCGTCGGGCAGCTTGGCGAAGCCCGCCGGGTTTCCGTCGGACCCGTCCCACACCATGTCTCCGGAGTTGTCGGTCAGGCCGAGGCTGACGTTGGGGAAGCTGTAACCGATGCTGATCCCGGTCGCATTCCAGCCTTCGAGGTCGGTGTCGAAGGTCGCGGTGGCCTGGGCCGGTGTCGAGAGGAAGAGCAGGCTGGCGGAGAAGATCGCGCACGGAATGAGTCTCAGTCGCACGGGGGAACCTCCACATCGAGATCACTTCAGGGATCTCGTACATGGGGAAGTCGCCGGCGGCTCCGAAAAGTGACGCTCGTGCCCCGCAGTAGCGCCAGGGCTGGAATTCTCCACGGCGTAGCGACGGACCGCAGGCGTTCCTATCGTGGGTGCCCATGCGCAGCTACGCGGCTCTCACGTTCCTGAGCGCACTCCTGCTGTTCATGGTGCAGCCGCTGATGGCGCGGGCCGCCCTCCCGTGGTTCGGGGGCGCGGCTTCGGTGTGGGCGACGAGCCTGCTCTTCTACCAGACGCTGCTCTTCTGCGGGTATGCGTACGCACACCTGGGGCGACGCCTCGGCATGCGCCGGCAGGCCTTGCTGCACCTGTCGTTGGTGGGGCTCTCGCTCCTGCTCCTTCCGGTCACGCTCGCCGAGGCCTGGAAGCCCACGGGGCCCGACTCGCCGACCTTCAGGCTGCTCGGTCTGCTCACCGCCTCGGTCGGGCTGCCGTACCTGTTGCTGGCCGGGACCACCCCGCTGCTGCACGACTGGTTCGGCCGGAGCGAGCCGGGCCGTTCCCCCTACCGCCTGTACGCCGTGTCGAACGCCGGCTCGCTGCTCGCGCTGTTGGCGTACCCGACGCTGGTCGAGCCCTTCATGGCGGTGCGTTCCCAGGGGGTCGCCTGGTCGTGGGCGTACGGGGGCCTTGCGCTGGGGCTGGGGTGGCTCGTCTGGCGGATCGCCCCGGCCCGGGGATCCAGCCTTGCCGAAGCCATGCCTCCGGCGGCCGCGGCGTCGGCGGTACCCCCCAGCGTCGGCGAGCGGCTCTTCTGGACCTCCCTTGCGGCCTGCGGCACCGGCCTGCTGATGGCGATCACGAACACGATCACCATGGACGTGGCGTCGGTTCCGCTGCTCTGGGTGGTCCCGCTCGCGCTCTACCTGACGACCTTCATCCTGGCCTTCGGCGGAGCCTACCGGCGCAGCACCTGGGGCGCGTTCCTGGTACTCGGTCTGGGAGCGACCGCCGTGCTGTGGGCCGGCGGGTTCGCGCTACCGGTCCTCGTCCAGATCCTGCTGGGCTGCGGAATCCTGTTCGCGGGGTGCATGGTCTGCCACGGGGAGCTGGCCCGGACCGCGCCTGACGCCGAGTACCTGACGGCGTTCTACCTGACGATGGCGGGGGGCGGAGCTCTCGGCGGCCTGGCGGTCGCCATCGTGGCGCCCGCGGTGCTCGGCGACTTCTACGAGTTCCCCGGGTTCGTACTGCTCGCGTACGCGCTGCTCCTCGTCGCCATGTGGAGGGACCCGGGCTCGGTGCTGCGCGGGCGCGGGGCTTCGCTGGCCGGCGTCGTGCTGGTGTCGGTGGGCGTCCTGGCGGCCGCCGGCTTCGTGCTTCCGACGTTGCGCACGATGGACGGGACGCTGGCGGTCGAGCGCAACTTCTACGGCGTGCTCCGCGTACAGGACCGGCCTGCCGGACTCCTGTCGGAGATGCGGGTCATGCGTCACGGCCGGATCTTCCACGGCGCGCAGTACCTGGACGCGGGCCGCGCCGGCCAGCCCACGGCGTACTTCACGGCCGGGAGCGGCGCGGCGCGGGCCATCCGCAGCCATCCCCGTCGGGCGTCGGGGGAGCCGCTGCGCGTGGGCGTGATCGGACTGGGTGTCGGGACGCTCGCGGTCTGGAGCCGGCCCGGAGACGCGTTCCGCTTCTACGAGATCAATCCCGCGGCAGAGCGGCTGGCGCGCGAGTACTTCACGTTCCTCGACGGCGCGCAGGCCGAGGTCGAGGTCGTGCTCGGAGACGGGCGCATCATGCTCGAACGCGAGCTGGCCACGGCCGTCGGCCGGCCCGGATTCGACGTCCTGATCGTCGACGCCTTCTCGGGCGATGCCGTGCCGGTGCACCTGCTCACCCTCGAGTCGCTCCAGGTCTACCGGCGCGCGTTGGCGCCCGACGGCGTACTGGTGCTCCAGATCACGAACCGGCACGTGGACCTGGAGCGCGTCGTCCGGGGTCTCGCGGAGGCCACGGGCCTGCAGGCCCTGCGTCTGGACCACGTCCCCCTCGAGAACACTGGAGGCATCCGCAGCGCGTGGATGTGGCTCGCGCCCCCGGGCACGCCGCCTCCGGAGGGCCCCGACGCGACGCGCTCCACCGCGGCCGCGTCGGTCCTCTGGACCGACGACTTCAGCAACCTGATCGGAGTCCTGCGGTAGCCGTACGCCCGCCGTGCCGAGAGCGCGCCGCCTGGTCTGATAGGCTCTGGCCCGTCCCACAGCACGCAGTAGCTAGAGGGAGGACTCCATGCCCTGGTGGTCGTGGCTGATACTGGGCTTCGCACTTCTCGCCGGCGAGATGCTCGCCCCGGGGGGCTTCTACCTCTTGTTCGTCGGGCTCGGCGCCCTGATCGTCGGGCTGCTGACACTCGCGAACCTGGCGGGGCCCGAGTGGACGCAATGGCTGCTGTTCACGGCGTTCACCGTGCTGAGCCTGACCCTGTTGCGGAGCCGCCTCGTGCGCAGCTTCCTGCCGGCGAGCCAGGGCGCGGCGATCGTCGGCGAGACGGTCGAACTCACGACGGAGATCCCGGCCGACGGCGTCGGGCAGGCCCGCTTTCGCGGCAGCGTCTGGAAGGTACGTAACGCGGGTCCGCGGGCGCTCGAGGCGGGTGCGCGCTGCCGCGTGGACGAGGTCAAGGGCATCACCCTCACGGTCGGCACGCCGCCGACCTCGACAGAGGAGATCTAGGAATGGAGCTGAACACAGTCATGGTCGTGGCGTTGGCCCTGGCCGCGCTGGTGGTCTACACGATCTACCGCAGCGCGGTCGTGGTGCCGCAACAGAACGCCTTCGTCGTGGAACGGTTGGGGCGCTTCGCGAGCAGCCTGAACGCCGGGTTCCACATCCTGATCCCGTTCATCGACCGCATCGCCTATCGGCACAGTATGAAGGAGCACGCGATCGACATCCCGGAGCAGGTCTGCATCACGCGCGACAACGTACAGGTGGGTGTCGACGGCGTGCTCTACCTGCAGGTATTGGACCCGAAGCTCGCCTCGTACGGGATCGGCAACTACATCTTCGGGATCACGCAGCTCGCGCAGACTACGCTGCGCAGCGAGATGGGGAAGATCGACCTCGATCGCACCTTCGAGGAGCGTTCCCTGATCAACGCCTGCGTCGTGGAAGAGGTGGACAAGGCGTCCGACGCCTGGGGGGTCAAGGTGCTTCGCTACGAGATCAAGAACATCACCCCGCCGGACGACGTGCTGTCGGCAATGGAGAAGCAGATGCGGGCCGAGCGCGAGAAGCGCGCGGTCGTGCTCACTTCGGAGGGGGAGAGGGACGCGAAGATCAACGAGGCCGAGGGCGTCAAGCAGCAGGTCATCAAGCAGTCCGAGGCCGTCAAGCAGCAGCGCATCAACGAGGCCGAGGGCGAGGCCGAGGCGATCACCGCCGTGGCACGAGCCACCGCCGAAGGGCTGCGCGAGGTAGCCAACGCGCTGCAGTCACAGGGCGGCTCCGACGCCATGCAGCTGCGCATCGCGGAGCAGTACATCACCGAGTTCGGGAAGCTCGCGCAGGCGGGCAACACCTTCGTCGTACCGGCGAGCCTCGGCGACATCGGCGGCATGATCGCGCTGGCCAAGGGCATGCTGCCGGACGGCGCGGCAGGGACCCGGACGCCTAGCGCGTAGCGGGCCCGAGCCCCGACCCCGTCTACGGCTGGCAGAGGTGCGGCGCGCCGAAGTGGAGGGTCGGCGTCGGCGGAGGGTTGCGCTGAAACCGATGCGGTATGGTTGCGGGAGAAGCGAGAGGACAGGGCGATGGCTAGTTCGACACGCACGAAGTTCATCCTTGCCGGAGGGGTAGCCCTCGCGTTGGGCGTAGCGGGTGTTGCAGCGTTCTCGGCCTCGCAGGTCGGCGCTACCCAGATCACCGTCTACAAGAGCCCTACCTGAGGCTGCTGCGACGCGTGGGTCGGGCACCTGCGAGAGAACGGATTCGACGTAGCGACGGTGAACGTGCGGAACCTCGCACCGATCAAGGCGAAGCATGGAGTGTCACGCGCACTCCAAGGCTGCCACACCGCTGTCGTTGACGGCTATGTCGTCGAAGGACACGTACCGGCCGACCTGATTCACAGGATGCTCGAAGAGCGCCCGGCCATTGCCGGTCTCGCGGTGCCGGGCATGCCGGAAGGTTCGCCCGGCATGGAGGGGCCGCATCCCGAGCCCTACGAGGTCACCGCGTTCGAAACGAACGGGAAGACCTTCGTGTACGATCGACGCTGACCCGGGAGGGAGGTCATGCTCGCTGGCTGAAGGATTCGTCAGGCGGCGTGGTTACCCTGACGAACACGTTCGAGTTCCTCGATTCTCCTCGAGAGCGCATGGATCGTGCGAGACATCTGGAAGAACACTACGGGCAGGAAGCAGAAGAACGCGGGTGCCACCGCTCCCCAGGCGCCGAGTACGACGGCCACCACGGCCATGGCGCAGAGCGCCGTCACGAACCAAGCCGGACCCCAGATCTCTCGCATGGCCGAACCTCCAGGTGATCTCCATGAACTCCGCACCGGACGGATCGGCCATCGCGGCCGAACCCCTGAGCATCAGGCGGGCGTGCGGTTCTCGAGACCGGCGGTCAGGACGTTGACGGCCTCCTTGGCGCCGTCGCGGAAGGGAGCCAGCACCAGGTCGGCCCCGGCCCGCTCCAGCGCCTCGACGTCGCGGGGGTCGTGCGCGCGCAGGGCCACCCGCCCTTCGAAGTGGTGCGCACGCAGCGCGGCTAGAAGCGCGGCGTTCACGTCAGGCTCGACCGCAGTGCTCACGACCCACTCCGCACGCGCGAGCGGCAGGTGGGGGAGAAGCTCCGGGTCGTGCGCGTCGCCGTAGCGCGCGTTCAGCCCCTCGCCCCGCCATGCGCTCACCGCCTGCGGGTCGAAGTCGATTCCGAGGACGTTTCGACCCCTTGCCACCAGGCCGTGTGCGATCTCGCCTCCGTACCTCCCGAGCCCGAAGAGGATGACGTCCGGCGGCTCGTCGAGCGCAGACCCGTCCCCGAGCTCCTCGGGATGCGGAGAGCGGCGCTCGAAGATCCGAAGCCACGGAGCGAGGCGTTCGTACAACGGGTGGGCGTACAGCGTGAGATAGGTCGAGACACCGATCGTCACCAGCGCCACGAGGGTGATCACGGAGAGCGTAGAACGGTCGATGTGTCCCAGGCTCGTACCCAGCGCGGCCAGGATCAGCGAGAACTCGCTGATCTGCGAGAGGGACAGCCCCGTGAGAAAGCTCGTGCGCTTCCGGTACCCGAGGGCCCCCAGGATGGCCAGAAACACAAGAGGCTTGCCAACGAGTACGGACAGCGACAACGCGACCGCCATCCCCGCGTGTCCCAGCAGTAGACCCAGGTCGAGCCCCGCGCCCAGGTCGATGAAGAAGAAGAGCAGCAAGAAGTCCCGCAGGCTCACCAGGCGCGCTCCGATCGCCTCCCGATAGGGCGTGGAGGCCAGCGACACGCCCCCCAGGAAGGCGCCGACCTCCTTGCTGAAGCCGATCCACTCCGCCGCGGCTGCCAGGGCCACGGCCCACGCGACGGCGAACAGGACGAGCAGCTCCGACGACGCGGCCAGGCGATCCAGCAGCGCTGGGAGCACGTACCGCATGGCCACGACCAGCAACACCAGCATGGCCGCCGACTCGAGCAGGATCTCTGCGGCCGTGCCCCAGAACCCTTCGCCCGGCTCGGCCCCGCCGAACGCCGTCAGTCCCAGGATCACGAGGAGCACGGCCAGGTCCTGGACGATCAGGACGCCCACGGCCGTGCGGCCGTGCAGCGCGTCGATCTCCCGTTTGTCGGAGAGCAGCTTCACCACGATGATCGTGCTGGAAAAGGCCAGTGCCAACGCGGTGTACAGGGCTGCGATCGGCTCGAAACCCAGCACCCGGCTGAGCCCGTAGCCGAGCAGCGCGCTGAACGCCATCTGCCCGAGACCCGCGGCGAGTACGAGCGGGCCCAGCGTCCGGACGAGACGCAGGTCGAGCTTGAGCCCCACGACGAACAGGAGCAGCGCGATCCCGATCTTAGCGAGCAGGTCGATCTGGTCCGAAGCCGTGACCCAACCCAGGACCGCAGGACCCTGGAGGACGCCCACGACGATGAAGGCGAGGATCAGGGGTTGGCGCAGCCGGAGCGCGAGAGCGCCCAAGAGTGCGGCGGCCAGGAGCAAGGCCGCGACCTCTGCGAAGGGGCTCTCGAGCACGGCCGAATCCACTCCGTTCCGGGGAAGCTAGGTCCTTGGGGAGTCTACGAAACCGCCGGGCCTGACGGTGAGAAACCAGCACGCGGTGTGCTGGAGCACCTGTCGCGCCCCCCCTATTCGATGCGTTCCTCGTCGCGAGCGCCCTTGCGGAGGTAGATGAACCAGTACATCCCGCCCACGAGGCCGGCGCCTCCCACTATGTTGCCGAGTGTCACGGGGATCAGGTTGCGGAGAGCGCCGCCGACCGAGAGGGCCTGCAGCGACTCGGCGGACCACTGGCCGGCCGCCACGACCTCGGGCTGGGCCTTCAACAGCAACCCGATCGAGAAGAAGTACATGTTCGCGATGGAGTGCTCGAAGCCGAGCGCGACGAAGGCGGTGATGGGAAAGAGAACCGAGAGGATCTTGCCGGTGACCGTCCGCGCACCGAAGCACAGCCAGATGGCGAGGCAGACGAGCGCGTTGGCGAGAATTCCAAGGAAGAACGCCTGTACCGCTGGAATCTGGCTCTTCGCGAGGGCGATGCGGATGGCGACGACGTCGACCTGGAACTCGTGGGTAACCCACGGGGCACTCAGGAAGACCAGGACGGCGGTCGCGCCTGCGCCGATGAAGTTGCCGACGTAGACGCAGCCCCAACTCCGGAGCACCGCCCGCGTACTCACGAGCCCGCTCGCCCACGCCATGACGACCAGGTTGTTTCCCGTGAAGAGTTCGGCGCCGGCCAGGACCACCAGGATCAGCCCCAGGCTGAACGTGACGCCCGCGAGCAGCCGGCTGACTCCGTAGCTTCCGTCGAACCCCGCGACCGACAGCGTCGACAGGCAGCCGCCAAGCGCGATGAAGGCGCCGGCCAGGATCGCCAGCGCCAGCATGCTCGGCAGGTCGAGGTGGGTCTTCTTGACTCCGATGTCGCGGACCCGGGCCGCGATCTCGTCGGGCGCATAGGCGTCGCCCCGCGGGGACGGCAGCGCGCTGGACTGGGACTCCGACCTCATTCGGCCAGGTAGCCAGAGGGTGCCAGACTCGTTGCCAGCATCACGTCGTTGATGTCGAGATGGTCCCGCCAGGTCGGCGACTGCCGGTGAGCAGGTTCGAGCCAGAACTGCTCGATCTGGCCGGCCATCGGCTGGTAGCGGGAGATGTCCTTCAGCAGCGCCTGACCGCGGTCACCCGAGGGCTCCGCGCCGAGGCTCCGGATCCGCTCCACCGCGTGGAGCCCGATGGCCAGACCCAGCTCGCGGAACCCGAGGCGGCGCTCGGCGCCTCCCTGGAACGCTCCCTGTGCGACGAGAGAATCGAGCCCGCGCAACGCTGCGCCCAGCAGGTCCTCGAGCAGCCGGGGCTCGTTCAGTGTCCCAGCGACGGTCAACAGGACCAGGCGGTGGGCGTCGCAGAGCAGGCCACCGACTCCCAGGGCGTCGTCTGTATCCCAGCTCTGACCCGCGCACAGCCCGGCCAGTTCGCGAATCTCGCGACTCAGGTCGAGCCCGGCGTCGTCACCGCTCATGGCCTGAAGCTGGCAGTACGTCAGGAATCCGTCCAGTGGGTCGTGGAGTCCCATGGACGTCACCTGCGGGCGGGCGAGGTCGATGCTCATCTTCCAGAACAGGCGCTTGCTCCCGGACACGGTGGCATGGGTGAAGCCGGCATGGGCCGCGCTCGCGAGCTCACACGCCCAGCGGTGGCAGGTCGCGTCCCCGGTGACGCGCGCCGCCCGATCGAGGGCGTGCATCCAGCGCGTCAGGTAGTGGAAGTACTGCCCGTCGCGCTCCCACTCCAGCTCCGCGTCGCCGGACTCGCGCGGACCGCGTTCCGGTAGCGGCTTGCCGATCCGCAGCCCGCCGCGGGTCGGATGGGCTTCGCCCCCCGCCTCGGAGAGACCGCTGATCCATCCGCGACGCGGGTCGTCCGGGCGGTGCCGCCCGAGGACGTGGTGGGTCTGGTCCACGAGCCGGAGCGCGAGCCGCAGGGCCTCCTCGTCTCCGTGCGCATTGAAGATACCGAGGAAGTTGCAGACGGCGAACGCATCGGTCCACAGGTAGCGTACGGGCGGGCGCTCCGGCGACGTGAGCCCGGTGCGCTGAGCGAAGTCGAGCATGAGCTGACGGACAGCTGGCTCGCCCGTCATCGGGCGCTCTCCCGCGCCCGCTGCAGGGTGCCGAGTATCTCGATGGCTCCCAGTCGCGCGGGGCGTTCTCGACTCACTGCGTCCACGTCCGTCAGCCTGCCTGCGCCCGCTACAGACCGAAAGGATAAGTGTCCGGGACGCCTTCGAGCGTGCGCGCGCCCAGCGGCTCGACCGCTCGCGTTTCGTCGAGCCATACGAACTCGTCGAACTGCCGCGGCAGCACGGCGCGAAAGTAGTGGCTCGCGAGCTCGGTCTCGGGACGGTAGATGACGCCGATGGCGCGCTCGAGCCGCGACTCCGAGAGGGCATCGCGCAGCTCTGCCTTCAGGGGATCGCGCAGACCGAGCAGCAGCCCGGGCGCGCCCGAATCGTGGAAGAGGTTCTCGTAGCTGTCGTCTCGCCCCGGCTGGACGGCTTTTACCTCCATCGGACCGCCCCAGTAGGAGGCGGCAGCGACGGTGCCGTGATCGGTGCCGAAGCCGACCAGGCATGCGGCGTCGCCGAACTCCCGGCGGCACAACTCGCCCACGTTTAGCTCGCCCCGGGCCGACATCTCGGTGGCCCGGGCATCGCCCACGTGGGAGTTGTGCTCCCACACCACGGCCTTGGCATCGGGTCCGCCGAAGCGCAGCAGTGACTGCAGGGTCTGGAACATGTGGGTGTCGCGCAGGTTCCAGGACTGGTGATGCCCGTAGTACATGATGCGGTAGTAGCGCTCGGCGTCGGCCACCAGGCGCGCGTTCTGAACGGCGTTGAAGAGGGATTCGGGGTCGCCGTCGATGAATCTCATGCGTTCCCGTAGAAGCGATTCGAGCATCTTCACCACCTGGCCTTCGCAGGAGCGATATTCCCCACTCAAGGCGGCGCGGCCGTAGGCCGCCGGATCGCTCTGCCAGGGCGTGAGGCAGCCGTAACGCTCGCGCGCCACGCGCGCCGCCTGCGGGTCCTTCGAGTCGAGAAAGAGCAGGACCTCGGAGATCGATGTGTAGAGGGAGTACAGGTCGAGGCCCGCGAAGCGCACCCTGTGCTCGCGCGGAAGGTCGGCGTTGTGTGCGCGCAGCCACTCCACGAAGTCGTGGAACTCCTGATTGCGCCACATCCAGGTGGGGAAGCGGGCGAAGGCCTGCCATCCCTGCGGCGACACGTCGCGGTCGCGCACGTAGTGGTCGACGCGCGCGGCGTCGGGCCAATCGGCCTCGGCGGTGACGATGTTGAACCCCTTGCGTTCCACGAGCGCCCGGGTGATCCGTGCGCGCATCCGGTAGAACTCGGACGTGCCGTGCGTGGCCTCTCCCAGGAGGACGACGCGGGCATCCCCGATGCGCTCCAACAGTGCTTCGAGAGGCGCGTCTTCCACCTCGCCAAACGACTCGGCCTCTTTGGCCAGCCGCTCCGAGAGCGTGTACGCCCGGGCCGGCGCGGCGCGGGGCTTGCGAGCCTCGGTGTGCCAGCCCTCCGCTCCGACCAGCGGAACGAACCGCACACCGCCGAGATCCTCGTCGCGGAACTCGTCCACGTCCAAGCGCGTGATGCGCCGCAGGGTCTGCTGGCCCACGTGCTCCCCGACCGGGATGACCAGGCGCCCGCCGATCGCGAGCTGCTCGCGCAGTGAGTCGGGGACGGCAGGTCCGCCGGCGGCTACCACGATGGCGTCGAACGGTGCCTCTTCTGGCCAGCCGAGCGTGCCGTCGCCACAGCGGACGTGCACCTGCTCGTAGCCTTCCTCGGCGAGCCGCGCCTCGGCTGTCCGGGCCAGCCGCTCGTGACGTTCGATGGTGTAGACATCACGCGCGACTTCGGCGAGGACCGCCGCTGCGTACCCGCTCCCGGTGCCGATTTCGAGCACACGCTCGTGCCCTTCGAGTTCGAGCGCCTCCACCATGAAGGCCACGATGTAGGGCTGCGAGATGGTCTGCTCCTCTTCGATCGGCAGCGGCGCGTCGTCATAGGCAAACTCGCCCAGATAGGACGGCACGAACCCTTCGCGCCGCACCGCCCGCATCGCGTCGAGAACGCGCTCCGAACTCACGCCCCGCGCGGCGATCTGACGCCGCACCATTTTCCGGCGCTGCCGTTCGAAGCTCTCGGCGTCCCCCATTGCCCGGTTTCCTCCTCGGTAGTTCCAGCTACCCAATCACACTCTTGACACCGCAGAGCGGATGACAAGCGGTCTGCCGTCCGGCGAGGCCCTTGCTGGCCCCCGTCGCCTCGTCCCGCGTGCGGGATCGAGCCGGTCAGGTCTCTCCGGCTCGACGGGCGGTCTCCGGCATCCGCTCGAGGAACTCTCGCGCGACCTCCCGCGGGATCTTTCCTCCGCGGTCGACGCTCAGGTTGAGGCGCTGCATCTGGCGCTCGTCGATGGAGCGATCCAGCGCGGAGAGGGCGCGGAGGACCTCCGGATGCTCGCGAGCCGTGGCCGCGCGGATCAGGACGATGGCGTCGTAGGGCGGGATGACCTTGCGATCATCTTCGAGGAGCTGCAGATCGAACGCCGCGATGCGGCCATCGGTCGAGAACGCGCTGATGACGTCGACCTCGGCCTGCTTGACGGCCTGGTACATGAGGGACGAGTCCATCTCGCGCCTCAGCCGGAAGCGGAGTCCATACGTGTCGCGAACCGCCTTCCACTCCGGGCGTCCGAAGAACTCGTAGTCGCCGGCGATCTCGAGCCCCGGCGCGTGCGGCGCCAGGTCCGTGATCGTCCGGATTCCGAGCGCCCGCGCCCGGTCCTGGCGCATGCCCAGCGCGTAGGTGTTCTCGAAGCCGAGCCGCGCGGCGACGGTCACGCCGTGATGCGTGGCCAGGTAGCTTCCCACCTGCTCGACCACGGTCTCCCGATCGCGGGGGAGCGACGTGCGCCCCATGATCGTCGCCCAGATCGTCCCGGAGTAGTCCACGTAGAGATCCAGCTCTCCGCTCACCAGAGCGTCGAAGGCGACCGTGGAGCCGAGCGACTGCAGCGTGCGCGTCGGCAACCCCGTCTCACGGGTGATCTGGAGACCGATCAGCTCGCTCAGGATGTACTGCTCGGTGAAGGTCTTGGCACCGATCACGAGCGGGCGGTCCGCCGGGTCCGCCCGGCCGAACCCGAACGACGCCCCCGTGTAGGCTACGACGGCCGCCAGCAGAACGCTCGCGACGACCAGCCGGGGCCGCTTGCGGTCCCGTACTCCCGTCTCGTAGGCGAGCACGATTCCGTCGAGGACCAGCGCGAGCACGGCCGCCGCGACGCAGCCCGTCAGGACGGCCGTGAAGTTCCGGGTCTGGAGTCCGGTGAAGATGTAGTTGCCCAGGCTCGGAGCGCCGACGGGCGTGGACAGCGTCGCGATGCCCACCACCCAGACCGTTGCCGTCCGGATTCCGGCGATGATGACCGGGAGCGCGAGAGGGATCTCGACGCGCACGAGCTGCTGCCCGTCCGTCATGCCGACTGCGCGCGCGGCCTCTCGTACGGCCGGATCCACCCCCGCGATGCCCGTGACCGTGTTCCTGAGCATGGGCAGCACGCTGTAGAGCGTCAGTCCGATCACGGCGGGCAGATAGCCGATGCTCCGCAGCTCGATCCCGAAGGCACGGGCCGTGATCGCGCTGGCGGCCGCGATGGTGGGGACCATGACCGCAAGCAGGGCCAGACTCGGAATCGTCTGGATCACACTGGCCACTCCGAGCACCACGGGCTCCAGGCGCTTCCAGCGAGTGAGCGCCACTCCCGCGGGGATGCTGAGCGCTGCGCCGAGACCGAGGGCGACCAGCGTCAGCTGGAGATGCGCCGTCAGGTAGCCGGGGAGCAGCGCGAGCTGTTCGCTCACGACGGGGCGTGACCCGCGATCAATGCCTCGACCTGCTCCGCCTGACGACGAGGTGTCTCCATCAGCTGCGCAACGTAGTCGGTGGCCGGCTCCGTCAGCAGCTCGTGGGGCGTACCGAGCTGAACGAGCCGGCCTCGATCCATCACGGCGATCCGATCGCCCAGCAGGAGGGCTTCGACCATGTCGTGCGTGACGAACACCGCGCTGATCTCGAGAGATCTGCGCAGCTCCTGGAACGAGCCCTGGAGGTGGTGGCGGGTCAGCGGGTCGAGGGCGCCGAAGGGCTCGTCCATGAGCAGGATGTCGGGGCTCGCCGCCAGCGCGCGGGCGATCCCGACCCGCTGACGCTGGCCGCCCGAGAGCTCGCTCGGCCGGCGCCCGGCGAAGGTCTCCGGCTCGAGGCCCACCATCGAGAGCATCTCCCCGACCCGCCGCTCTTGATCGGCCGCGCTCCATCCGAGCAGGTCCAGCGTCACGGCCACGTTCCTGCCCACTGTCATGTGCGGGAACAGTCCGGTCTCCTGGAAGCAGTAGCCGATCCGCCGACGCAGCTCGTGCCCCGGGACGTCGGCCGTGGAGCGGCCGGCGATCCGCACGCTCCCCGAGGTCGGCTCGATCAGCCGGTTGATGAGCTTGAGCGTAGTGGTCTTTCCGCAGCCCGATTCACCAAGGAGCACGACGAGCTCCCCCGCATGGACGCTCAGGCTCAGCTCATCGACTGCAACGATGTCGCCGTAGGACTTGGCGACGTGGTCGAGCTCGATCATCATCTTCAACTCGACTCACCGGTTCTTGGCGGGGTGGCGGGCAGGGAGTCGCCTCTACGCCACCGTACCACCCTGCTCACGGCCCTGCCGTTCTCTACTCACCCATGCCGATGCCGGACTCGCTGGACGCCAGCGCCCGGCATTGACACGCGTGGTGTCGTTCGGGGAGGCTGGCCTCGGGATCAGGAGGGAGAGCAGGATGACCGCATCGACCCTGCGGGTTCTCGTGGCGCTGACGCTCGTGATCGCGCTAGGCGGATGCACCTGGCTGAAGCGGAAGGCTTACGACGGGTTCTGGGGACGAGAAAGCTGGCAGCAGCCCGCGCGAGTCATCGAGGCGCTCGGGCTCTCGCCCGGTGATCGGGTCGCAGATCTCGGCGCTGGGGGCGGGTACTTCACGTTCCTCCTTGCGGAGGCCGTCGGTCCGCAGGGCCGGGTGTACGCCGTTGACGTCGACACGGGCCTGCTCTCCTATCTCGACGAACGGATCGTGGGCGGCGAGTACGAGAACGTGCAGACGGTGCTCGCTGACTTCGACGACCCCAGGATTCCCGGCGAGGGTGTCGACTTGATCTTCACGTCGAACACCTACCATCACATCGAGGATCGCACGGCCTACTTCGAACGCGCGCGCCGCTATCTGGGGCCCGGGGGTCGAGTCGCGATCGTCGAATTCAAGAAACAGGACGGCCTGATGTCCTGGCTGATCGGAGGACACTCCACCGACCCGGCCGAGATCGACCGCGAGATGCGGGCGGCGGGCTACGACCGGGTGGCGAGCCACGACTTCCTGGAGCGCCAGAGCTTCCAGGTGTTCCGCGCAGGGCGTTGAGTCCGCTCGCGGAGTTCGAGCGTGATGGACAGACGACAAGTCGAGCAGATCTTCGCGGCGTTCGAGGCCAAGGACATCGAGGCCGTCATGGCGCAGTTTGCGGACGACGCCACCGTCACCGATCCCCATTACCCGATTCCGGAAATGGCGGGGAAGGCGGCCATCCGGCGGGGCTTCGAGTGGGCGCTCGGGAACATGGAGCAGGCCGGATTCAACGTGGTCGGCATCTGGTCCGACGGCGACTCCGGAGCTGTCGAGGTGGACACGCACCATGTGTTCAAGGGCGGGATGGAGGTGAAGTTCACGCAGGTCTTCGTGATCGAGCTGCGAGACGGCCTCATCACCCGTCTCCACTCCTTCGGCCCGCATCGCCCGGGGGGTGTAGGCGGTGCGATGCTCAAGGTGACCGGGTTCTTCTGGCGCGCACTCCAGCATGCCGCGCTCAGGCGCGAGCGCGGACGAGCAGGGCGGGCAGGAGGATCAGGTCGGTCGTGAGGCAGATGCCCATGGTGAGTGCGGTCAGGTAGCCGAACTCGCGCAGCGTGGCGAAGCCCGACAGCAGCATCGCCAGGAAGCCGATCACCAGCGTGAAGGAGGTGATCACGATGGGACGCCCGACGCTGCGGATGACATAGGGCACGGCTTCCTCGGGCGGGTGCCCCTCGCGGCGCCTCTGCCGGTACGCGACCAGGAAGTGGATCGTGTCGTCGATGGCGATGCCGAGTGCGATGCAGCCGATCAGGCTGGTCGGCAGCGAGAGCGTCGTGAAGCCGAGCCCGAGCACGCCGAAGTAGATCACGACGGGGACGATGTTCGGAATCATCGAGATCAGTCCGACGGAGATCGAGCGGAACACGACACAGACCAGAACCAGGATCGCGAGCGCGGCAAAGCCGACCTGCGTGACCTGGTTTCCGGCGATGCGGTCGGCGGAGTGGCTCAACAGCGTCGCGTTGCCGACCACGTCGGCGCGTATTCCGTCGGGCAGACCGGTCTCGGCGATCGCGGCGCGGATCCGCTCCTCGAGCGCGCGCATGGCGGCGGAGCCAAGGCGGCCCGTGCGCACGACCAGGTTCGCCTTGCTGTGGTTCGACGTGGCGAAGCGCCGCAGCTTCGCCTTGGGGATCATGAACACGACCTCGGCGACGCCAGGGCGGCTGTCCGGGATGCGGTCGGCCTCGTCGGTGCCGCCGCCGACCGCGCGGTTGCCGACGCGGATCAGGTCGACCGCGGAGAGCACCTGGCTCACGCCGGGGATCGCGGCGATGCGCCGCTGCAGGCGCTCGACCGCGAGCAGCACCTCGGGCTCGCGGAACGTGCCCTCGTCGGTCCCCTCGAGCGTCACGTAGAGGGGGATCGTCCCGGCGAGCAGGCGGTTCACGGCGGCGAAGTCCTGCCGCACGCGCGAGCGCTCGTCGAAGAAGCGCAGGAAGTCGGTGTCGACGACGATGCGGGGAATCAGCGCGACCGCGGCGACCGTGAGGAGGCCCCAGGCCACGAGGCAGGCGCTCGCGTGCCGCACCGTCAGGCGCCCCATCCTGGCCAGGGCGCGCTCGATGCCGCGGCCGAAGAACGCGCTCGCCCGCGTGCGCCGCTCGTAGAGCGGTTGGCCGGCCTCCTGGCTCTCCTCGACGGGAAGCCGTGCCAGCACCGCGGGCGCGAAGCTCAGCGACAGCACGGTGACCGCCGCGACGCCGAAGATCGAGAACGCGCCCATCTCCCACGTCGCCGGGATGTCGGTCAGCAGCAGCGCCCCGAAGCCCATGCAGGTGGTGAACCCCGCCATCATTACCGGGGTGCGCGAGTACTCCAGGCAGTGGAGCGACGCGGTGGGCGCGTTGGGCTCGCGAGCGGCGATCGTCTCGAACCGCGCCATGACGTGGACGCCGTAGACCGAGCCGACGCAGATCAGCGTGGGCGCGAGCGCGAGCGTGATCACGTTGATGTCGCGACCGAGCAGCGCCATCGCGCCGAAGGTCCAGACCGTCGCGATCAGCGAGCCCGCGAGCGGAACCAGCACACCGCGCACCGAACCCGTGAGCAGGTAGACCACGATCGCCGCCAGCAGCGCCGAGAGCGGCACCAGGCGGAGCAGGTCGCGGACCATCAGGGAGTGCGCCTCGGCGCGGATGTGCGGCCGGCCCGACACGAAGAAGCGGTTGCCGCCGCCGACCTCGTCTTCGAGCACGCGCCGGATCTGCCCGTCCAGGTCGCGGCCCAGGAACTCGCCATCGGTCATCGGGCGGAACGACACGTTGATCGCCGCGGTGCGGCCATCCTCCGAGATGATCGTCTTGCGGTAGAGGTCGTCGTCCAGCGCGGTGCGTCGCAGCGCCGCCAGCGAGGCCGCGTCTTCGGGCACCTCTTCGATGAAGCGCCCGATGCGGACGTAGTCCCCTTCGGGCACGTAGCGGAAAGAGAGCACGTCCACCACGCTCTCGGCGCCGCGCACGCCCGGGATCCGGCGCACACGCCCGCTGATGCGCTCCAGCATCTTCAGGTTCTCGTGAGTGAAGACGTCCTGCGTCTCCACCGCGATCACGTAGACGTCGTCGGTGCCGAAGTTGAGTGTCGCGTTGCGGTAGCTCGATTGCCCAGGATCGCCGAGCGGGATCAACGGCTCGCTCGACGGGTCCAGCGCGATACGCAGGCCGGGCGGATCGAGCTGGATGATGCTCGCTACGGCCGCCAGGGTGACGACGGCGACGATCCCCAGGACCCGGTCGCTGTGCGTGACCATCCACGCCGGGCGGAGCCAGGCCGCGGCGAGCACCGCGGCGAAGCACACGCCCGCGAGCAGCGAGAAGGTCGTGCCGTCGATCAACGCGACTTCTCCGTTCCGGCCCTACTTCCAGGGACCGGGAGCGAAGGTCGCCAGCACGGGCGCGTGGTCCGACGCGCCCTTGCCCTTGCGCTCCTCCCGGTCGATCTCGATTCCCTCGCAGCGCTCGAGCAGTGGACGGGTGAGCAGCAGGTGGTCGATGCGCATTCCCCGGTTCTTCGGGAACCCGAGCTGGCGGTAGTCCCACCACGTGTAGGCGACGAGGTCGGGGTGGAGGGACCGGAAGCCGTCGACGAGGCCCCAGTCCTCGAGCTCGCGGAGTGCCTTGCGCTCGGGGTCGCTGCACAACACCTGGTCGCGCCAGGCCTCCGGGTCGTGCACGTCGATGTCCGCGGGCGCCACGTTGAAGTCGCCTGTCAGTACGAGCGGCCGCTCGGGATCGGCGTCCTGCTCGAGCAGCTTCTTCAGGCGTTCGAGCCACTCGAGCTTGTAGGCGTAGGCCTCGCTGCCGACCGAGCGGCCGTTCGGAACGTAGACGCATACGCAGCGCACGCCCTCGATCGTGGCGGCGATCAGGCGCGCCTGGGAGTCGTCACCGCCGTCGTCGAAGGCCCGCACGACGTCTTCGGCGGGCGTCTTGGAGAGGATCGCCACGCCGTTGTAGGTCTTCTGTCCGATGGTCGTGCATTGGTAGCCCGCGGCGCGCAGCTCGTCGGCCGGGAAGACTTCGTCGACGACCTTGGTCTCCTGCAGGCACACGACGTCCGGATCGTGGCGCTCCAGAAAGGCGACCACGCGTTCGAGCCGCGCGCGGATCGAGTTGACGTTCCAGGTGGCGACCTTCACGGCGCGAGCTTAGCCGATCTGCCCTCCATGGGGCGGCGAAGCGCCGCGGGCGGTGTCAGCGGGGAGGCCGTCCCTTGCCGCGGGGCTTGCCGCCGCTGCGGCCCATCGAGTCGCCGGCCAGCAGCATCGGCGCCTCGAACGCCTTGCGCGGCTTGCCCATCGAGTCTCCGCCCCGCTTCGCGGCGGTGAGCACCGGCGGCGCGACGGGTGCGGAGGTGGAGCTCCACGTGATGTCCATCACACGCGCTGTCGCGGGAGCGACGGCTGCGCGCGCGACTCCGGGCTGGGCGAAGGCCGCCAGCAGTCCCGCCGCGAGCAGCGCGAAGAGCAGCGCCGCGCAGCGGGCGGCACGTCCCCAGGCGCGAAGCCAGCGCGCGGGGCCGGTGCGCCAGACGTCCGTCTCGCGCAGCCAGGCGAGCCGCGGGTGATCGGCCAGGCGGCGGTGCACGTAGTCGCGCTCCTTGTCGCTCAGCCTGTCGGAGTTGAGAAGGCCGGCGAACTCGGACAGGTAGTGCTGTGCGCTGGCGTAGTCCTGCACGTGCGAGGCCGCGGCGAGCAGGTTCATCAGCGGGGCGGGCGCCGCGGGTACGAGCTGGTGCGCGCGCAGCCAGCAGGCCCGCGCGTCGTCGGCGCGGCCGCAGTCCTCGACCAGGTTCCCCAGGTTGTTGAGCAGCCGCCCGCGCACGTCGGGCGCGTCGGCGTAGACGAGGCCGCGTTCGTAGAGCTCCGCCGCCTGCGCGTGGCGGCCGCGGTCCGCGGCCAGCAGCGCCGCGACGTTCAGCCAGTGCGGGTCTAGCGAGAACTCGCTGCGGGTGCGCTCGAGCTCGTACTCGAGCGTGTCGAGCTCCTGGCGCACCCAGAGCTGGCGCACTTCGTCGAGCTCGGCCGGCGCCTCGCCCGAGAGCGGGGCGGGCTGCGCGTGCTGCAGCTCGTGGACGACGCGCAGCACCAGCTTGCGCGCGCGCGCGACGCCGGTGCGCACCGTCGCGGGCACGCGCCGCTCGGCCGCGGCGATCGCCTCGTACGACTTGTGCGCCAGGCGGTCCGCGTACCAGCCCAGGTTTCGAAGCGTGGTGGAGTTGCCCTGCTCGCGCGCGATCGAGAGCGCGCGTTGCAACGCGCGGCCGCTCAGCTCGAGCGCTTCGCGGTCGGTGTTGTCGGGCGAGTCCTCGTCCGCGATCTCGCGGCCGTCGGCCTCGATGAAGGTGCCGAGCCACCCGCCGCGCGGTCCCCCCTGCAGCTCGCTCGTGAGCGAGTCGCGGACGTGGGGCAGCAGGAAGCTCTCGAGGGCGCCGCCGGCCAAGGCGTCGTGGAATTCGGCTGGCCGCTCGTTCGCAACGGTCTCGCAGGCCAGGAAGATCTCGCCGAGGCGCTCGGCCCGCTGCTGGGGATCGCGTACGAGCGCGCGCGCGATCGCTTGAGCGGCTCCAGGGAGCGCCTCCCGCGCGTCTACGCGCGCCTGGTGGCTCTGGGGCGGGTCGGGCTGGGCGGCGAGTTCCTGCATGCGTCCTCCCTTGAAACCGGCTCTCCCTGGTTAGGTGTCGCGGCCGTGTCTCCTATTCGAGGATGCCGCGTTTCGCCCCGCCGTACGAAACGGGCACCCGAGGGACCGGGGAAACGCCGGAAACACGGGTGAGAGACCTCAAGGAGGAAATCCCGTGACCCAATCCAGCTTCCAGGGGCGAGCGATTCTGGCCATTCCGGCCTTGGTGGCGGCCCTGCTCCTCGTGGGCTGTGCCTCGGGGCGGGGCCCCATGGGCGAGCCGCAGGGGCTACACGCCATGCCGACGGACCTGGCGCGCGCCACGCCTCCCGCGTTGGCCGATCCCGATCGGCCGGCCGAGCTGGCCGAGGCGGCGCTCCATCTCTTGTATCCCGAACGGGCGGGCGGTCCCGACTACGCGGGCGCCGCGCGGCTGTGCCTGATCGCCGGCGAGACGGCGGACCCGCGTCTCGAGCGCGACCTGCAGCTGGCGTGCTACCGCGTGGCCACCCGAAGCGCGCTGCGCGCAGGCGACCGCGACTTGTACGCCGAGGCGGTGGGCCGCTGGGAGGACCTGGCGCCGCGCCACGAGCGCGCGACCGGTGAGCTCGCGGTGCACCTGGCGATTCGCGATCGCCTGAACGGCAGCGATCCCGGCACGCGCGGGCGGCTTCCCTCCGAGATCCGCCGCCTGATTCCGACGATCGAGAACGCCCGATGATCCGGCTGCTGCTCACCGTCGCCAGCGCCGCCGCGGTGGTCTGGTTCGTCGGCTCGCGCCCGGGCGCACTCGCGCCCGAGCCCGAGGACGCCCGCCAGGTGATCGAGCGCGCGGCGCAGGTCGTCGGCCAGGTGGTGGGCGAGGCGGGTGCGCGAGCGGCCGACGCGCTGGCCGCGAAGGGAGCGGACGTCCCGGCGGAGCCCGTCTCCGACGAGAAGCGCGCCGTGACGAGGCCGGCGCCGCGGGTCGTGGCGGCGGAGCGCGAGCTCGGTCCCGAGTCCGAGGAGCCGGTCGCGCCGCCGCCAGGCGCTGCTTCCGGCGAACCCGCGCTGCTGGCGGACCTTGCGGAGCCGACACCCGTCGGGGACACGATGGGCGGCCCGATTCGCGAGACGCAGACCGGCATGACGGACGGTCTCGAGTTCGCGGGCCCGCTCGACGCCGAGCGTGCCGCACTCGTGCGCGAGCGCCTCGACCGCGTGATGGCGCTGGCCGCGGGGCCGGCGAGATGACGCCCCCGAGCCGCCTGGTCCACTCGGCCATCGCGCTGGCGGTGGCGTTCGCCATCACGGAGTGGGCCGCCGCTCCAGCCGGGCCGGTGCAGGAGGATGCCGTGCCCGAGCCGAGCTGGCAGCGCATCGAGATCGCGCGCATCGAGACGGCGCCCGCCAAGGCGCCCAGGCCGCCGCGCCCGCGTCCGCCGGGAATCCCGGCTGCCGCTCCCGAGCCCGAGCCTGTCGCCAAGCCCGTGGCCGAGGCGGAGCCCACCGCGCCCTCCGCACGCGCGCCGATCACGGCGCAGGCGGGAGCCGCATCCGCGCGAGCGAATCTCGAACGCGGACGCGAACTGCTCGACGCCGGTGTCTTCCCGCGGCTGCGTGCCTCGTACCAGCGGATCGGCTTCGAGGCGTACCGCGACGCCGTACTCGCACTCGGGGGAGGCTTCTTCCTCTTCGACGCGCGCGCCCGTCGGCCGTTGGCCGAGATCGACCCGCGCACGGGCGAGACGCGTTCGGAAGCCGTGCGCGAAGGCCTCAGCCGCTGGCCGCGCGACGTGACACGGCACCTGCCCGCGGCTCTCGAGCGCGGGCGCCAGCGCTTTGGCGATCGCGCCTCGCGGGTCATCCTGCTGCCTCCCGCCGCCGTTGACGCAGCACTGCTCGGCGCGCTCGACGCGCACCTGCGCACCCTC
>JAFDDB010000152.1 GCA_019311115.1 Deltaproteobacteria bacterium
ACTCTCGATGAGCCGGAGATTGATTGACCTCAATCGGCGCTTCTCCGAGAACGGCTGGCCAGCGCTGCGTCACGGTACCGGCACCCACCCGGGTGACGTGCTGGCAGCGAATATCGGCAGTCCCGATCGTCTGTCCTACCTGTTGGTTGGAGATACGGTGAATCTCGCTTCGCGTCTGCAGGCGGCAGCTAGCGACGTGGGGACCGAGATCATCCTCTCGGCTGACACTCAAGCTCGTCTCATCGAGGAGGAACTGGGCGCCCGTACGCTGAGGCAGCTGCCCCCCTTGAGCGTGAAAGGCAAGAAGCTACCCGTGGCGATCCTCACATTGAGCTGATCTGACGCTGGCCTGGGAGCCCTGCTCGTCGAGCCTGGGGATCACCGGCAGAGAGACGTAAGAGGCGTGGTGGAGGTCGCGAAGCAGCCGGATCTCGGGGACCGGGCCGCGGCCTGGGGTCTCGAAGTTGTCGGCGTCGGCCCCGCCGTTGTGCCGCTGAGCACCCTCGTTCAAGTCGAAATCTCGCTTCGGACGCTGCGTCGCCCGAGCTGCTTGCCGCCCCACGTGACGAGGATGATCGAGCGCCGAGTATGACCTAGGTCATGTCGCGCGGTGGTCTCTTGCGTGCAGGGTTGTGACGTGCTGAGCCCGCAAGAGCTCGACCAGTACTGGGAGCAGGGGTTCGTCGTCTGCCGGGGCCTCATCGACGGCGAGAGCCTCGAGCGCTGGGACCGCCGCTTCCGCGATCTGGTCGAGGGCCGCGTGGAGGCGCCGCGGGGCATGCGCTTCGTGCGCGACGTGATGATCGCCAAGGGAGCGGTCGAGCCCGCCTCGCCGCTCCACGCCATCAACAAGATTCTCGCATTCGAGGGCGACCCGGTCCTTTTCGAGTACGCGAAGGACCCGCGCGTGCTCGAGCGCGTGCGATCGGTGATAGGCCGCGACGTGATGACGATCGTGACCAACGTGATCCACAAGCCGCCGTTCGTCGACGCGCGCCATCCCCTACACCAGGACCAGTACTACTTCCCGCTGGAGCCCGCGGACCGGATCATCGGCACGTGGGCGGCGGTGGAGCGGGCGACGCGCGAGAACGGCTGTCTCTCGGTGATCCCGGGAACGCACAGGCAGCCTGTCGTCAAGCACTCTCTCCCCGACTGGGAGTACGTCAACGCCCACTTCTACGGCATCGAGGACGTCGACCTCGACGCCCGCGTCCACGTCGAACTCGAGCCCGGGGACTGCGTCTTCTTCCATCCGTGCCTCTTCCACGGGAGCGGGCGAAACCGCACGTCGGGCTTCCGCCGCGCGATGGTCGCGCACTTTGCCAGCGCGCACTGCGCGCACACGTCCGGCCCGGAGTTCCGCGCCCGGGGGTTCCGCCGGCTGGACTGAGCACCGTGCCGTGCTCCGCCCAGCCCGAATCGCGGCCTACTCCAGGCCCGAGGTTGCCTGCTCTCGTTCCGGGCGCGAGCGCGCGTAGTCGCGCGCCTGGAGCATCGTGAGGGCGATCACGCCGACGATGAGGCCGGCGTAGGCACCCGTCACCGATGCGAAGCCGGTGTGCGTCCCTCCCCAGAGCCAGGTGCCAAACGGCATCAGGCCGGAGGCCAGCCCAACCACGAGGCAGACCCGCGCGATGAGTCTCGCGAGGCCCGGCTTGTCGTGGACGCTGGCCGCGGTCCGCTCGTTGTAGCCGGCGATCAGGTGCATCTTCTGCTTCACACCGATCGCATGGGCGAAGACGAGCATCAGCGCGGCGATCCCCTCCATCACGACGATCTCGACGATCTTGGCGGTCACTTCCCGGCTCCCACGGCGTCTGCCGTCCCATCGGTCCGCATCGGCCGCTGAGGCGCGAGGCTGGAGGGTCGGGTGCCGGCTGAGAGCACTCTGTGTGTCCATCCGACAGCGCTACCAGAACGCGAGCCCCTAGCCTGCCGCACCGAGCCGAAGGGCGGCGATGTGCGCTAGAACGACGCCGTGGTTGGCGCAAAGTCGGGGGGATTAGTCGGGGGGATTCGAGCCAACGCGGGCCAACCTGAGCCATCTAGAAATCCGCAACACCCCGAAGTTGCTGAAACTGAAGGGGTTTTCGAATCGACGCTTCGGCTTTGGGAGCTGAAGGTCATGGGGTCTAACTAGCTGAAACTGTTAGTGGTTCTAATGACCCTCGGCCAGGTAGGCCGACCCTCACTGCGGCTCCCATCTTAGTACCGTCTTCGTGTAGCCGAACTCTCGTGACCCTCGGCCTCTCAGGCCGAAGGTCGTCGCGGCCTCCCATCTGCGCTGGAGGCTGAACGGCTTGATGGCGTGCCTGCAGCGTGCCTGTGGTTCGCGCTAAGGTGCGCTCCGTGGATTGTCCCTCCTGCTCGGAAACTCTCCCCGACGACGCGGCATTCTGTGGCCACTGCGGAGGCTCGTTAGCGGCCGATCGGCTCTGCTCTGCGTGCGGGCGCACGAATCCGCCGGACATGAGCTTCTGCCTGGGATGCGGGAATCGGCTCGGCGACCCGAGCGCGGATGAGACCGGCGGACCCCGGTCCGCGCCTGATCCCAGCACGTACACGCCGAAGCACCTGGCGGAGAAGATCCTGACCCAGCGTGCCGCGCTCGAGGGGGAGCGCAAGCAGGTCACGGTGCTGTTCGTCGATGTGAAGCGATCCGTCGAGCTCTCGAGCCAGGTCGACCCCGAAGTCTGGCACGGCATCCTCGACCGGTTCTTCGCGATCCTCGCCGAAGGCGTGCACCGCTTCGAGGGCACCGTCAATCAGTACACGGGCGACGGCATCATGGCACTGTTCGGCGCGCCCATCGCGCACGAAGACCACGCACAGCGCGCCTGCTACGCCGCCCTTCACCTGCGCGAAGAGCTGCGCCGCTACGCGAACCAGGTGCGGCTCGACCACGGCTTGAGCTTCGCGGTCCGCATCGGGCTCAACTCGGGCGAGGTCGTCGTGGGAAAGATCGGCGACGACCTGCGCATGGACTACACCGCGCAGGGGCTCACCGTCGGCCTGGCCGCGCGCATGCAGGAGCTGGCGGAGCCGGGCACGCCGTACCTTGGCACCGGCACCGCCGAACTCGTGCGCGGCTACTTTGACCTCGAGGACCTGGGCGAGGCCAAGGTAAAGGGCAGCCGCGCACCGCTGCCGGTTCACGCACTGATCGGGGTCGGGTCGATGCGCACACGGCTCGACGTGTCGCGGGCGCGCGGGTTCTCGCGCTTCGTCGGCCGCGACATCGAGGTCGGGATGCTCGAGTCCGCGCTCGAGCGGGCGCTGGCCGGCCAGGGCCAGGTCGTGGGCGTCGTAGCGCAAGCGGGCATGGGGAAGAGCCGCCTCTGCTTCGAGTTTCTCGAGAGCTGCCGCTCGCGCGAGATCGCTGTCCGTACGACGACGGGCGTAGCGCACGGCAAGGAGGTGCCGTTTCTCCCGATCCTCGACTTCTACCGCGACAGCTTCGGCATCACCCCTGAGGACGACCCGCTGACCGCACGCCAGAAGGTCGCGGGTGCGCTCGTGTTGCTCGACGACGAACTGCGCGATTCGTTTCCGCTGCTCTTCGATTTCCTTGGCATACGGGCGCCGGGTGCCGACGCGCCAACGTCGGGAGCGTCGCCCGATCAGCAGCGCCAGCTCACCGAGTTGCTGCAGCGAATAACGCTCGCGCGCAGCCAAGCGCAGCCGGCGGTATTGCTGTTCGAAGATTTGCACTGGTTCGACACGGGGTCCGAGACCGTGCTGGCCGCGTTGATCGATGCGCTCGCCGGAACCCGGACGCTGTTGATCGCGAACTATCGCCCTGAGTACCGCGGCGACTGGATGCACCGCTCGCACGTGCAGCAGGTCGCATTGCAGCCACTCTCGGATGCGGCGATCGAGGAGCTGCTCGTCGACCAGTTGGGAGTCGATCCGACGCTCGACGAGCTGCGCCCCCGGATTCTGGAGCGCACCGGGGGCAACCCGTTCTTCATCGAAGAGGTGGTCCGCTCGCTCGCCGAAGAGGGAGCGCTCGCGGGCGCTCGCGGTTACTACCAGCTTGCGCAGCCGCTGGCCCAGATCCGCATCCCCGCGTCCGTGCAGAACGTGCTCGCCGCGCGCATCGATCGGTTGCTCGAGGCCCAGAAGAACGTGCTCCAGACTGCGTCCGTGATCGGCGCCGAGTTCTCCGAGCCGCTCCTCGCCCACGTCGCGGGCGAGATCTCCGAAATCCTGTCGGGGACGCTCGCCGAACTGGTAAGCGCCGAGTTCCTGTACGAGCGGGCGATCTACCCCGAGCGCGAGTATGCGTTCCGCCACCCGCTGACACGCGACGTCGCGTACGAATCCCAACTCAAGGGCCGTCGCGCGAACATCCACGCGGCAGTGGCCAAGGCGCTCGAGGCCGCGCACCCGGACAAGCTCGACGAGAAATCCGCGGTGTTGGCGCAGCACTGGGAGGGCGCCGGTGACGCGCTGCAGGCCGCGCGCTGGCACCGCCGTGCCGCAGAGTGGGTGGGGCTCGGCAACCCCCACGAGTGGTCGCACCACTTCGAGCGTGTGAGGGCCTTGGACCTGCCCCAGGACGCGGAAGCGGATCGGCTCGGATTGCTGGCCCGGGTGCAGATCCTGGCCGCCGGTGGCCGCATCGGTGCGGACCCGGAATACATGGAGATCGTGTACCGCGAGGCGCAGGAACTGGTCGACCGCATCGACGAGCCGGGCGCCCGCGTTCAGTTGCTGAGCGCGTACGGGTTCTACCGCCAGTTGGGCACTGATGGGACCGGTGGTACGGCCGACATGGAGCGCGCGCTGCAGCTTGCGGATCAGGGGGACGATCTGAGCGCGCGCGTCGCCGTGCGCTACGGACTCGGCGCCGCCTACCTCACAACGGGGCGCAGCGAGGAAGCTCTGCGCGTTACGAACGAGGCGCTTGAACTGCTACGCGACGACCCCGAGCGCGGCTCGACGGAACTCGGATTCCCGTCACGGGTAGGCATGCTCTTCATCAAGATCGGCGCTCTCCAGAACATGGAGCGCATTTCCGACGCCGAAGCGGCGTTGGAGGTGCTACAGCGCGACGCGCGCGCGCATGGGCACCCCGTCAGTTCGTACTTCAGCGCGAATTGCGAGACGTTCGTGAGTCTCCTCGTCGGTGACGAGCGCCGCGCTCTGGCTGCAGCGGCTGAGGCTCGCACGGCGAGCGAGCGTACTGAAAACCGGGTGTTCTGCGCCCTGGCGGCGACAAATCTCGCTCGAGCTCACGCGGCGAACGGCAACCATGAGGAAGCACTCCGTGAGTCAGGGCTCGCGGTCGAGATGGTCCGCGACGCCAACCTGAGCGGCATGATGACCGAGCTAACTTCCTCGAATCACGCGAGGATTGTCGTCGCCGACGATCCCGCCGACGCCAAGCAGGTCGCCGCCGCAGCACTCTCGGGAGAAAACCGAGGCGGATACCAGCTCACAGCCGAACTCGCGATCGTGCTGGCGGACCTGAAGCTCGAGGGTTCGGGCGCCCGGCTAGCATTGGAAGCGCGGCTCGAGCGGCTCGAGGAAGAGTTCGGGGTCGACAGCGTTACGGCGAGGGCGCAGATCGACGAAGTCCGCGCGGCGTTGGCCAGCGCCGCGGACGACGCAGCGGCACGCGATGAGCACCTGCGCCGCGCGCAGAGCCTCTACATGGAAATCGGCGCCACCGGCCACGCGGCGCGACTCGGTCGCGAACTCGACGGCGCCTGACCTTCCGTCGTCCAACCGGGGCGGCTGATTTCAGCCTTGAACTTCGAGTCGAGGCGAGTCCTTGGTTGGCGCAAAGTCGGGGGGATTAGTCGGGGGGATTCGAGCCAACGCGGGCCAACCTGAGCCATCTAGAAATCTGCAACAGCCCGAAGTCGCTGAAATTGAAGGGGATTTAGAATCGCCGCTTCGGCTTTGGGAGCCGAAGGTCGCCGGTTCAAATCCGGCCGCCCCGACCAGGGAACGTGGTGGAGTTGCTGGGGATTCCGGCTCGGCGCGCGCTGGCGCGTTCAGCAATCGGGGGGGTCGGGGGATTCAAGGCTCCCGGACGTCACGATCACGATGTCATCCCTGAGGCCCGGCCCCCCTCGCGCGGCTATCGCCGTAGACGAGAAAGCCCCCGGAATCGACATCGACTCCGGGGGCTTGAAGCTGGTAGCGGCCGGATCCTTGGGCGGCTGTCAGCTCTTCTCGAGAACCGCGAGATAGCGCGCGCGGTCCGCAGCAGTTGCCGGCGTGTGGTGTGCCTCGTCCGGTCCGAGATCCTTCGTCCAGCAAGCGAACTCGAGCAGGATACCGTCGGGGTCGGAGAAGTAGATCGAGCGGATGAAGACGTCGTCGTTCATCTCATCCGAAACCTGGGACGGCGAGTTATCGTGGTTGATCACGTTCGTCACTCGAATGCCTTTTGCGATCAGCCTCTCTCGGTACTTCTCGATCCTGTCGGATGGAACGTCGAAGGCGACGTGGTTCATCGAGCCATGACTCGAGACGAGGGCGCGCTGGCCCGCCCGCGGGTCGGGTGCGGCGACGCCCGGGGCGGCCTCGGGTGCGTCTGGGAACCAGAAGAACGCGAGCGAGTCGCCGTTTCCGATGTCGAAGAAGAAGTGCTGTCCCGATCCCCCCGGAAGGTCGATCGTCTTCGTGAGCGGCATGCCGAGGACGTTGCAGTAGAAGTCGACAGTCTTCGCCATGTCCTTGCACACGAGCGCGAGGTGGTTCACGCCGCGAAGCTGGAATTCCTTGTTCTCCTGATTCGCCATGTCATTCCTCCTTGCCGGAGCGGTTCCCCGGAAGCGACCGGGTGCTCGCAGCATTGATCACTGTCGACCGCCATCATACTCGCCTCGTCGATCGGGATCACACGAGGCCTCCGACGTGGCCGTCAGGGACGCTCGAGGTACTCGGTCATGTTCGCGCGCTCGAGCGCGAGGCGCTTTGCCCCTTCCAGGTCGTAGTGCATGCGCGAGACGATGCGCTGCGCGTAGAGTCCGCCTCCGGCCTGGATGTTTGTTACCGCGTGCCAGCCACCGAGCGCGTCCGCGGTCATGTCCCGGATCGCGTGGAACAGCTTGATGCGGTACGTACCGTCCACGGACTTGTTGGTCGACATGTACTTGCGAATCAGGCTGCCCGTGCTGGGATTGTCGATGTCGGCCATCCCGGGCGCGGTCAGAACCGACCCGCCGGCGATGTCGTGAAGATGACGCACCATCAGCGAGTAGTTCGCAGCTCCGTGGTATTTCCCGACGTTGGTGAAGAGCTCGTTCGGAAAGGCGGCGCCGTCGGACGTGATCGAGCAGTTCTCGATCGCTGCTTCGAGGCTCGCCCTGATCAACGTCGCGTTGATCATGATCTCTGAGATCTTCTCCTTGATGTGCGCCGTGCGTTCGAGTCCGTTTGCCTCGCAGATGAGCTGCGCGAAACCAACGAGAACGTCGTAGCTGGTCGCCATGGCAGCGAGCCCACCGAGACGCTCCCATAGGCCCAGGGAGTGGGCGAAGACCGATGCGAGATGCGGGTGCGAGCCGGCGAGGAACACGCGCTCGTCCGGCACGAATACATCATCGAAGATCACAAAGCCCTCGGGTGTGTTCTGGCGGCCGGACATCGGGAAGTCACGCTTGTCGGAGTGGCGCGGTGCGTACGTGGTGTTGATGATTTTCACGCCCTTGGCGTTGACAGGCACCATGCACGCGACGGAGTAGTCGTCTTCGCCAAGCTTCATCGACTTTGTCGGGATCGTCATCAGCTCATGGCCCATCGACGCCGCGGAGATGTGGAGCTTGGCGCCGCGAATCACAATGCCGCCGGGGCGACGTTCGATGACGCGCACGTAGGCGTCTGGATCGTCCTGATTGCCGGGCGGGCGGCTGCGGTCGCCCTTCGCGTCCGTGATGCACTGGGTGATGCGTAGATCCTTTGCCTGCACCTCGGTCACGTACGCACGAATGCGTTGGGCGGTCTCGGGCAGTTCTGCTTCAATGCGATCTGCGGCCGTGAGCAGTGTCATGATCGACGCGAACGTGACGTGAGTGAGCAGATCGACCGACTCGTGGAGTTCGACCTGCTCGCGCAGTTCCTTCTTCGACCCCGGAACCGCCATGAAGGCCGGCACGGCC
>JAFDDB010000248.1 GCA_019311115.1 Deltaproteobacteria bacterium
CCACGAGCCGGCGGCCGACCGCTTTCAGGTCGACGGGCGCACGCGCGTGCTCTGGGTCATGCCCGGCTTCGCCTCGGACCGCGCCGGCCTCCGCCCCCGCGACGTGATCGTCTCGGTCGATGGAATCCAGGTCGAAGACGCGGCCTCGTTCCGGGTCTTCAAGCCCGAAGAATCGGGGCCCATGCGTTACCTGGTCGAGCGCGACGGGAGCTACCGGACCGTGGAGGTCGAGAACGTGCCCGGCTGCTACTCGCCGGCCGACGTGATCATCGACAGTCGCATCAACGCCATCGCCGACGGGAACTTCATGTTGTTCTTCACCGGGTTCCTGCGGCACTTCCCCGACGACGACCACCTGGCGCTGGTCGTGGGCCACGAGCTGGCGCACAACATCCTGGGGCACGTCGGCCGCGACGGCGGTCCCGAGCTCGAAGCCGAGGCCGACTACATGGGCGCGTACCTGGCCGCGCGTGCGGGCTACGACGTGCGCGACGCCGAGGCCGTCTTCCGCGAGCTGGGGCTGCTGTTCTTCTACGCGGCCGGCCCCAACGCGCGCCGGTCGCACCCGACCTCGCCTTCGCGCGTGCTCGCGCTTCGCCACACGGTGAGCGAGATCGAAGCCAAGATCGCGGGCGAGCAGCCGCTCGAGCCGGACTACTGGGACTGACCGGCTGATGCGCAAGCGACTCACCGCGCTGGCCTGTCTCGCGGCCTGCCTGACGCTGGCCGCATGCGATCCGCGCCTGCGGCGTCCGGACGTGGACCGCCACGAGGTCCGCGGGCTCGAGTCCGAGGTGGGCGAGGAGAGCCTGCGCCGTTTCCTCGAGCACCAGGCCCGGGTCGCGGACGCGAGCCACCGGCTCCGCGTGGCGGGTGCGGAGCTCTGCGACGGCGAGGTCGCGCCGCTGCTCGGCGTGGTGGCGTGGCGCCGCGTAGACATGCCGAGCCGGCAGCTCAAGAACCTGGCGCGAGACGTCTGGCACCTGACGACCGACTATCGCGTCATGCACGTCGTCCCGGGATCTCCGGCGCACCGGGCCGGCGTCGTGGCGGGCGATCAGCTGCTGCGTGTGAACGGAACGCGGCTCGGCGCGCAGAATGCGCTCGAGCCGACCCTGCGCGGCATCGACGACGACGTCCTGGTGGTCGAGGTGAAGCGCGAGAAGCGCGATGAGATCCGCATCCCCGCCGAGAGCGGCTGCCGCCACGGAGCGGTACTGTCGGCCTCGAACCGGCTCGTGACCGCCGGGACCGCGGACGACTACGTGATCGTCACCATGGGTCTCATCCGCATGACGCGCTCCGACGCCGACCTGGCGCAGGTGATCGCACACCAGATGGGTCACCAGATGCAGGCGACGGTCGAGCGGCCGCCGCCCGGTCCGGGAACGCTGCTCGCCACCGAGGCCCTGGTCCGCGCCGACGAGATCGAGGCCGATCGCCTCGGTCTCTTCCTGATGGCCCGGGCCGGCTACCCGCTCGACGGGGCCGACGACATGCTCGAGCGCATCGCCATCGAGGAGCCCTGGATGCTCTTCGAGGTGGCGACCCGGCCCGAGGTCACGGCGTGGCCCGCACACGGCTTCGTTCCGGCGCGCATCGTCGCGATGGACCGGCACCTGGACGAGATCGCGGAGAAGCGCGCGAACGCGGACCCGGTGACGCCGGACTGAGTCGATCCGGGGGCGCTGGCGGGCGCCGGGGGCATCCGGGTAGCATGCCTGCTCCAGCCGCCAGCCAGCGGGTGCGAGGGAGGATCGGGCATGCAGCGGATCGAGCGTGAGGTTCCCGGGGGCGTGGTGCAGGGCACCTGCGACGAGCGCTTCGGCGCGGTCGCCGACGAATTCGTCAAGAACTTCTCCGAGCGCGACGAGGTCGGAGCGTCGGTCTGCGTGCGGGTGGACGGCGAGACGCTCGTCGACCTGTGGGGCGGGGTAAAGGCGCCCGACGGCGACCCGTGGCAAGAGGACACCCTCTCGATCGTCTTCTCGTGCACCAAGGGAGCCGTCGCGCTCTGCGCGCACATCCTGGCGAGCCGCGGCGAGCTCGACATCTACGCCCCCGTCGCCGAGTACTGGCCCGAGTTCGCGCGCAAGGGCAAGGAGGACGCGACGGTCAAGATGATGCTCGACCACTCGGTCGGGCTCCCCGCCTGCCGCACTCCGGTCAAGGCGGGCGGCGCTTACGACTTCGACTACATGTGCGAGCTGCTCGCCGACCACGAGCCGTTCTGGAAGCCCGGCATCCGCAACGGCTACCACATGATCAACTTCGGCTGGACCGTCGGTGAGATCGTGCGCCGCGTGTCCGGCCGGTCGCTCGGCACCTTCTTTCGCGAAGAGGTCGCCGAGCCGCTCGGCATCGAGTTCTGGATCGGCATGCCCGAGGAGCACGAGCCGCGGGTCGCTCCGATCATCCCGTTCATTCCGCAGGCCGGCACCGAGCTGGGTCCCTTCCAGCAGGCGATGGTCAGTGATCCGCAGTCGATCCAGGCGCTCTCGCTGCTGAACACCGGCGGCTTCAACCCGAACAGCCGCGACGCGCACGCCGCCGAGATCGGTGGCGCCGGAGGTCTCTCGAACGCGCGCGGGCTCTCCGGCATGTACAACCCGCTCGCCTGTGGCGGAAGCCTCGGC
>JAFDDB010000048.1 GCA_019311115.1 Deltaproteobacteria bacterium
ACTCGTGGCCTGCCTGTGGCTCTGGAGCGGCGTGCGCGTGCTGCCGGACCTGCTCGGCCGCTGGACGCAGTCGGACCTGTATCCCGTCGCCGCGCTTCGCTACCTGGAGGCGCTCCAACGGCCCGGCGAGCCCCCGCTCCGCGTGCTCAACTACTACAACTGGGGAGGCTTCCTGATGCTCCACTCCCCGGACCTGAAGCTGCTGATCGACGGCCGCGCCAACACGCTCTACAGCGACCGCATCTACATGGACTACGTCGCCATGCTTCGCGCGCGGCCGGGCTTCAGCGCGCGCGTCTCGCGCTACCCGGCCGACGTGGCCCTGCTGCCGCCCGGCGGGTTCGCGCTGAAGCTGCTGCGCCAGGCCGACCCGTGGGTGATGCTGTACTCGGACTCGCAGGCTCGGCTGCTGGCCGCGCCGGACTCGCGGCTGCGCGGCCGGCGACTGGACCTCGAGACGGTGCTGCGCGGAGATCCCATGCTCCACCTGCAGCGCGCCGCGGCCGCGCGGCAGCGCGAGGATCCGGCGGCGGCGGTGCCGGAGATCGAGCAGGCGCTGGCGCTCGACCCCAACAGCACGCGCGCCTGGGCGGAGCTGTTCGCCGCGCTCTCACAGCGCCGCGACCGCGCGGCGCTCGACGAGGCCGTCGCGCGCGGCGTCGCTCAGCTTCCCCGCCGGCGCGAGGAACTGTACACGCGGGCCGCCGCGGCCTACGTGCAGCTCGGCGACCTGCTCTCCGCGCTGCCCGCAGCCCGGGCCGGGATCCCCTCGGGACCGTTCAGGAACCCCGTGTCCGCCCGCCGCCGCGTGCGCGAGATCGAGCAGCATCTCGAGCGAGTTGACCGCGCTCCGGGCTCGCCCTAGAGTGCGGCTCCGCGGCTGGCACTCTCCTCTCGGGGAGTGCCAACACGGGCGGGGCACGTCGAGACCGACGGGCCCTCGCCGGCCCCCAGACCCGAGCTTCCGCGCCGCCACAGGCGGCGAGCGAGAGCGACAGAGGAGGAAGAGAGCATGAAGATCCGACCGCTTCAGGACCGCATCCTGCTGCGCCGCGTCGAAGAAGAAGAGACGACGGCAGGCGGAATCATCATTCCGGACACCGCCAAGGAGAAGCCCCAGGAGGGCCAGGTGATCGCTGCGGGTCCCGGGAAGGTGCGCGACGACGGCAACGTGACACCGCTCGACGTCTCCAAGGGCGACCGCGTGCTGTTCGGAAAGTACTCCGGCACCGACGTGACGCTGGACGGCGACGACTACGTGATCCTGCGCGAGGAAGACGTCCTCGCCGTGATCGAAAGCAAGAAGAAGGGCAAGTAATCATGGCTGGCAAGATCATCCAGTTCGATCAGCAGGCCTCCGACTCGATCCTCCGCGGCGTGGACACGATGGCGAACGCCGTCAAGGTCACGCTGGGACCGAAGGGCCGGAACGTGATCATCGAGAAGAGCTTCGGGTCGCCGGTCGTCACCAAGGACGGCGTGACGGTGGCCAAGGAGATCGAACTCGAGGACAAGTTCGAGAACATGGGCGCGCAGATGGTCAAGGAGGTCGCTTCCAAGACCTCGGACGTGGCCGGCGACGGCACCACGACGGCCACCGTGATCGCACAGGCGATCTTCCGCGAGGGCCTCAAGATGGTGGCGGCCGGACACAGCCCGATCGAGCTGAAGCGCGGCATCGACGCCGCCGTGGCTGCGATCTGCGAGCAACTCGCCAAGCTGTCCAAGCCCACGCGTGACCGCAGCGAGATCGCGCAGGTCGGCAGCATCAGCGCCAACAACGACGAGGAGATCGGCAACATCCTCGCCGACGCGATCGACAAGGTCGGGCGCGAGGGCGTGATCACGGTCGAGGAGAACAAGACGCTCGACACCATCCTCGACGTGGTCGAGGGCATGCAGTTCGACCGCGGTTACCTGTCGCCCTACTTCATCACGGACGCGGAACGCATGGAGGTGTCGCTCGACGACCCCGTCATCCTGCTGCACGAGAAGAAGATCTCGAACCTGAAGGACCTGCTGCCGGTGCTGGAGCAGGTCGCCAAGCTCGGGCGCCCGCTCGTGCTGGTCGCCGAGGACATCGAAGGCGAGGCTCTCGCGACGCTGGTCGTGAACAAGCTCCGCGGCACGCTCAACGTGGCGGCGGTCAAGGCGCCCGGCTTCGGGGATCGCCGCAAGGCGATGATGCAGGACATGGCGACGCTGACCGGCGGCCAGGTGATCGCAGAGGAGCTCGGCATCAAGCTCGAGAACATCACGCTCAACGACCTGGGCAAGGCCAAGCGCATCATCATCGACAAGGACAACACGACCATCATCGACGGCGCAGGCAAGAAGAAGGACATCGAGGCGCGTTGCGGCGAGATCCGCAACCAGATCGAGTCGACGACTTCGGACTACGACCGCGAGAAGCTGCAGGAGCGGCTGGCCAAGCTGGCCGGCGGCGTCGCGGTGGTCAAGGTCGGCGCCGCGACAGAGTCCGAGATGAAGGAGAAGAAGGCTCGCGTCGAGGACGCGCTCCACGCCACGCGCGCGGCCACCGAGGAGGGCATCGTGCCCGGCGGCGGCGTCGCGCTGCTGCGCGCGCAGCACGCCGCGACGAACGTCAAGCTGGAGAACGAGGAGCAGAGGGCCGGCGCCAAAATCGTCGAGCGCGCCATCGAGGAGCCGATCCGCATGATCGCGCAGAACGCCGGACAGGAAGGGGCGATCATCGTGGACCGCGTGCGGGGCGAGAAGGGCGCCTTTGGCTTCAACGCCCGCGCCGAGGTCTTCGAGGACCTGACCAAGGCCGGCATCATCGACCCGACCAAGGTCGTGCGCACGGCGCTGCAGAACGCGGCGAGCGTGGCGTCCCTGCTGCTGACGACCGAGGCCATGATCGCCGACAAGCCCGACGACGACGCCGGCGGCGGACCCGCCATGCCCGGCGGCATGCCCGGCATGATGTAGCCCTCGAATCCGTCGAGGCACCACCACTGACGGCCCCGGAGCCAGGCTCCGGGGCCGTTCTCGCGTCACGGCGTCAGCCGGGCGGGGCCTCGCCGCGCCAGCGCGGCTCTGGGCGGGCGGGGCGAGCGGACTCATGTCGGCCGCTCCCCGCGCCGATTGCGTCTGCGTGAAGGACCCGAAGGCACCCGCGAACCCCCTGGCCGAACGGCTGCGCCAGATCGGTGTCGAGGTGCGGCCCTCGGAGGGCGCGCGTGCCGCGCTCGGCTGGCTCTCGGTGTCACCGATCCCGTTCCGCACGCTCGGGGCGGCGTTCACGGTGTCGCGCGCGCGCTTCTACGTCATGGACCGACAGCGGATCAAGTTCAGCCATCCGCGGCTGTTCTTCGACCTGCCCGCCATCGACGTCACGCGCTGCCACGACGCGGGCTCCGTCGAGCGCGCGCTCCGGCGCGCCTGGGAGCACCGGCTGACGACGCTGCGTGAGGCCGAGGGCTGGCTGGACCGCCTGGGCGCCGACACCAGCACCTCGTCCCACGCGACGCGGCTGGGCCTGCACCTGACGGGCGCGTCGGGACCGCCCGCAATCGTCCTATCCTCGACCGAGATCCTGCTTCCGAGCAGCGGCCCGCTTGCGGACGCAGTCGTGGCGCGGCACGGAGACCGCGTGCACCGGCCACTGCCGTCTCTCGACCTGTCATCCGAGCTGGAACTCGGCCTGACCGAGCAGATGAGGCGTGTGGCCGTTCGGCCGCGGGCCATGCGCAGCTCGCGTCCGCTTCCTCACCACGACCCTCCGCCGGACAAGGCCCCGGAGCCCTCACACCGCATCCTGATCCTGGACGACGTCGCCAGCGACCTGGCGAGCGTTCGCTCGTCGCTGAACGTCCGCGGCTTCGAGCTGGCGCCCTTCCGCGACGCGGCTCGCGCGCTCGACGCGTTCCGCGACACGTCATTCGACCTGGTGATCTCGGGCGTGCGGCTGACACGCGCCGACGGGCTCGAGTTCGCGGCGCGCGTGCGAGCCCTGGCGGGCATCGAGCGGCTGCCGATCGTGCTGCTCGACGAGCACGAGAACCGGGCCAACGCGAAGGCCGCGATCGTGGCCGGCGCCGCCGCCTACCTGAGCAAGCCCTTCGAGTGGGACGAGGCGGGCGAACTGATGCTCGACCTGATCAAGCACCCGTCACAGCGCCGCTTTACGCGCTACGCGGCCCGGCTGCCCGTGCGCGTCGTGCACGGGACGGGCACCACTACCGAGCGGACCGAGTCGATCGCGCGCGGCGGGATCGCTCTGCGCACGCGCCGCGATCCGGCGATCGGCACGGTGGAACGCTTCCGGATCCGCCTTCCGGACCCGCTCCAGCCCGTCGATGCCGAAGGCGTCGTGGTGACGCGCATCACACTGCCCGGACAGGCGAGCCTCATCACGGGCATCCGCTTCCTTCGCTTCGGCGAAGGCAGCGAACCACGCTGGATCCGGCTGGTCGAGGCGCTCGAGCGGCGCAACGCCCACTCGGATGGGCGCCGCGACCCGACGCCCTAACCGCCCAGCGCTTCTTTCGCGCGCTGGATGTCCGTGTCCATGATCGTCTTGCGCTTGTCGCGCTGCGCCGACGCCGAGGCTTCCTGCGCGAGACGCGCGATATAGCCCTCGGCCGCAGCGACGGCCAACTCGACGGCGGAGCCCGAAGACCGGAGCCCCCCGCCGTGGCTGGTGAGAAGACGCTTGACTGCTGCCCCCGGAAGTTCCGCCATGAGTGTCCTTCCCCTTACGAAGCTGTACAGGAAGTCCACGACCTCTTTCGTCACGCGCTCGCGTTCGAGGTCGACCGGAAGCACGTGACCCGAGCGATCGAGGGTGATCACCTCCGGATCCGGGGACGAGACCTGCCGGAGGATGCGCTCGGCGTCTTCGAGCCGCACGGTCCTGTCGGCTCGGCTGTAGATCAGGCGAAGCGGTGACTCGATCCGGTCCAGTCCTCGCTCGACCTCGCGCTGCAAGCGCATCAGTTCGCGTACGGCCGCCAGCGGCATGCGCCGGTAGCCCGGGTGACGGGCCCGCGCCGCGTCGTCGACGATGTCCGACGTCTTGGGGATCGACCGGATCGCCGGCGCGAGCAGCGGCACCGCCCAGCGCACCGCGCGCGACAACTCGAGCGGGGCCGCCAGCACGACCGACCCCTGGACCGGGCGGCGCTGGCAGAGCGCCAGGGTCAGCAGGCCGCCGAGAGAGAGGCCCACGGCGTAGACGCGTGCGTGCGTCGCGGCCAGCCGGTCGAAGGCGCCGAGCACCGCCTCGAGCCACGCCGAGCGCGAGGTCGCGGCCAGCACCTCCGGACTGGTGCCGTGACCGGGCAGCTCGGGGCCCAGGCAGGCAAAGCCCCGCTCGGCCAGCGCCTCGGCGGGCTGCCGAACCTCGTAGGGCGTTCCCGTCAGCCCATGCAGGCAGAGCACCGCCGGCCCCACCCCCCCAACATCGCCGAGCTGAAAAGGAGCGGCGTCTACGCTCACTATGCCGGGTTCCTCGGGAAGAAGAGAGCGGCGTCTACGCTCACCGTGCTCACTCGGACTCCTCCGCGGCCGCGCAGGCTGCCCGGTACACGTCGTCGATCGGAACCTCCGCGTCGCGGGCCGCGCGGGCGCAGTCCTCGAACTCGGGACGCAGCACGCGGCGCCCGTCCGGGCTGCGCACCACGACGACACCGATGCGGCCGTAGCGCGTGTCCACCTGCGAGTGCTCGCGGACGCGCTTGAGGCGCGGCATTTCCTGGAACCGGACCCCGAGCGCCGTCGACTCGAGCAGCACCCGCCGCGCCAGCCGCTCGCGGTCTTCGGGTCGCGCGATCACGCGCAACAGCTGCCCGGGCCGCCCTTTCTTCATGGCCAGCGGAGAGAGCGATACGTCGAGCGCGCCGTCCTCCATCAGCCGCTCGACGAGGAAGGGCAGCTGCTCGGGGTTCATGTCGTCCAGGTTCGTCTCGAGCTGGACGACCACGTCCGACTCGAAGGCGTGCGACGGCTCGCCGAGGATCGCGCGCAGCACGTTCGGCATGGGACCCACGCGATCGCGGCCGGCGCCAAAGCCCTGCCCCACCGGCGTGAGCGCCGGCATCGCGCCGAAGTCGTCGGCCAGCACGCGGAGCAGGGCCGCGCCGGTGGGCGTGACCGTCTCCCACTCGACTCCGGCGGGGCGCGTCGGGATCCCGCGGAGCAGCTCGACGGTGGCGGGCGCAGGCAGCGGCAAGCGGCCGTGCGAGCTGTCGACGCTGCCCGTCCCCAGCGGGAGCACCGACGCCGTGACGCGCTCGACGCCCAGGTGCTCGAGCGCCGCGCAGACGCCGACGATGTCGCCGATCGCGTCCACCGCGCCCACCTCGTGGAAGTGCACGGTCTTCGGGTCGACGCCGTGAACGCGGCCCTCGGCCACCGCCAACGCCTCGAAGACCTGCAGGCTCTGCTGGCGTACGCGTGGCGGCAGGGAGCTCTTTGCGAGCAGCTCCGCAATCTGCTCGAAGCGGCGCTCCTCGGGCGTGCGGTCCGGCCCCTGGAACTCGAGCCAGGTGGCGCGGAAGGCCCCGCGCATGACGCGCTCGGTGCGCATGCGGACTTCGGCCAGGCCAAGCGCCGCGAGCGAGTCCCGCACTACCGACTCGGGCACTCCCAGCTCGAGCAGCGCGCCGAGCAGCATGTTTCCGGCTGCACCGGAGAAGCAGTCCAGGTGGAGCGCGCGCCCGCCCCCGCGACCCGACGACTCGGCGGTAGCGGGCTCAGCCACGATTGATCAGCGTCGCGACGAACGCCGCTCCAAAGCCGTTGTCGATGTTGACGGCGGTCACGTTGGACGCACACGAAGCGAGCATGCCGAGCAGCGCCGTCACGCCCCCCAGCGCGGTGCCGTAGCCGACGCTGGTCGGGACGGCGATCACCGGCCGTCCGACCAGTCCGCCCACTACCGACGGAAGAGCGCCCTCCATGCCCGCGACCACGATCAGGACGCGGGCCGAGCGCAGCACGTCGATCGAAGCCAGCAGCCGGTGGAGCCCGGCCACGCCCACGTCGTAGAGGCGCTCGACCTTGTTGCCGAAGAGCTCGGCGACCACGGCCGCCTCCTCCGCGACGGGGGAGTCCGCCGTCCCGGCCGTTACGACGGCGATCGATCCGCTCTCGCCCTGCCCACCTGGCTGATGGGGTGGCTGCTGGGCGAGCCAGAGCAGCCGCGCCTCGGGCCGGTGCTCGAGCTGCGGGAGCTCTCTCCGCACCTCGTGTGCCGCCTGCGGCTCCACGCGCGTGACCAGCACGTTGACGCCGCTCGACTCGAGCGCCTTCACGATCTCGCAGATCTGCTCGACCGACTTGCCGAGACCGAGCACGACCTCGGGCAAGCCCTGGCGGAGCGCCCGGTGCGTGTCGACCCGGGCGTCGCGCAGCTCGCGGAAGGGCAGGCGCGCCAGCTCCTCGAGCGCGGCGTCCTCCGACAGCTCGCCCGAACGGAAGCGGCGCAGCAGTTCCCGGAGCGATTCGGGCGTCATGCGCGGAGCATAACCCGAAGCACGCGGCGGCCGGACCCGCCCCAGCAGGGCCTGCTCAGCCCTGGGCCGCGGACGGGCCAGCGGCAGGTGGGCGGGCTAGCCCCGAAGCGAGATCCACCCCTGCGAGGGTCCGGGCTGCCCGCGGGTCGACCCCCCGCCGGGGGCTAGAAGCCGAGGCACCTGCGAGTCGTACGAAGCATGCCGAAGGATCCAAGGGAGTCCTCGCATCTTCCTGGATCTCCGCGAAGCGGGGGAGCGAATCGGTCGCAAGCGAGTGGCGCGAGTCACAAGAGAGCAGCGGACCGGGGCGAGGAACGGCGTCTCCAAGCGCCACCTTCCGATCGACGTCCTTTGTCTACATCGCCGTTTTCGTCACTATATGGTGTATATCGAATGAGCACGCGAGCAACACAACGCGACTTGCGATTCCGTTCCACGAGCCGAGGGGGCCGAAGGCCGGGTGCGGGGCGACCTCGCGGGCCGCACGTCTCGCACATCTCACGCGAGCGCTTCGCGGCCCGGTATCCGTGCCACGTCACGCTCAAGGTGCGGCCCGATCTGCCCTCGCTGCGGACGGTTCGGCTGGTTCGCGAGCTCGAGCGTTCCTTCGCACGCGGTTGCGAGCGCGGGGGCTTCCGGCTCGTGCACTACTCGCTCCAGGGCGACCATGCGCACTTGCTGGTCGAGGCCAACGGGCGTGCGGCCCTCGGGCGCGGGATGAAGAGCCTCGCCGCGCGGTTTGCGCGCGCCGTCAACCGCGTATTCGACCGCTCCGGGGCGGTGCTCGCGGACCGGTATCACCTGCACGTCCTGCGCTCGCCGAGCGAGGTGCGCAGCGCTCTGCGCTACGTGCTGCTGAACCACTGCAAGCACGCGCGCCGGCGGCGCGCGGCGGCGCGGCCCGATCCGGCGTCGTCCGGGCGCTTCTTCGACGGCTGGCGCGAGAAGCTCGGACCGCAGTCAGGTGCGAGCCCGGTCGCGCGGGCGCACACTTGGCTGTTGTCGCGCGGCTGGCGCCGCGGCGGGGGGCGGATCAGCCTCGTGGACGTCCCCGGCGGGACCTGACCCTGGCCCCGGCCCGCGCGGATCGGGGCTAGTCGCCCGGGATCCAGACGAAGGTCAGCTGCAGCGGATTGCCCGGCGTGTTGACTTCGGCCTCGGCGACGTAGACCGGCATGCGACCCAGGTCGCCGCAGATCTCGTCTACCAGCAGCACGTCGCTCAGGTTCGCACCGAGGCGCGGGACGGAGGGAATCACCACGCCGCCGATCAGTTCGGCGATCGCTCCCGCGGCGGACGACAGCGCGATGTTTCCCACCTCGCTCATTGCGGACTGGGCGCTGGTGTCGAAGGCCTCCACGTCGGCGTCAGGTACGAGCGCGCGGACCAGGGCGTCGGCCTCTCCCCGCCGGAACGCGATGCCCGCCTCGCCCTGGATGGCTCCGACCAGGTCGGCGAACACGGCGATCGACCCGGTGTTCTCGGGGAACACCTTGTCCGGGAGCGCGCTCATGTCGATCTTGTCGCAGACGGGAGCGCGCGTTGCGGGCTCGGCGCCGAGCAGGCTGGCCAGCGAGTCGGCCGCCGCCTTCACGCCCGCCACCGCGTACTCGAAGAGCCAGTCGCGGCTCATACGAAGTCCTCGACGAGGGCGCCGGGCTCCAGCAGGAAGACCGGCACGCCATCGGGCAGGTTCGCGACGCCGGCGAGCGGGCGCAGCGCCGCGAGCGCGGACGGAACCTCGCGGACGAACACCTCGTAGTCCGCGATTGCCCGGTCCACGTGCAGGCCCATGCGGAAGCCGCGCGCTTCGGTCAGCACGACGTTCCCCTTGTGCCGCGGTCCGGCGCTCGGCAACTGCACGCGCTCGCCGAGGTCGAGCAGCGGAATCGGTTCATCCTTCCACATGAAGAAGGCCTCGTCGCCTACGCGTTCGATCGTGCCCTCGCTGACTTCGAGTACCGCCTCGACGCGCGCGGCCGGAAGCGCCACCCGCTCACCGGACAGCTGAAGGATCAGCACGCGCTGCAGCGCCACCATCGAGGGGAGATCGATGTCGAAGGTCATGCCTCCGTCGTCGTTGGTCGACAGCGAGATCGTCCCGCCGAGCGCCTCGATCTTGCTCTTGACCGCGTCGAGCCCCACGCCGCGGCCCGACACCTCGCTCACCTCTTCGCGCGTCGACATGCCCGGCTCGAAGAGCAGCTCGCCGATGCGTTCGAGCGGAAGGTCCTCGGCGACCAACTGCGGCAGCAGCCCGCTCTCGACGGCGCGGCGCCGCACCTTCTCGGCGTCGATGCCGGCGCCGTCGTCCTGGATGCGCAGGTGGATGGAGCTGCCGACGCGCGCGGATTCGAGCCGAATGGTCCCGACGGCCGGCTTGCCCGACGCCTCGCGGACGTGCGGGGCTTCGATTCCGTGGTCCACGGCATTGCGCAGCAGGTGCAGGAGCGGATCGTCCAGATGGTCGAGCACGGCGCGGTCCGCCTCGACCTCTTCACCGACCAGGTCCACGCGGACGCGCTTGCCGAGCGAGTGGGCGAGCTCGCTCGCCAGGCGTGGAAGTCGTTCGAAGACGCGCCGAACCGGCGTCGTGCGGATGTCGAGCGCGCGGCGTCGAAGCTCGCGGATCGCGCGCTCCATGCCGTCGATCTCCTCTCCGAATTCGCGGCGGAACTCCCAGAATGGGGAAGCCCGGTGCAGCGACTCGAGCTGGGCGTGGCGCTGCATGAGTTCTCCGACTGCGGCCAGGAAGCGGTCCACGGCTTCGGCCCGAACCCGAACCGACCGCGAGAGCGGTGGCGCGGCGACTTCGGACGCCAGTTGGGCGGTCCCGGCGGGCGCGATCCCATCCGGCGTGTTCTCGTCGGGCGCGGGGTCGGGCGGGGCTTCGCCGGCCAGGCGCGCGATGAGGTCGTTGCGGGCGGACGGGACGGCTTCGGCGCCCACCACCGCGACCATGTTCTCGAGCGCACCAATGATCTCGTAGACGAGCTGGACACCGTCGTCCGGGATCGTGCCGGAGCTGCGCGCGGGCTCGAGCCAGTCCTCGAGCCGGTGCGCGAGGGTCGACACCGCGTCGTAGTCGAGCGATGCGGCCATGCCCTTGATCGAGTGCGCCATGCGAAACAGCGTGTCGATGGCGCGCTCGTCGGACGCGTCCTCGTCCCCGCGCTCCACGGCTGCGAGCGCGCGAGACATCTCGGCCAGGTGGTCGGCCGTCTCGTCGACGAAGAGCATTCTGTATTTCTCGAGATCCAAGCGCGGCCTCAGTCGGCCTTCTGGAGCACCTTCTTGACGACCTCGATCGCGCGGTCCGGCTTGAAGGGCTTCACGACGAAGTCCTTGGCGCCGGCGTCGAGCGCCTCCATGACCAGCGACTCCTGCCCGAGTGCGCTGCACATGACGACGGTCGCGTCGGCGTCGGATGCGACGATCTCACGCAGCGCCTCCAGTCCGCTCTTGCGAGGCATCACGATGTCGAGCATCACCAGGTCAGGTGTGTACTCGGCATACGCCGCGACTGCTTCGTCCCCGTCGGCCGCCTCGGCCGCGATCTCGAAGCCCTCCTCGGTAAGGAGGTCGCGGAGCATTTCGCGCATGAATGCCGCGTCGTCCACGATCAGAATCCGCTTGGACATGCTTCCTCTCCCCTATGACCGCCCTGCTTCGTCAGCAGTTCGATCGCCAGCCCCAGCCATCCCTGGGCGTCGACGAGGCCCACCCGTTCCCCGCCGATTCGAACCCACTCCACGAAGGCGAGCTTCGGTGCAGGCTCGTCTTCGAACATCTCGTCCGGTCCCGACTCCGCGAGGCCGCGCTCGATGCGCGACACCGAGTCCACCAGGACCCCGACCCGGATCTTCCCGTCTTCGAGAATCAGCGCCGGACGCGGCGCAGTCGCGCCACCGCTCGACGCACCGACCAACGCGCATCCGTCGACCGCCGGAAGCGGCTCGCCGCGCACGTTGAGGATGCCCCCGACGTCGAGCGGAACGAGCGGAATCAGGTTCGGCCGCTTCGGCGCGGTCACCTCGGCGACGGCCTCGAGCGGGATCGCGTACTGCGTGTCCTGCAGCCGAAAGCGAAGCCACTGCTGTGCGGACGCAACGGTCATCGCGTTCGGAACCTCCGCGCCACGTCACCGAGCTGCGCCGACATCTCGGAGAGCGCCGCGGCGTGACTGACCATCTGGTCCATGCTGTCGGTCTGGATCGAGAGCGCGCCGCTCATCTCGTCGGTAGCCGAGACGTTCTGCGTCGCGACGTCCGCCACACCGTCGATGGCCTCGGCGATCTCGGCCGCCGCGCCGGCCTGCTGCTCCACGTTGTAGGCGATGGTCTCGGAGCGCTTGGACACCTCGGCAACGGCACTCTGCGTGTGCTCGAGCGAGCTGACGATGCGGTCGAGATCCTCACGGCCGCAGCGGACCTCTTCGCCCATGCCGCTCATGACCTGCGAGATGCCGCGCGACTGCTCCTTGAGCTCACGGATCAGGCCGTCGATCTGCTCGGCCTGCTCGCCCGCGCTCTCGGCGAGCTTGCGCACCTCTTCGGCGACCGCCGAGAAGCCGCGCCCCGCGTCCCCCGCTCGCGCCGCCTCGATCGAGGCGTTGAGCGAGAGCAGGTGCGTCTTGTCGGCGACGCTCGTGATCATCTCGGTGATGCGGTGAACGAACTGGATCTTGCTCTCGAACTCGACCACGAGCCGGCTCGCGGCGTCGGCCTTCTCGAAGAGACGCTGCGTCTTCTCGATGGTCAGCCGCGAGGCCTCGACGCCCGCCGTCGTGCGCTCGTTCGCCTCGGCGGCGAAGACGGACGACTCGCGCGCCGCGTGGGCGCTCTCGCCGAGCGCTTCCGAGACGGAGTGGCCGCGCTGCACCATGCGCTGGACGCCATCCTGCTGCGCGCCCGCGCCTTCGGCCACGGTTTCCATGGTCGCGGCGATCTCGAGGTTGGTCGTCTTGATTCCGTGCGAGGAGAGCGACAGGTCGCGGGACGAGTGCGCCACCTGGTCGGCGGCGTTCTGGATGTGCTCCACCAGCTCGCGCAGGTTCTGCAGCATGCCGTCCACCGAGCGTGCCAGGTCCACCGTCTCGTCCGGCGCGAAGCGACCGGTCTCGAGCTCGACGTCGGCCGTCAGGTCACCCTTGCTGATGCGGTCGGTGCAGGAGCGCAATCTGCGGATGTTCCTCGTCACCCGTTGCGCGAACGCCCAGCCGGCCAGGGCGCTCAGGGCGAGTGCCCCGAACATCGCCGGCCAGGCCGCGGCGCCGAGCCTCTCGAGCACGTGCGGCAATGCCATCGAGAGCACTGCTACACCCACGAAGCCCATGCTGAGCTTGTAACGGAGCTCGAGCCGCAAACCGCTTCCCCCACGCGCAAGCCGGGCGCGTAAACCCGCCTTACTTGTCGGTAGACGGGGCGGCTGGCTTGAAGTGGTCGAAGCCGAGGCGGGCCAGGGTCACGGGCTCACCGTCGCGCAGGAGCGACACGCCACGGCCGCCGCGAATGCGGCCGATCTCGGCGACCGGACAGCCGAGTCGCTTGCTGAACACGCTCGCCTCCGGCGCCTTCCGGGGCACCGCGAAGAGCAGCTCGAAGTCCTCGCCGCCCGCCAGCGCCAGGTCGTCGGCCTCGAGGCCGAGCTTCTGGCAGGCGGCGCCGAAGCCACGCGGCCGGGGCAGGCGGTCGATGTCGAGCTCGGCTCCGACGCCGGAGGCCCGAGCCAGGTGTCCGAGGTCCTGCGCCACGCCGTCCGAAACGTCGAGCGCGGCCCGCGCGATGCCCCAACGCCGCAGCTTCTGGCCGGCTTCGAGCCGCGGCTCGGGCTTCAGGTGGCGGCGAACGAAGGGCCGCGCGCCCGTCTCGCGTCCCGCGCCCGCCTCGAGCAGCGCCAGGCCGAGCGCGGAGCCCCCGACCTGCCCGGTCAGCATGACGCGGTCACCGGGACGAGCGCCGCGCCGCAGCAGGGCCGTGCCGCGGGGCAGCTCGCCCACCGCCGTCACCGAGAACATCCACGCGGGAGACGACACGATGTCTCCCCCCACCAGCGGGCACGCGAACCGGCGCGCTGCGCCGAGCAGCCCCGCCACGAAGCCGTCCAGCCTCTGGGGCACGGCGATCGGCGGGAGCGCCAGGCTCAGCAGGAACCCCCGGGGCCGGGCGCCCATGGCCGCCAGGTCGGACAGGTTCACCGCCAGGGTCTTGTGCGCCAGCGAACGCGGGTCCGTCGTCTCCCAGCGGAAGTGCACGCCCTCGACCAACGCGTCCGCGGTCAGGGCGAGCTCGTGGTCCTTGCGCGGGCGCAGGATCGCGGCGTCGTCGCCGATCGCCTCGGCCCAGGCATGCCCCGCCACGCGGGCACGGTGCTTCAGCGCCTCGATCAGTCCGAACTCTCCGAGTCGAGCGGGATCGAGCAGCTTCGCCATCCCGTGATCATACGGGACGCGGCGGCATGCCGGGAAGGAACGGTGGACTAGGACCGGACCTGGCGGGTGGCCGCAGCCTTCTTGATCGCCGAGCTGCGCAGCTCGGGCGAGAGCGGCTCCGTCAGCGCCAGCGCCAGCACCTCGTCCATGGTGTGCACGAAGTGGAACTTGATGCGGCGCGCGAGCTCCGGCGGGATCTCGTCCAGGTCGTGCTTGTTCGACGCGGGCAGGATGACCTGGTTGATCCCCCGGCGAAGGGCCGCCAGGGCCTTCTCGCGCACGCCGCCGACCGGGAGCACCCGGCCCCGCAGCGTGATCTCGCCCGTCATCGCAACGTCGGCGCGAATCGGGATGTCGGTGAGCAGCGAGACGATCGCGGTCGCCATCGTGACGCCGGCGGACGGCCCGTCCTTGGGCGTCGCGCCCGCGGGCACGTGCACGTGGATCTCGTTCCGCGTCAGCGCGTCGGCGATGCCGAACTGCGCAGCGCGCCAGCGCACGTAGGAGTGTGCCGCCTGGCCCGACTCCTTCATCACGTCGCCGAGCTGACCGGTGAGCGTCAGTCCGCGACCGCGCACCTGCGTCGCCTCGACGATCAGCACCTCTCCGCCGGCCTGGGTCCACGCCAGACCGCGCGCGATGCCGGCCTCGTCCTCGCGCGGGATCGCCTCGTCCTGTACCGGCGGGGCGCCGAGATACGACTTGAGGTTCCGCAGCGAAATGGACGCCGAGTCGGCCTCGCCCTCGGCGAAGCGGCGCGCGACCTTGCGGAAGAGCCGCCCGATCTCGCGCTCGAGCGAGCGCACGCCGGCCTCGAGCGTGTAGCCGGTGATGATCGTCCGGATCGCCGAGCGCGACACCGTCACGGCCTCGGCCGTCAGGCCACACTCCTCGAGCTGGCGCGGAACGAGGAAGCGGCGGCCGATGACCTCCTTCTCCTCGGGTGTGTAGCCCGGGAGGCGGATCACCTCCATGCGGTCGAGCAGCGCCGGCGGGATCGGATCGATCAGGTTCGCCGTGGCGACGAAGAGCACCTGCGACAGGTCGTAGGGCACGTTCAGGTAGTGGTCGCGGAACTGGCAGTTCTGCTCCGGGTCGAGCACCTCGAGCATGGCCGCCGCCGGGTCGCCGCGGTAGTCGGCGCCCAGCTTGTCGATCTCGTCGAGCATGAAGACCGGATTCGCGCTGCCCGCCTGCTTCATGCCCTGCACGATGCGGCCGGGCATGGCGCCGACATAGGTGCGGCGGTGGCCGCGGATCTCGGCCTCGTCCCGCATGCCGCCGAGCGACATGCGCACGAACTCGCGGCCCATCGCCTGTGCCAGCGATCGGCCGAGCGACGTCTTGCCCACGCCCGGAGGTCCGACCAGGCAGAGGATCGGGCTCTTGCCACTCACGCGGCCGCGCAGCTTGTGCACGGCCAGGAACTCGATGATCCGCTCCTTGACCTTGTGCAGGTAGGCGTGGTCGCGCTGCAGGACGTCCCGCGCGTGCTGAAGATCGAGGTTGTCGTCGCTCGTGCAGGACCACGGCAGCTCGACCATCCACTCGAGGTAGGTGCGCACGACATGGGTCTCGGACGAGTCCGGGTGCATGCGCTCCAGTCGCTCGAGCTGGCGGTCGGCCTCGGTGCGGGCCTCCTCGTTCATGCCGGCCTTGGCGATTCGCTCTCTCAGGTCCTCGATCTCCGAGGCGCGCTCGTCGGTCTCGCCGAGCTCCTGCTGGATCGCGCGCAGCTGCTCGCGCAGGAAGTGCTCGCGCTGGCTGCGCGTCATCTCGTCGCGGACGTTGCTCTGGATCTCGGCCTGCATCGACGACACCGCCAGCTCGCGGCGGAGCAGCGAGTCGATCTTCCGCAGACGGCGGATCGGGTCGACGATCTCCAGGATCTCCTGTGCCTCGTCTACGCGCAGTCGCAGGTTGGACGACACCAGGTCCGCCAGGCGGCCCGGGTCGTCTACGCTGGCGGTGACGGACAGGATCTCGGGCGGCAGGTGCCGCAGCGGGAGCAGCTCTTCGATCTTCTCGCGCACCGAGCGCACCAGCGCCTCGGTCTCGACGCTCCACTGCGGGTCCTCGACCTCGAGCGGCTCGACCTGGACCTCGATGAAGGGCTCGGTCTTGCGGTACTCGGCCACGCGGACCTTCGACAGGCCCTGCACGAGCACCTTCAGGCGTCCGTCCGGGAGCCGCATCATCCGCATGATCATGCCGACCGTGCCGATCGCGTACATGTCCTCGGGGGTCGGATCATCGACGTCGGGGTCGCGCTGGGTCACCAGCGCCAGCAGCCGGTCGCCTTCGGCGGCCGTCTCGATCGCCTTGATCGACACTTCGCGCCCCACGAAGAGCGGCAGGATCATCGACGGGAACACCACGGCGTCCCGGATCGGCAGCAGCGGGAGGTGCTCGGGGACTTCGAATGCGTTGCCTGGGGAGTCGTCCACTGAGTTCACTCCACGTCTGAATCGGTCTGTCTGCAGCAGCAGTGCGAGCGGCGCCCCTCTGGTACCGCTGCTACAGAGATCGACTCAGGGTGAAGTGATCTTGACTCTCGGGCGGCAGTCGAATTCGCGAATGGCGCCGCGTTCGATGGTCAGTAGCTGCAACGCCATGAGCGGACCGCCAACCTCGTCGAACGCGGCCAGCCCTGACACGCCACCGAAGTCACGAACGTCGAGCAAGGCGTCGCGGAGCCGTCGCGCGCTCAGCGGTCCCTCGTTCTCGACGACGGAACGGACCAGGCGCGCGGCGTCCCAGGCGCTGGCGGCGGTCGCGTCGGGTACGTCACCGTACGCGCCCTGGTAGCGCGCCACGAAGTCAGCCGACGCGGGGTCGGGATCGGCGGCCCAGAAGCCGTCGACGAAGACGGAGCCGCGCGCGTCACGGCCCGCGATCCGCAGCAGCTCCGGATCGTTCCAGTCCCGCGGCCCCATGTAGGTCACGTCGCGAATGTCGTAGAAGCGCAGCTGCGGCAGGATCAGCCCCACCTTGCGCGCGGCGTCGGGGACGAACAGGGCGTCGAAGTCGACGTACGGGGGAAGGTCGGCGAAGTTCGGGTCCGCCAGCCGCTCCTCGTTCTCGATGCGGCGCTTCAGGAGCCGGTCGCGCTCGGTGACCAGCTCGCGCTCGGCGTCGGTCATGTAGTAGAGACCGACGAGCCGCTTGATCTCGGCCTGCATGTCTACCGCACCCGGCGCGTAGCCTTCGGACCCGACGATCTCGCCGCCACGCTCCTCGACCTGGTCCCAAAACGCGTTCTTGAACCCCCGCCCGTAGTCGTCCTTGGGATAGAGCACGGCGAACGTCTTGTAGTCGAGTTCGTCGATCGCGCACTGCGCCAGGGCCGACGCCTGCGCTCCGCCGTCGAGCCCGATCCGGAACACGTACTCGCCCAGGTAGGGCACGTCGGGACGCGTGGCGAAGGTGAGCATCGGTACGCGAGCGCGCTCGACCCAGGGCGCGGCGGCGAGTGCGCTGACCGACCGCAGCGGGCCGAGGATGACGCGCACGCCTTCGCCGATCAGCTCGTGGATCGCCTCGGCCGCTTCGGCCGGATCGCCCTTCGTGTCGCGAACGATCAGCTCGTAGTGGCGCGGCGACTCGTCGAAGATGCCCAGCGCCAGCACGACCGAGCGCAGCACCTTCTCGCCGAAGCCTTCGTAGGGACCGCTCAGCGGAAGCGCGAGTCCGAGCCGGTAGCTCGTGCTCTCGCTGCCCGCGCGCGCCTGCGTCGTCAGGCGGGTCCGCGTGCGCTCGTCCACCGGGCGCAGCCGCTGCGGCAGACGGTCCAACGTGTCGAGCGCCATGCCGTAGTCGCCGCGTTCGAGCTGGCGCTCCGCCAGCGTCAGCAGCACGCGGTCGTAGACGGGGCCGCGCGGCAGGCGCCGCGCCAGGTGGGCGAGCTCGGCGTCGTTGAGCCGCTCCTGCACCAGCTCCTGCAGCTCCAGGTCGATCTCGGAGAGCGTCTCCGGGTCCTCGGCGTCGCGCCGGCTCAGCGCCAGCGCCAGCACCGCCTCGGGGTAGTCGCCCTCGGCGCGAGCCAGGTCGGCGATCATGCGGTGCATCTGCGCGCGCAGCGACGCGGGCGCGCGCTCGAACGCGGCCTGGCGCAGGATCGCGCGCCCGATCTCGGGCCGGCCCAGCTCACGGTACAGCTCGGCCGCGCGCAGCCGCGCGCGCGGGGCGTAGGGACTCCGCGGGTGGCGCTCGATCAGCCGCCGCAGGGTCAGCGCCGCGCGCTCGGGATCGCCCTGCTGCGCGTGCGCCTCGGCCAGCAGCCAGAGCCCCTGGTCGGCACGCCGGCTCGAGCGGAGCTCCTCGAGAAACGGCTCCAGGACGCGGATCGCGACGGCGGGGCGTCCCTGGTCGAGCGCCTTCTTCGCGCGGCGGAGATCTTCGTCGGCCGCCTGCTCGTAGGGCACCGACACCCCGTCCCGCTGCACGGCGGTTGGCGCGCAGCCCTGCGCCAGCCCGGCGAGCAGGAGGGCCAGGGCCACCTGCCGCAGGCGGGGCGCTGGGCGGCCGCGCATCAGTCGAACAGGTCCCGCAGCTTGTCGAGGAAGCCGCGCCGGCGCGGGCTGACGTCGTCCCCGGAGAGCTCCGCGAACTTCTCCATCAGCTCGCGCTGCTCGCCGCTCATGCGCGTCGGCACCTCGGCGAAGATCCGCACCAGCTGGTCGCCGCGCCCTCCCCCGCCGAGTCGCGGTATGCCCTCACCGCGCAGCCGCACCACGTCGCCCGACTGCGCTCCGGCCTGGATCTGGATCTCGCGCACGCCCCGCAGCGTGGGAACCTCGACGTCGCAGCCGAGGGCCGCCTGCGCGATCGAGATCGGCAGCTCGCAGTGAATGTCGAGATCGTCGCGCTCGAACATCGGATGCGGGCGCACGTTGATGACGACGTTCAGGTCACCGGTCGGGCCGCCGCGCAGCCCCGCCTCTCCCTCTCCGCGGTAGCGCAGCGTCAGTCCGGTGAACGCCCCTTCGGGGATGTTCACCGTGCGGTCGACGACGCTCTCCGTCCGGCCCTGTCCGGAGCAGTCCTCGCAAGCGCGCTTGAGGCTCTGCCCCATGCCCGAGCAACGATCGCAGGGGCGGCTGATGCGGAAGAATCCCTGCTGGAGCTGGACCTGGCCCATGCCACCGCAGCGCGGGCAGGTCTCGAGCTCGCCGCCCAGGCCCTCGCAGCTCTCGCAGGACTCGTGGCGCGGGATGCGGATCTCGTGCTCGCTGCCGAAGGCGGCGTCCTTGAAGTCCACGTCGAGCTGGTAGCGCAGGTCGGCGCCGCGCTGGCCCGAGCCACGACCGCGCCGCTGCCCGAACACGTCGCCGCCGAAGAAGTCGCTGAACAGGTCGCCGAAGCTCTGGAACGGATCGAAGCCCGCAAATGGATCGCCGCCGGCGCCGCCGGAGATCCCCGCATGCCCGAAGCGGTCGTAGGTGCTGCGCTTCTCGGGGTCCGACAGGACCGCGTAGGCCTCGGACGCTTCCTTGAACTTGCCCTCGGCCTCCGGGTCGTCCGGATTCTTGTCCGGGTGGTACTGGTGGGCGAGCTTGCGGTACGCGCGCTTCATGTTGTCGGGCGCCGCGCCCCGATCGACACCCAGAATTTCGTAGTAATCCCGCTTCATTGGCTACCTGCCCCGACCCCGGGAGCGCATGAGCGTAGCAAGCTAGGGCGGGATCCCCTCCGGTCAAGAAGGGGCCAAGAAGCGGTCAAGAAGGCGTCAAGAACGCCGGGCCGTCGCGGTTCAGGAGTCCTGGAGGCGCTCGTACATGACTTCGGTCATGCGGTAGGCGACCTGCTGGAGCTCTTCTACGGCCTCGCGGAGCTGGTCGAGCTCGCCGTCGGTGGTCGCCTGGCGGGCGCGCTGGAGGCTCTGCTTGACCTCCTCGGCCTCGACCTCGTCGAGCTGGTCGCCGTACTCGCCGATGGCCTGCTCGACCGAGTAGATCAGGCCCTCGGCCGTGTTGCCGAGCTCCGCGAGCTCGCGACGCTCGGCGTCGGTGTCCGCGTGGCGAGCCGCGTCCTGGACCAGGTCCTCGACCTGATCGGTGCTGAGCCCGCCGCTCGCCTGGATCCGGATCTCCTGCGCGCGGTTCGTGTCCAGGTCCTTGGCCGAGACCTGCAGGATGCCGTCGCCGTCGATGTCGAACGTGACCTCGATCTGCGGGACGCCGCGCGGCGCGGGCGGGATTCCGACCATCTCGAACTTGCCCAGCGTCACGTTGTCGGCGGCCATCTCGCGCTCGCCCTGGAGCACGTGGACGCGGACCATGTTCTGGTTGTCGTCGGTGGTCGAGAAGACCTGTCCCTTGCGCGTCGGCACGGTCGTGTTGCGCGAGATGATCGGCGTCATCACGCCCCCCTGCGTCTCTACGCCCAGGGACAGGGGCGTCACGTCGAGCAGCAGCACGTCCTCGGTGTCACCGGCGAGAACGCTCCCCTGGATCGCTGCGCCCTGCGCCACGACCTCGTCGGGGTTCACGTTCCGGCTGACCTCGCGCTTGAAGATCTCCTCGACCTTCGCCACGACGAGCGGCATTCGCGTCATGCCGCCGACCATCACGATCTCGTCGATGTCGGCCGGCGTGAGCCCGGCGTCGGACAGGGCGGCCTCGCAGGGCGGCGCGATCCGCTCGACGATCGGAGCGACCAGCTCTTCGAGCTTCTCGCGGGTGAGAAGCTCGGTCAGGTGCTTGGGACCGTCCTCGTCCGCCGTGATGAAGGGCAGGTTGATGTCGGTCTCCGTCGCGCCGGAAAGCTCCTGCTTCGCGCGCTCGGCGGCTTCCTTGAGCCGCTGCAGCGCGAGCGGGTCGGCGCGCACGTCGATGCCGCTCTTGCCCTGGAACTCGCTGGCCAGGTGATTGACGATGCACTCGTCGAAGTCCTCACCGCCCAGGTAGGTGTCGCCGTTGGTCGAGAGCACCTCGAAGACACCGTTGCCGATCTTCAGTACCGAGATGTCGAAGGTCCCACCGCCCAGGTCGAAGACGGCGATGGTCTTCTCCTCGTCGCTGCCCAGGCCGTAGGCCACGGCGGCTGCCGTGGGCTCGTTGATGATTCGAAGCACGTTCAGGCCCGCGACCTTGCCCGCGTCCTTGGTCGCCTGGCGCTGCGAGTCGTTGAAGTAGGCCGGCACCGTGATCACAGCGTCGGTCACCTCTTCGCCCAGGTAGTCCTGAGCGGTCTCCTTCATCAACTGGAGGATCGTCGCCGAGATCTCCTCGGGACTGCGCTCCTTACCCTGCACGCGCACCCAGGCGTCGTCGTTCTCGGCCCTGCAGATCTCGAACGGCGCGACGGAGCGGAAGCGCTCGACGTTCTCTTCGTCGAAGCGGCGGCCGATCAAGCGCTTGACCGCGTAGACCGTCTGGTCGGGGTTGGTCACGGCCTGGCGCTTGGCGATCTGGCCGACCAGCTTCTCGCCGGCCTCGTTGAAGCCCACGATCGAGGGCGTGGTGCGGCTGCCCTCGCTGTTGGCAATGACCGCCGCTCCGTCCCGATCCATGACGGCGACGCAGCTATTGGTCGTGCCGAGGTCGATTCCGATGATCTTGCCCATGGTTGCCCGTGCCGACTTCAATCGGCGCATGGGGGGGAAACCTGAGACGACCTAGGACGAATCCCCGCCGCTGGAACCCACGACCGCCACAAGCGCCGGACGAAGCAGCCGGTTCTTCATCACGTAGCCCTTCTGGTAGACCTCGACGACGGTCCCCGCGGGCTGGTCGTCGGAGGGCACCTGGCGGATGGCCTCGTGGACCTTGGGATCGAACGGCTTTCCCTCGGCCTCGACGACGTTGACGCCCGAGTTCTCGAGCGTGTGCATGAGCGAGCGGAACGTCAGCTCGACGCCCTCGACCAGGTTCTCCTTGTCGACGTCCTCTTCCTGGCGCACGTGACCGAGCGCGCGCTCCAGGTTGTCGATCGTCGCCAGGAGTTCCTTGACCAGGTTCTCGGTGGCGAAGTTGAGCAGGTCCTGGCGCTCCTTCAGGGCGCGCCGCTTGAAGTTCTCGAACTCGGCCGCCAGCCGCAGGTGGCGGTCCTTCCACGCGGCGACGTCGTCGCCCGGGTCGGCCGCAGCGGGCTCCGCGTCGTGCGCAGACGGCTCCGCGAGGGCGGGCGTGTCGTCGGCAGCCGCTGCGTCGGCAGAGGTGTCCGCGTCGATCTCGGCGACCAGATCGTCCGGCAAGTCCAGCTTCGGGCCCTTGGGATCAGACATTGGCTTCCTGGGTACTCTTCGGACGATCGGGTCTCTAGCAGAAGTAGTGTGAGACGCGGCGCGACACGTCGCGCACGGCGGGAATCACCCGATCGTAGCGCATCCGTACGGGCCCGATCACTCCGATCCCGCCGCCCGCGGCCCCGAGACCGGCGCTGATCACCGCACAGCGCTCTACACCGAGGGTGTGCAGGTCGGCGCCGATGGCGACGCCGATCACGTCCGCCTCGAGTGTCCGCTCGAGCAGGCGCAGCAGGCGTTCCTTCTCGGTCAGCGCGGCGTGGACCTGCCGCAGCTGCTCAACGTCCTCGAACTCGGGCTGGTCGAGCAGTACCTGCGCGTCACCCAGGTACACCTCGGTCTGGTCCGCATGGGCGAGTCCCTCGCGGCCGAGCGAGAAGACGCGGCGCCACATCTCGTCGCTGCGCTCGCGCTCCAGCTCGACGGCGGACGCGACGCGCGCTCGCGCCTGGCGCAGGGTGAGCCCGTTCACCAGCTCGCTCAGGCGCTCCGACGCGGTCTCGAGCGTGCGGCCCGAACAGCCGCGCTCGTGGAAGACCCGCGTCTGCACGACGCCGCCGGTCGAGATCAGCACCGCCATGACCGCCTCGCTGGCGACGCGGACGAAGCGGATGCGCGCGATCACCAGCTGCTCCGCGGCCTGCCCCACGAAGAAGCCGAGCTGGCCCGTGGCGTGCGACAACGCGTGCGCGGCACCGCGCAGCAGCGCCTCGGCGTCGCCGCCCGCCTCGCCGAGCGCGGGACCGACCGCCTGCACCGACTCGGCGTGCGAGATCAAGTGCTGGACGTAGAGCCGGAACGCGGCTTCGGTGGGCACGCGGCCGGCCGAGGTGTGCGGCTGCGTCAGCAGCTCGAGCTGCGCCAGGTCCGCCATGGCGGAGCGCACGGTGGCAGACGACACCGCGAGACCCGAGCGAACCGCCGCCGAGCGCGACGCCACCGGGCGCGCGGTCTCGATGTACTCCTCGACCACCGCCAGCAGGACGTCCCGCAGGCGTGGTGTGAGGGCGGCCTCGAGGTCCGAGGCCCGGCCCGTCCTGCGCGTGGTCTGGGCAGACACAGCCAGAGACGCTACCGGCGCTCCCGGTGAGGTGTCAACGGCCCACGAAGCGGAGCAACACGTCGTCGGCAAAGAGGATTCCCCGCTCCGTCAGGCGTATGCAGCCGGCCCGGTCCTCGATCAGCCCGAGCCCCCGAAGGTCGCCCAGCTCGGGCCCGAAGCGGGCCTCGGGCGGCTCCCCGAAGCGCCGGATCCAGGCGGCGCGGGACACGCCGTCGAGCCGGCGCAGGCCGAGCCAGAGGGCCTCGCGGCGGGTCTCGTAGGCCGACAGCTGCTCCTGGGCGGGCCGGCTGCCCCGCCCGCCTGAGGGCGGGCCCGCGGCCGGGGTCGAGGCCCGCACGCCGGCCTCCCACTCCGGGCGGCTGCGCGGGTTCTGGAAGCGGCGTTCTCCGACCAGGCTGGCGGCGCTCGGGCCGAGGCCCAGGACGCTCTGCCGCAGCCAGTAGCGCTGGTTGTGGCGCGAGCGGTGGCCGCGCCGCGCGTAGTTCGACAGCTCGTACTGCTCGAGGCCCGCCGCGCAGAGCAGGCCGCGAAGCCGCCGCGACATCCGCAGGGCGGTGTCCTCGTCCGGCAGCCGCAGCTGCCCGCGGCGCTCGGCCAGCGCGAAGGGCGTGTCGGGCTCCACGGTGAGCGCGTAGGCCGAGACGTGCGGCACGCCCGCGTCGACGAGCCACGCCAGGTCTTCGAGCAGCTCGTCCTCTCCCTGACCGGGCGCCGCGTAGATCAGGTCCGCCGACACGGAGTCGAAGCCGGCTCCCAGGCACGCCTCGAGACCCCGGCGCGCGTCATCACCGCCGTGCGCGCGTCCGAGCCTGCGCAGCGTGTCGTCGTGGAGCGACTGGACGCCGACAGACACGCGCGTCACGCCCGCCGCGCGGAAGCCCGGCACCCGCGCGGTCTCGAGCCGGCCGGGGTTCAGCTCGAGCGTGACCTCGCCCGCCGGCCCGGGGAACGCGGCGCCGAGCGCCACGAGAACCCGCTCGACCGACTCCGGCCTCAAGAGCGATGGCGTACCGCCCCCCAGGTAGACCGTGGCCAGCCGCCGGTCCGCCAGCTCGGCTTCGAGCGCGCGCCGTGCCTGGTCGAGCTCCGCGAGCAACCCGTCCACGAACTCGTCCTCGACGGTCGGGTCCAATGCTCCCGAGGCCTCGACGGCAAAGTCGCAGTACGGACAGACGCGCTCGCAGAACGGCACGTGCACGTAGACGCCGAGGTCGGCCGCGGTTGTGGGAGCGCTCACGCCACCTATCCTATGCGACCCGCACGGGCTTGGAGACCGGATGATTCGCAGGATGACGCTGTGTATGGCGCTGGCGCTGGCCGGCTGCACGATTCCGCAGGCCCTCGGCACGAGGGACGAGGCACAACAGGAGGGGATGGTGCGAAAGACGCTCGGAAACGGAATGAAGGTCGTGCTGGTCGAGGACCACGCCTCTCCGGTCGTGGCGCTCAACGTCTGGGTGCGCACGGGCAGCGCGGACGAGCAGCCCGGTGAGTTCGGCATGGCGCACGTGTTCGAGCACATGCTCTTCAAGGGCACCGAGCGCCGCGCCGTCGGCGAGATCGCGCGCACCGTCGAGTCCGCAGGCGGGAACATCAACGCCTTCACCTCGTTCGACATGACCGTCTACCACATCACCATGGCGAGCCGCGACGCGGACGAGGGCGTGGACGTGCTGGCCGACGCGGTCTGGCACTCGACCTTCGATCCGGCCGAGCTCACCAAGGAGATGGAGGTCGTCGTCGAGGAGATCAACCGCAGCGAGGACTCCCCGAATCGCGTGCACTCCCAGGCGCTCTTCGCGCTGGCGTACTCGAGCCACCCGTACGGACGCCCGGTGATCGGCACCGAGGAGTCGGTGCGCAGCTTTTCGCGCGAGCAGATGCTCGACTTCCACGCGCGCTGGTACGTGCCCAACAACATGACCTTCGTCGCGGTGGGCGACTTCGACTCCGCGGCGATGATGAAGCAGGTCGAGGCCGTGTTCGGGGACGCGACGCCGCGCAAGGACCTGGCGCACCCGCGCACCGCAGAGCCGGTGCAGACCGCCGCGCGCGCGAGCGCCGTGCGGGGACCGTTCCAGCAGACCCAGCTCGGCATCGTCTGGCCGATCACCGGGTTCACCGACGACGACACGGCGTACCTGGACCTGCTCGCCATGGTGCTCGGCGCTGGCGAGAGCTCCCGGCTCTACCAGACCGTCAAGGACCGCGAGAGGCTCGTCTACCAGATCAGCGCCAGCGCCTACACTCCGCGCGACAGCGGCCTCTTCTTCGTGGACGCCGTACTCGAGCCCAAGCAGATCGAGCCCGCGCTCGCGTCGATCGACGCGCAGGTGCGGCGGCTCGCCGCGACCGCCCCGTCCGGCGCCGAGCTCGAGCGCGCGCGCGTCAACCTGCTCGCGCACGAGGTGCACGAGAAGGAGACGATGCAGGGCCAGGCGCGCAAGTACGGCTACTACGAGACGCTCGGGTCGGGGCTCGAGCAGGAGCAGGAGTACCTGGACCGGGTGCGGGCGGCGTCGCCCGAAGACGTCCGCCGCGTGGCCGAGAAGTACCTGCGCCCCGAGCGCGCGAATGTGGCCGTGCTCATGCCGGACGCCGCGCGTCCCGAGCTCGACGACGCGGCGCTGCTGGCGTCCCTGTCCTCCGAGCCCGCGACCGCCGTCACCGCGAAGCGCGAGGAGCTGCGCGACGGCATCGTGCGCTACCGCCTGCCGAACGGCCTGCGCGTCGTGGTGAAGCCCGCGAACAGCATCCCGCTGGTCTCGATGCGCCTCTCCTTCCTGGGTGGACAGCTCGTCGAGAGCGAGGCGGACCAGGGGATCAGCGCGTTCTTCGCCGACATGCTCGACCGCGGCACCGAGATGCGCAGCGCGTCGCAGTTCTCGGCCGAGATCGAGGGCATCGCCGGGTCGGTCGAGGGCTTCGCGGGACGCAACAGCTTCGGACTCACCGGCGAGTTCCTGGGCGACTCGCTCGACACGGGCCTCGACCTGTTCGTGGACGCGCTCCTACACCCCGCGTTCGACCCCGAGCAGATCGAGAAGCGCCGCGCCGACCGGCTGGCCGCGATCGAACGCCGCGAGGACGCGCTTGCGCAGAAGGCATTCGAGCTCTTCGCGCGCGAGATGTACCCGAACCACCCGTACCGCTTCCTCTCGATCGGCACTACCGAGACCGTCTCCAAGCTCGGCGCGGACGACTTCCGCGCCTACGCGGAGAAGTGGATGCACCCGAGCAACGCGGTGCTCGGCATCGTCGGCGACGTGGATCCGGACGCCATCGTGGCCGACCTGGCTGAACGGCTGGTGGACTGGACCGGACCGGAGAAGGTCGTGCTCCCCGAGCGCGACCTGCCCGAGCCGGCCGCCGAGCCGCGCCTCGCGAGCCTGAAGAAGGAGAAGCAGCAGGTCCACGTGGTGATGGGCTTCCTGGCGCTGACGCTCGCCGATCCCGACCTGCCCGCGCTCGACGTGCTGACGCAGATGCTGTCGGGCCAGGGGGGCCGGCTCTTCCTCGAGCTTCGCGACAAGCGCAGCCTGGCCTACTCGGTGACGGCCTTCTCGATCGAGGG
>JAFDDB010000153.1 GCA_019311115.1 Deltaproteobacteria bacterium
CGAGCGCTGGAACACCTTGGCGCCACGCCGGACGAAGCGCCGCCGGCCGGACGGCGTGCGCAGGCGCGACAGGTCGCGGCCGCCGGCGGGCGCCGCGGGGCCCGACGTCAGGAGCGTCGTCGGGTAAGAGATCGTGCCGTGACAGTCCTCGCAGGTGATCTCGACGGCCGCACGCGAGTTGCCGTAGAGGTGGCCATCGCCGTGGACGTCCTGCTCGAAGTGGCAGTCGACGCAGTGCATGCCACGCTCGAGGTGGATGTCCTTCAGGTGCACCGCCTTCCTGAACCGCTCGGGATCGGCGGGCGAGACCTTCCGGCCGTGCTCGTCGAGCAGGTTGCCCGCCCGGTCGCGGCGGAACACGTTGCGGAAGAGCGAGCCGTGGCCGTGGAAGTCCGCGATCTGCACGCGATCCAGCTGCATCTCGCTCGTCTGCTTCAGGAACTCGTAGTCCGACCAGAGGCCGCGCGCCGCCGCCTCCTCGGGGTTGCGCTTGAGCGCCGCGCGGAGCTCGCTCTCGGACGGGTACCGCTGGTTCCTCGGGTAGAGCAGGTGCCCGTCCGTTTCGTTGTCCCAGGCCAGCGTGCCCAGGTAGGCGTTCGTCGCCGTCGCCCCCGGGGTCGCGTGGCAGACGATGCACTGGCTGACCGGGATCGCCTTCGTGAGGCGGTGGCGGATGGGGTGGCCGGGCTCGTCCTTGGGGATCGTCGGGTCGCTGGAGAACGAGCGGCCGGTGTTGCCGTATCGTGCGTACTCCGCGCTGTGCGCCGGATCGCGGTCGTTGGCGTAGATGACGTGGCACGCCGTGCAGCCCGACCCGCGGTAGTCGCCGGGGTGGTCGTTGGTGCCCGGCGCGGAGAGCAGCGGGTCGATCAGGCGCGTCCGGCGCAGGTGGAGCCACCAGGGGTCGGCGCCGCGCGCGAACGCGCCGGCGAGCGGGTCGAGGCGGTCGAGCCGGCCGCGGGCGAGATCGGCTCTTGGATCCTCGAGCCGCCCGGGTGCGTCCGCGAAGCGCGGGTTCTTGGACGCGACGAGGCCCTGGTCGTAGAGCGCCGCGCCCCAAAACATCGCGCCGTGCGCCATCGTCGAGCGGCGCACGCGGTCGACCTCGGTGCGGTGGCACCGGCCGCAGGTGACGTCGGCCACGGTCAAGTCGCCGGGGTTGACGAAGCGGACGCCGGCGCCGTGCGCGTCCGCCTTCGCCGGCGCGGTGGCGTCGCCGCCGTGGCAGTCCGTGCAGCCGATCTGCACGGCCGGCGACGCGTGCATCGTGGGCGCGTCGAGCGCGCCGTGACACTCGACGCAGCTCCGGGAGGTCTCCCGGGCAGGCTGCTCCGCGGGACGCTCCTGATGGGCGCTGCACGCGGCGAGGAGAAACGCAAGGACCCGGATCCGCACGGCGCACTCAGGGTACGGAGCCACCCGGACATCGGTTATTCGTTAGTCCAGCCGCGCGATGCGGAGCTGGTGCATGTGGTCGGGGACCGGCGGTGGCACGGGCTCGGTGAGGCCGGGCGCCAGCGGCGGCGGCTCGGCAGGCGTGAACCCGTCCGCGCTCCCGGGGAACGTCGCTTCCCCGGCCTCGGGCGCCCCGATCACGTCGATGCCGATCATGATCTGGAAGAGGTCGGTGGTCTGCTCGTCGTAGACCACGACCACGTCGTCGCCGTCGAGGGTGGCGTCGTAGCCGAACCACGAGATCTCCGTGATCGTGAAGGGCTCGGCCGGCGGCGCGATGTCCGGGGCCACCTGCTGCGTCATCGGCATCGGCGTGTGCTTCGCCTCGGTGAGGCGGAAGTCGCCGTAGATCCCGGTGTCGAAGTCGTCCCAGTGGCGCAGGTGCAGCTCCGTCCCGTACGTGTTGAAGGTGAGGTACAGGAGGTCGACGCGCAGCGCGCCCTCCTGGTCGCGCGCGAGGACGGTGGGCAGATAGGACCAGCGCTCGCCGATGCTCTGCGGGGCCGACCAGGTCGCCCCGGCGTCGGGGCTCGTGCGCAGCCGCACGCCGTCCACCCCCTCGTACGCGTAGAAGATCCGGAGGGCCGGGCCCTCCCCCACCAGGGAGACGCTGGGATCCCGCGCCACGACGACGTCGCGCTCGACCAGGTGGTCGGCCCACGCCTCGCCGAAGAGCCGGACCGCGCAGCGGAACTCGGACGTGGCCGTCGTCACCCAGTCGTCGGTGACCTCGAACGACGTGAAGCCGTACCCGACGACGATGTCGCCGCCCTGCGAGTAGGCGATACCGGTGATCGCCGGCGTCACGTCCAGCGCGCCGCGATAGAGCACCTGCGGCGGATCGAACGCGAATCGCGTCGGCGAGCCGAACCCGTCGAACGCCGACGGCCGGCCCTCGACCAGCACGAGCTCGCTCGCGCCCGTCGGCCCGGAGGTCCAGTAGACGACCGCCAGCGTGTAGTCGGCCGCCATGGCGATCTGGGCGAGGCGCGCCTGCGCGCGGCCGCCGACGCCGCCGCCGAACCTCTCGACCTGGCCGAAGGTCGCGCCGCGGTCGAAGCTGAGCTTCAGCGTCACCTCTTGCACGCCGCTGTGGACGAGCGCCAGCACGTTGAAGAGCGCCGCCGCCTCGTGGTCGCGCCAGTGGCCCGTGTCGGGCGAGGCCTCTTCCGACGCGCCGCCGGTCACGGCGCCGGTCGCGCCGTCGTGCTGCAGGCGCATCTCGTAGCGCTGGTGCGCGTTCGGATCGCCCTGGTCGCCCTCGTAGACGACGACGCTCGTGCGGTCGCCGGAAACCGCGAGCGTCGGCAGGCCGAAGCGCCAGGAGTCGCTGGAGTAGATCGTCTGCTCGTCGACGACGCCGGGATAGTCGCCGTGCGAGGTCTCGGGCAGGTTGATGCTCGACGTCGGGCCGATGCGGATGGCGACGAGTGCGGTCGTGCGCCCGACGTCGGTCCGCGCCTCGACCGCGATCACCTGCTCCCGCGCGACCGAGCCGCTGATCGTGACGCGCGCGAAGCCGTCGCCCGTGGCGTCGACCCACGCGTCGCGGCGAACGGTGCTGGAAGCGGAGAGGTCGACACCCACGTCGGCCAGCGTCTCCGCGCCGCCCAGCGGGACGGCGCCGTTGTCGGCGGCGTGGGCGACGGAGACGCGCACGGGGCCGGCGTTGGCGTTGCCGCGGCTGATGAGCTCGAAGGCGAACGGCTCGTCGGCGGGTGTGGTGACCTCGAAGACCTGATCGACCTCGGCCAGGCCCAAACGATCGAGGTCCGCGCCCGCGCTCACGATGTCGACCGGCGAGGGCTCGACGGCCACCATGCCGGCGGCCACGACCAGGGCCGCCGCCTCGTTGGGTCCCTGGGGGGCCGGCGTGCCGCTGGTGCAGCCCGCCCACACCAGCGAGACCAACAGTACCGCTCTCCGCATGCGTCTACCTCCACTACAAGGGTAGTGCCTTCACGCGTCCGTTGGGACAAGTTTGGCGGTAGCCTCCCCGGTCTTTCACGACAGCCCCGGTATCATGTCCCGCCTCATGAACGCATTCGAAGCCACCAAACGGTTCTTCCGGGAGGCCGCCGATCAGCTGGACCTCTCGCCGCGCATCGAGCGGCTGCTCGTGACGCCGCAGCGGGAGGTGCGCGTCGAGGTGCCCCTCCGGAGGGACGACGGCCGCATCGACACCTTTATCGGGTTCCGCATCCAGCACGACAACGCGCGCGGCCCCATGAAGGGCGGGCTGCGCTACCACCCCGCCGTCGACGACGACGAAGTGCGGTCGCTCGCCTCGCTCATGACCTGGAAGACGGCGGTCGTCGACCTGCCCTACGGCGGGGCGAAGGGCGGCGTGAGCTGCGATCCCAGCACGTTCTCGGCGCTCGAGCTCGAGCGCCTGACACGGAAATTCACCGACCGGATCCACGAGATCATCGGTCCGGACCGCGACATCCCCGCCCCCGACATGAATACCAACGCCCAGGTGATGGCGTGGATCATGGACCAGTATTCCAAGTACCACGGCTTTAGCCCCGCCGTCGTCACCGGGAAGCCGGTGGACTTCCACGGGTCGCTGGGCCGCGAGGCCGCCACCGGCAAGGGCGTGTTCCTCGCCACCCGCGAGGCGCTCACCGACGCGGGGCGCGAGATGAAGGGGACCACCTTCGTCGTGCAGGGCTTCGGCAACGTCGGCTCGTTCGCGAGCAAGTTCTTCCACGAGGCCGGCGGCCACGTGGTGGCGGTGAGCGACGTCAATGGCGGCATCCGCAACCCGGAAGGACTCGACATCCCGGCGCTGATCGATCACGTCCAGCGCACCCGGACCGTGGTCGACTTCCCGGGCGTCGACCGCATCTCGAACGAGGAATTGCTCGCGACGGAGTGCGACGTGCTCGTCCCCGCGGCGCTCGACCGCGTCATCACGCTGGAGAACGCCGGCGATCTGCGCACCGGGATGGTCGTCGAGGCGGCCAACGGCCCCGTCGACCCCGAGGGCGACAAGATCCTGCGCGAGCGCGAGATCACGGTCCTGCCCGACATCCTGGCCAACGCCGGAGGCGTGACGGTGAGCTATTTCGAGTGGGTGCAGAACATCCAGCAGTTCTCGTGGCCGGAGGAGAAGATCAACGACGAGCTGGAGACGATCATGGTGCGGGCCTACCGCAGCGTGCGTCGCATCGCCAAGGAGAAGAGCCTCCCGTTGCGCACGGCCGCGTTCATCCTGGGCATCGGCCGCGTGGGGAAGGCGACCACGACGCGAGGGATCTGACATGGATATCGAATACATCGCAAGCAAACTGACGGGCGCGAAGCCCTGCGAGGACCTGACCGACGCCGAGGCGCGGCGTCTCGCCGCCTTCGGCTCGCTGCGCGAGGCGGCCGCGGGCGACGAGGTGATGCGGGAAGGCGAACCCGGCGAGGAAATGCTGATCCTGCTCGAGGGCCGTGTCGAGGCCTGGAAGAAGGACCGGCGGGAAGGCGAGGACGACCTCCACCTGGGCGACGAGGCCGCCGGCGAGATCCTGGGCGAGATCGCGCTCCTGCGCCGCGGCGCCCGGATGGCGACCGTCAAGGCCACGGAGCCCTGCCGCTTCTTCGTCCTCGACCGCGCGGCGTTCGAGCGCCTCGTCGGCGAGGGCGACGCGATTGCCTACAAGATCGGCCTCAAGCTGGCGCGCTCGCTGGCGGAGCGCATCACCTGGATCAACGACACGCTGCTCGACATGATCGCGCACCCGCCGGAAAAGCCGGACGAGTTCGCGGCGTTCAAGGACAAGCTGCTCAGTCAGTGGGACTTCTAACGGGCGTCCTGCTCGCCAACCTCGGGACACCCGACGCCCCCACCACGCCGGCGCTCAAGCGCTTCCTGCGCGAGTTCCTGTCCGACCGGCGCGTGATCGACCTGCCGCGCTGGAAGTGGTGGCCGATCCTCGAGTTCGTCATCCTGCCGCGCCGCTCGCCGCGCTCCGCCGCGGCGTACCGAAGGGTCTGGACCGACGAGGGCTCGCCGCTGCTCGCCATCGGCCGGCGCCAGGCCGCGAAACTGAAAGCCGCGCTGGACCTCCCGGTCGCCCTGGGCATGCGCTACGGCAACCCCTCGATCGCGAGCGCGCTCGAAGAGCTGGAAGCCGAGGACTGCCGACGCATCCTGGTCCTGCCGCTCTACCCCCAGCAGGCCGGCGCGACGACGCTGTCGACGATGGACGCCGTGAACGCGGCGCTGTGCGGCCGCCGCGAGCCGCCGGAGGTGCAGGTCGTCGAGTCCTACCAGGACGCGCCGGAGTATCTCGCCGCGCTCGCCCGCAGCGTCCGCGAGGTCTGGACGCGCGACGGCGAGCCGGAGCGGTTGCTGATGTCGTTTCACGGCATCCCGGTGCGCTACGCGCAAGCCGGCGATCCCTACCCACGCCACTGCGAGCAGACGGCCCGGGGTCTCGCCCGATCACTCGGCCTCGCCGACGACCGCTGGCTCCTGTCCTTCCAGTCGCGCTTCGGCCGCGAGGAGTGGCTGAAGCCCTACACCGACGGGACGCTCGCCGCGTGGGGCCAGGAGAAGCTCCAGAGCGTCGACGTGATCTGCCCCGGCTTCGCCGCCGACTGCCTCGAGACGCTCGAGGAGATCGACGTGGAGAACCGCAAGATCTTTCTGGAGGCGGGCGGCGGCCGCTTCCGCTACGTCGCAGCGCTCAACGACCGCGACGACCACGTCGCCGCGCTGGCGGCGGTGGCGAGGCGGAAGATCGGGGTACTTGCTCCCGGCGCCGTCGATGACGACGAGGCTGACGGCGACGGCAACTAGGGATTCGCCAGGACGAGCACTACGATGATTCTCGTCCTCGAGGACTCTGATCCGCCGCAGCGACGCACAAGCTGCGCGGACCGATCGGATGTAACGGAAATGGCAAGGCAGCACGAGATCATCCCTCCGCACGAAATCACCAGGATGATGGAGCCCACGTTGGCGCGCCTCCGCGACCTCTTCGTCGATCGTCCGCAGGGGTTCTTCGTGGACGTGGGCGCGAACGATCCGCACGAGGGCTCGTGGACGTGGCATCTCGAGCAGCGCGGCTGGAAGGGCATCCTCGTGGAGCCGCTGCCGCAACGGTACGAGGAACTGCGTGAGAACCGTCCGAACTCGCGGGTCTTCCAGGTCGCGTGCGGCTCCCCGGGGCAGCGGGGGGAGGCGGTCCTGCACATCGGCAAGGACGACCGGTTCTCGTCGCTGGCGGATCCCATCAACAACCCCGCGGCCGTCTTCGAACGCTCCGTCAGCGTCCCCGTCCGGACGCTCGATGACATCCTCGAGGAGTGCGGCAATCCCGCCGTGGACCTCCTGTGCCTGGACACGGAGGGCACGGAGCTGGACGTGCTGAACGGTTGCGACATCGAGCGGCACCGCCCCCGCGTCATCGTCATCGAGGACACCGTGCACGACCTGCTGCTGCGCAAACACCGCTGGCTCAAGGCCCACGGCTATCGCCTCGTATACCGCACCACCCACGATGGCTGGTACGTGCCGCGGGATTACAGAGCCCTGGACATTCCGACGGTGCGGGACCGGCTCGAGTTCCTCCGCAAGTACTACCTGGGCACGCCGCTGCGGTGGGCGAAGCTCTGGAGGCATCGCCGCCGGCTCCGTCGCTCCCAGCGTCGGACGACCTGATCCACCCCTGCGTTGCCGCTACCTCGACGCGGCCAAGTACGGCACGAGCACACCGACCTCGGCCTGGAGGCTCTTGAGCTGGGCTTCGCTCAGGTTGAGCCGGGTGGCGAGGTCGCGCATGAGCAACGCCTGGGATCGCGAGGCGACCCGGATGCGATCCGCCTTGTGCTAGGCGAGAGCGATTCGTACACCTCGGCGAAGAACCGATCCCGCAGATCCGCCTCCCCCACCAGCTTCTCCATGCCGAGCGCGCCCTCGTCGTAGCCGGCCAGGCGCTGCCGGTCCTCCTCGGTGTAGCGCAGCCCGATCTCGTAGACGAGCCTCTCCTGCTCCTCGGTCAGCGGCAGGTCCGCCTTGGTGAGCGCGGCGTGCACCATGTTCGCCGTGACCGAAGGGTGGGTGAAGATCCCGTTGAGGCCGGTGCCCTGGATGCCGCTCTTCGACATCTTGAGCGCCTCGACGACGAGCGGGCCGTTGAGCTGCTGGGCCAGTCCGATCTCCTCCGCGAGATCCTCGAGCTTCTTGCCCTCCGCCAGCCCCTGGGAGAGCCGCGCGAGCACCGCCGGCATCTTGGACATGGAATCGCCGATGACGTCCCAGTCAAGACCGTTGAGTGCCTCGACCATCCCGCCGTAGACGAAGCGGGGCCCTTCGATCTTCTTCTCCGCTCCGTCGGGGGCGTCGCCGGCGGCGGCCGCGGATTTCTTGCCGAATTCACGCTGGAACTCGTCGAGCTCGCGGCGCACCAGGTCGCGCTTCGCAATGGCGAGGCCGAGTTGTCCCTTGAGTTCCTGGTACTCGTCGTACGACACGGTGCGGCCACGGCGTTCGGCACGCGTAGCTTTCGCCTCCGAAGTCCCGGACGGTGCCACGGCCCATCCGGCGAAGAAGGAGGCGACCACCAGGACGGCGGAGAGAGCGGCGATTTTCGAGGTCATGGCTGCTCCTGTCAGCGGGGGAGTAGGGCATGGGC
>JAFDDB010000049.1 GCA_019311115.1 Deltaproteobacteria bacterium
CACCGACTACGGGTGCGAGATGCGGAGCCGCTTCTGGCTCGGCGACTTCGACCCGCCGGAGATCGCCGCGACGCGCGAGCAGCGCATCGAGCGGGTGCCCGATCGCGTGGGACGGGGGCTACTCAAGCACTGCCACGAAGAGATGAGCTACCTGGCCGCGTTCCTGCCAGAACTCTACACCCAGGAAAGGCGCGCGCAGACCTGAGGTCCGTACCCCTTCACGCCCGCGCTCAGAACCCGCGGAGGCTGGCGTAGCGGTCGCGGTGGTAGAGGGCGTCGCCGAGCGTCATCTCCGCGGCCTTCGAGCGCTTGAAGAAGAGGCCGATCTCCTCCTCGTCGGTCATGCCGATGCCGCCGTGCATCTGCAGGGCTTCCTTGGTGATCTGGCTGGAGACGTCGGAGCAGCGCGCCTTGGCCGCGCTGGCCATCTGCGGCACGTCATCGCGTCCCTCGTCGAGCGCGGTCAGCGCTTCGCGCACTACGGAGCGCGCCAGTTCCAGCTCGCAGAACATGTCGGCCGCGCGGTGGCGCAGCCCCTGGAACGTCCCGATCTTGACGCCGAACTGCTCCCGGTCCTTCAGGTACGCGAGCGTGCGCTCGAACGCCTCGTCGAACGTGCCCAGCATCTCGGCCGAGAGGCCGATCGCCGCGCGGTCGAAGACCGCGTCCAGCAGCTCGGCTCCGGCGTCGACCTGCCCGACGACGCGGTCCGCCGCTGCGGACACTCCCTCGAGCTCGACCTCGGCGGCGTTCCGCCCGTCCACCATGTGGTTGCGCTGGACCGTCAGCCCGTCCGCGCCGGCGTCGATCACGAAGAGGGTGAGTCCGTCGCGGTCTCCCGACTCGCCGCTCGTCCGCGCCACCACCACGATCTGGTCGGCCACGTGGGCGTCGAGCACGAACTGCTGCACGAACTGCTTGTGGCCGTCGATCCGGTAGCCGTCACCATCGCGGGTGGCTTTCGTCGAGACCCGGTGCGGGTCGAAGCGTCCCTGCTCCTGGAAGGCCATCGCGAGGATCCGGTCACCGCTGCAGACTCCAGGTAGCAAGTCCTTCTTGAGGGGATCCGTCGCGCCCAGGAGAACCGCGCTTCCGCCCAGCAGCACCGTCGACAGGAAGGGCTCCGGTGCGAGGACGCGTCCGCACTCCTCGAGCACCACTCCGAGCTCTCCGTAGCCCATTCCCGCCCCGCCGTACTCCTCGGGGAAGATGATCCCGGGCCAGCCCATCTCGGCCATCTCCTTCCACAGTTCGCGTGAGAACCCCGTCTCGTCCTCGGAGTCCCGCAGCTCGCGCATGCGCGAGACGGGCGACTTGTCGGCCAGGAAGCTCCTTGCGGTCTGCCGGATCAGAAGCTGGTCTTCGGAGAGGATCAGTCCCATCGGGTCGCCTTCCTTCCTGGACGGCACCTGTAGTTCGGTGACCGCGCGCCATATTATAGTAGGGGCGGGGCCCGGAAGTCCGGGCGCCGACCTGGGAGGCTCGTTCATGGGTTCGCTCGAATCATTCCGCGACGAGGTTCGCGGTTGGCTGGCCGACAACTGTCCAGAAGACCTCCGCGTCGGATCCCGCGACCGGCTCGCGCGCAAGCGCTACGACGAGTGGGTCCGCGCGCTCGGCACGCAGGGCTGGGCGGCGCCCGGTTGGCCCAAGGAGTACGGCGGGGGAGGGCTCGACCGCGAGCACCAGGCCGTGCTGGCCCAGGAGATGCGCGCCATCCACGCGCCTCCGCCGGGGAGCTTCGGTCTCACCATGCTCGGCCCCACGATCCTCGAGTTCGGGACCGACGAGCAGAAGCAGGAGCACATCCCGCGAATCACGGGGCACGAGGTCATCTGGTGCCAGGGCTACAGCGAGCCCGGCGCGGGCTCGGACCTAGCCGGCGTGCAGACGCGGGCCGTGCGCGAGGGCGACGAGTATGTGGTGACCGGCCAGAAGATCTGGACCACGGGCGCCCCGCACGCCGACTGGATGTTCTGTCTCGTGCGTACCGATCCCGATGCGCCCAAGCACGAGGGCATCAGCTTCCTGCTCATGCCGATGCGCCAGGAGGGCATCCAGGTCTCGCCGATCCGGCTGATCGACGGCTCCGAACACTTCGCGCAGGTCTTCATCGACAACGCGCGCGCCAAGGCCAGCGACGTGATCGGCCCGGTGAACGGGGGCTGGACCGTCGGCAAGCGCCTGCTGCAACACGAACGCGGGGTGGCGAACCCGGAGGGGCGGGCGTCGGGCCCCGCCAACCGCAGGGGCCTCATCGGCCTTGCACGGGAGCAGATCGGGGAGCGCGACGGACGACTCGCCGACCCAGCGCTGCGCGAGCGCATCGCGCAGCACGAGTTGGACTCGCAGGCTTTCGGCCTGACCATGCGGCGCGCGGCCGAAGAGGCGCGCGGCGGCCAGGGCGACCGGCAGATCGCGTCGATGTCCAAGTTCTACTGGTCCGAGCTCGGCAAGCGGGAGCAGGACCTGGCCATGCAGGTTCTCGGAAGCCGCGGACTCGGCTGGAGCGGCGAGGGATACGACGACTCGGAGCTTGCACGCACGCGACGCTGGCTGATCACGCGAGCCGACTCGATCTGGGGCGGCACCAGCGAGATCCAGCGCAACATCATCGCCAAGCGCGTCCTGTTGATCCCGGAGTAGGGCGGAGATGACCATGGACTACGAGCAGATCCTCTACGAAGTCACGGACGGCGTCGCCGTCATGACGCTGAACCGCCCCGAGAAGCTGAACGCCATGACCGCGCAGATGGGCGCGGAGATGGCCGACGCCATGGCCGAGGCCGACTCCGACGACGCCGTGCGCGTGCTGGTGATGACGGGCGCGGGCCGCGCCTTCTGTGCCGGCGCCGACCTGGGCTCGGGCAGCGGCTTCGGCGCGGGGTGGGGCGGCGTCGAGCGCGAGTACCGCCGCATGATGCCGATGCAGGTTCGCAAGCCCGTGATCGCGGCCATCAACGGCCCCGCGGTCGGTGCGGGGCTCACCTGGCCGCTGCAGGCCGACATCCGCTACGTGGCGTCGGACGCCAAGCTCGCCTTCGCGTTCGTCCGCCGCGGCGTGCTGCCCGAGCTTGCGTCCCACGTGATCCTGCCGCGCCTCGCCGGCATCTCGCGGGCGTCGGAGCTGCTCCTGTCGGGCCGGACGTTCCTCGGCGACGAGGCGGTCGAGTATGGCGTGGCCACGCAGGCGTTTCCCAAGGCCGAGGTTCTTCCGGCCGCTCTCGACATGGCCCGCGACATCGCCGCGAACGCGGCGCCCCTGCCGGTCGCAATCGCCAAGCGGCTCATCTGGGAGGGCATCGGCATCGACCTCGCCGAGTGGCGCAAGCGCGAGGGCAAGCTCTTCGCCCTCACTACCAGGCACCCGGACGCGCGCGAAGGCACCATCGCGTTCATGCAGAAGCGCGCCCCGGAGTGGAAGGGTTCGATCTCCAAGGAGTACCCCGAAGAGCTGTTCTGACCACGACCGGATCGCCGCTTCAGAGCCGCTCCCGAGATGAGCAGATGATCGACCTCTACACAGCACCCACTCCGAACGGTTGGAAGGTCACGATCATGCTCGAGGAGTGCGGTCTCCCCTACGAGGCCCACACGGTCGACCTGGGCCGCGGCGAGCAACGCGAGCCCTGGTTCGTCGAGCTCTCACCCAATGCCCGCATTCCCGCCATCCGGGACGGCGACCTGCGCCTCTTCGAGTCCGGCGCCATCCTGCAGTACCTGGCCGAGAAGAGCGGACGGTTTCTTCCGACCGAAGAACGGCGGCGGTGGGATGTCCTGCAGTGGCTGCACTGGCAGATGGGCGGCGTGGGGCCGATGGTCGGACAGTCGATCTCGTTCAACCGCTACATCGGCGAGCGGGTTCCCTACGCGATCGCGCGTTACGGCAACGAGAGCCGGCGTCTGTTCGAGGTCTTGGACCGCAGGCTTGAGGGCCGCGAGTACGTGTGCGACGAGATCTCGATCGCCGACTTCGCGATCTACCCCTGGGTCCGCGCCCACAAGTGGGCACGCGTGCCGATCGACGGCCTGGACAACGTCGGCGCGTGGCTGAAGCGCGTCCGGTCCCGGCCGGGTGTCGAGCGCGGCCTCGCCGTCGGCGTTCCAAGGGACGAGATCGACCAGTGGAGCGCGGAGCGCAAGGCCAGCTACAAGCGCGGCGGCGCGTCGATGGTCACGCCCGTTACCGATGAGTAAGCCCGACGAGAGCCCCGAGAGGGTAGAATCGGCGCCACGCGATGGACTGCCCCAGTTGCGGACACGAGAACCCCGCCGACGCCACGTTCTGTGGGGAGTGTGCGGGCTCGCTGGCCGTCGAGGTCGAGTGCCCGAGCTGCGGCAGGAGCAACACGGCCGGCCAGAAGTTCTGTCACGGCTGCGCGACTCCTCTGGCACGCCCGGCGGCCGCGGTACCGCCTGAGCGCGACCCGCACGCCTACACGCCGAAGCACCTCGCCGACAAGATCCTCCAGTCGAAGTCCGCGCTCGAGGGCGAGCGCAAGCGCGTGACCGTCCTGTTCGCCGATCTCAAGAGCTCGATGGCGCTCTCCGAGGGGCTCGACCCCGAGGACTGGCACACGATCCTCGACGACTTCTTCCGCGTGCTGAGCGAGGGCGTGCACCGCTTCGAAGGCACGATCAACCAGTACACGGGCGACGGGATCATGGCGCTGTTCGGGGCGCCCATCGCGCACGAGGACCACGCCCAGCGCGCGTGCTATGCGGCCTTGCACCTGCGCGAGGAGCTGAGAGGGTTCGCGCGCGAGGCGAAGCGAAAGCTCGGGGTCTCGGTGTCGGTGCGGGTGGGGCTCCACTCCGGCGAGGTCGTCGTCGGTCGCATCGGCGACGACCTGCGCATGGACTACACGGCGCAGGGCCACACCGTCGGGCTGGCGTCGCGCATGCAGGAGCTGGCGTCGCCGGACACCTGCTACCTGACCGGTGACACGGCAGAGCTCGTACGGGGCTACTTCGAGCTCGAGGACCTGGGCACGTTCCGGGTCAAGGGGGTCCGCGACGAAGTCCCGGTCTTCGAGCTGAAAAAGGCAGGGGACGTCCGCACCCGCTTCGACGTGTCGCGCGCGCGGGGCCTGACGCGCTTCGTGGGACGCGACGCGGACTCCGAGATGCTGCAGACCGCGCTCGCCGAAGCGCAGGCGGGCAACGGGCAGGTCGTGGGAATCGTGGCCGATGCGGGCGTCGGCAAGAGCCGGCTCTCGTTCGAGTTTCTCGAGAGCTGTCGCGCACGCGGGCTGCGGACGCTGGAGGGCCGAGCGGTCGCCCACGGCAAGAACATCCCGCTGCTGCCGATCCTGCAGGCATTCCGCGACTACTTCGACATCGACGAACGCGATCCCGCACAGAGCGTACGGGAGAAGATCGCCGGACGAATGTTGCTCTTCGACGAGGACTATCGCGAAGACCTGCCGCTGCTCTTCGACTTCTTCGGAGTGCCCGACCCCGACCACCCCACACCCGAGATCGACCCCGAGGCCCGCCAGCGCCGGCTCTTCGCACTCCTGCGCCGCTCGGTGCAGCGCGACGTCAGCCAGGGCACCGTCGTGACCCTGATCGAGGACCTGCACTGGCTGGATGGCGCAAGTGAGTCCTGGCTGGCCCAGTGGGTGGACGCGCACGCCGGGAGCCAGAACCTGCTGGTCGTCAATACGCGCCCCGAGTACCGCGCGGAGTGGATGCAGGTTCCATGGTACCGGCAGCTGCCGCTGCGGCCGCTCGGGCCCGAGGCGATCCGCGAGTTGCTCGCGGACCTGATCGGGAACGCCGAGACCCTCGACGCGCTGGCCGGGGCGATCCACGAGCGCACCGCCGGCAACCCGTTCTTCGCCGAGGAGGTCGTTAGGAACCTCGTCGAGTCCGGGCATCTCCAGGGTGAGCGCGGCGCCTACCGCCTGGTGACTCCCGTGGACCGGCTCGAGGTTCCCGAGAGCGTGCAGACGTTGCTCGCAGCCCGGATCGACAAGCTGCCGGAAGAGGAGAAGCGCCTACTCCAGACGGCGGCGGTCCTTGGCCGGGAGTTCGATGAGCCGATCCTCACGGCGGTCTGCGAACGCGACAGCGCCGAGCTGGCGCCGATGCTCCAGCGGCTCCGCGCCGCCGACCTGATCTACGAAGAGGCGCTGTACCCGGTCGTGGAGTACGCGTTCAAGCACCCGCTGACGCACGAAGTCGCGCTCCACTCGCTGCTCCGGGAACGGCGGTCGAGCATCCACGAGAAGGCGGCCAAGGCAATCGAGGCGTCGCGTCTCGAGAACCTGGACGAAGCCGCCGCGCTGATCGCACACCACTGGGAGGAGGCGGGCCGTTCGATCGAGGCCGCACGCTGGCACGCACGAGCGGGCGAGTTCATCGGGTCGAGCGACTTCGCGGAGTCCCAGCGGCACTGGCAACGCGTACGCGAGCTCGTGCGCGACAGTCCCGACCATCCCGACGCACCTGAACTCGGTGCGGAGGCGTGCCGCACGCTCCTCGCCCTCTCGCTGCGCGTCGCTCTCGGCGTAGACGACAAGGCGACAGTGTTCGAGGAGGGGATCGCCTGGGCGCAGCGGACGGCGGACCCGTTCCACGAGGGCCGCATGCACCAGGCGATGTCGGTAGCCGAGCAGCTGACGGGGTTCGCGCCCGAGGCCGCCCTCCGTCACGCGCGGGAATGGGAGCGCATCGCCAGCGCGCTGCCCGACCCCGAGCGCAGTACGACCGACCGCTGGCCCACGTTCCAGCTGAAGCTCCACACGGGCGACCTGGCTTCGGTGCACCCCGACATCGAGCGACAGATCGAGGCGACGCGGGGACATCCGGAGTGGGGCCTGCGGGACTGGAAGGTGAGCGCGCACGCGAACGCGCTCTACTGCCTGGGGCAGTCGACGACGCTCCAGGGCGCCCTGCCCGAAGCCGCGGATCTCTTCGAACGCGCGGCGACCATCGCTCGCGAAGTCGGGGACAACGAGACCCACGGCTGGGCGGCGGGCGGGCTCGCCGAGGTCGCGTACATGGGCGGCGACCTCGCCGTCGGACGCGCCGGCGCTCAGCGGGCGCTCGAGACGGCGGAGCGCATCGGAAGCGCGTACCTGCGCGTCCAGACCGAGACGATGGCCGGCTGGATGCGAGTGCTCGATGGAGAGCACGAGGCTGCCGCGGAGATTCTCGAGGGGGTGCTCGAGATGATCGAGCGCACACGGCAGGGCGTATCGAACCTTGCGCAGGCGGGGGCGGGGCTCTCCGAGGCCTACCGGCTGGCAGGCGACCCGAACCGCGCAATCGACGTAGCTGAGAGAGCACTGGCCACGGCGAACGAGATCGGCACCCGGGTCTTCTCGATCTACGCCTCGCTCGCGCTGTCGCGCGCACTGCGGGCCGACGGGGCAGGCGCCGACCGGATCGCGCCTGTCCTCTCGCAGGCGCGCTCCGTCGTCGACGCGACCGGCGCCTGCAACTTCATCCCGCAGCTCGAGCTGGAGCTCGCCGAGCTGGCGCGCCTGCGAGGCGACGACGACGCGGTGCGCGCCCACCTGGCGACGGCCGATGCGCAACTGCGGGAGATCGGCGCCAGCCGGGCCTTCGGATCATGAGAAGCCGCACCGCCCTCGGTGGCCGGTTCGAAAACCCGCCATGTCACATCGATTGACACCTGGAACGTGGCCGAGACCACTATCTCGGTGGTCAACGCGGGGCGGCCGGCGGTCGTCCGACGCATGGTCGATCGTGAGTTCGTAGGTCGTGGCGCGGCGTCCGGTTCTGGTCAGGATGATGGGAGAAAAGATGCGTCGTCTGGGTGCAGCTCTTTGGGTAACCATCCTGGTTTCGTTGCCACTCTCGCCAAGCCCTGTCAGAGCTTCGACTCTCAGTGTCGATCTCCTGAGTGGCGGCAGCCCTGCACCCTTTGCCCAACCCCCACGGACGGGCGGCTGGCAGTTCGCGCTGTCGAACAGCCAGAGGGTCACAGCCCTGGGCTTCTGGGATGAGGGAGGAGACGGGCTTGAAAAGAGCCATCAGGTCGGCATCTGGACGGACGCAGGCGCTCCTCTGGGCAGCATTGTCGTGGACAATGGCGGCACGACCATCGGCTCGGCCCACACCGGCGGGAACTGGATCTTCGTTACTCTTGGAGCGGCGATCCCTCTCGGGCCCGGCACATACAGGATTGGTGGAGTTCTTGACACCGACCTGCAGCGCCACCAGTTGACCGGTCAGGTTCCTTTCCTGATAGAGAGCTTCGCACCGGAAGTCACCTGGCTCAACGCAGCGTTCGGCCCGGGATTCGGGGGCTTCGTGTTCCCAAGCTCGCTTTCGTCCCAAGATGGCTTCTACGGGCCCAACATGGTGCTCGCCCCCGCGGTCCCGGAACCCTCGACGCTGCTCCTGGTCGGCATCGGGCTCGGCGCATTGGTGTATCGACGGCGACGGAGCGCCGGGAATCGCAGCTGAGGGACGGCCTACCCGGGACTGTTCCGAACCTGCCGTCACTCCTCGATCCTGCGTTGCCTCGGCGGGTAGAATGGCCGTCGTCCGATGAACTGCCCAGGCTGCAGCCAGTCACTGCCCGACGACGCCGCGTTCTGCGGGCACTGTGGGGCGTCGCTGGCGTCCGACCGGGAGTGTGCCGGCTGCGGCCGCGCCAACCCGGCCGCCATGGGGTTCTGCCTCGGGTGCGGTCGACCGCTTCGTGAGGAGCCAACCGCGCCGCACCGCGATCCGCGCGCCTACACCCCCAAGCACCTCGCCGACAAGATCCTCCAGTCCAAGTCCGCACTCGAGGGCGAGCGCAAGCAGGTCACGGTGCTCTTCGCCGACGTCCAGCAGTCGATGGAGCTGGCGGGTGAGCTGGACCCCGAGGATTGGCACGTGGTCCTGGACCGCTTCTTCCAGATCCTGACCGACGGCGTGCACCGCTTCGAGGGAACCGTCAACCAGTACACGGGCGACGGCATCATGGCTCTCTTCGGTGCGCCGATCGCCCACGAGGACCACGCGCAGCGCGCGTGCTACACCGCGCTCGATCTTCAGGACCGGCTGCGGAGCTATGCCGACGAGGTGCGCCTCGAGCGCGGGCTCAACTTCTCGACGCGCATCGGGCTCAACAGCGGCGAGGTGGTCGTCGGCAAGATCGGCGACGACCTGCGCATGGACTACACCGCACAAGGTCAGGTCGTGAACGTGGCACAGCGCATGGAACAGCTCGCGGAGCCGGGCCGGGTGTACCTGACGCAGCGCACCGCGGACCGCGTTGCGGGGTACTTCGAGCTGCGCGAGATCGGGCCGACGCAGGTCAAGGGCTCGAGCGAGGGCATGCGCGTGCACGAGCTCGCGGGTCCGGGGCCGTTCCACAGCCGCTTCGACGTGTCTCGCGCAAGGGGACTCTCGAAGTTCGTGGGGCGCGAGCGCGAGATGGCCCGGCTCGACGCGGCTCTCGAACGCGCGCGGTCGCAAGGCGGGCAGATCGTGGGGATCGTCGCCGACGCGGGCACCGGCAAGAGCCGCCTGACCTACGAGTTCGGGGAACGCGCCCGCGCCGCGGGAGCCGAGGTGCTGACAGCCAGCTGCCCGCCGCACGGCAAGGTCATCCCCATGGGACTCAACATGAGCATCCAACGCAGCAGCTTCGGCATCACGGACCGCGACTCGGCAGAGAGTGCCCGCGACAAGATTGCCGCACGCCTGTCCCGACGGGATGCCAGCCTGGTCGAGTTCATCCCGTTCGTGATGGAGTTCCTGGGAGTCGCCGAGTCGGGCCAGCCGCTCGTCGCCCACGACGCAGAGGCGCGGCAACGCGAGTTCCTGCGCTATGTCGGGCGACAGGTCGACCTGCGCCGCGAGCCCGCTTCGGTCGCGCTGCTCGAGGACCTGCACTGGATCGATTCAGCCAGTCAGGCCGTGAACCTCGAAATCCACCGCCTCGAACGGGACCGGCCGTACCTGGTGGTGATGAACTTCCGGCCGGAGTACCGGCCGCTCGAGGCCGATTGGCCCAACTACGAGGAGATCCAGCTGAAGCCGCTGAGCCCCGAGTCTACGGGGGAGCTGCTGCGCGATCTGCTCGGGCCCGGGGTCGCGGAAGGCGCGCTGGAGGCCACGATCCTCGGGCGTGCCGCGGGCAACCCGTTCTTCGTCGAAGAGATCGTGCAGTCGCTGGCCGAGTCCGGCGACCTCGAAGGCCGGCGGGGCGCCTACCGACTGGTGCGCAGCGTCGAAGACCTCGAGGTTCCGGAGTCGGTGCAGGCCGTGCTCGCCGCCCGAATCGACCGTCTACCTGACCCCGCGAAGCAGGTCCTCCACTGCGCCGCCGTGATCGGCCGGGAGTTTGCGCGTGACGTGCTCGAGACGGTGTCGACCGCGGACCCGCGCGATCTCGACGGCCTGCTCCACGAGCTGGCGGGCGCCGAGTTCATCTACCAGCTGTCCGCGTACCCCCAGGTGGAGTACGCGTTCAAGCACCCGCTCACGCAGCAGGTCGCATACGAGGCGCAGCTGCGCGACGCACGGCGCTCGCTCCACACCGCCGTCGCGCGCGCGCTCGAAGACGGTCCCCCCGACCGGCTCGAGGAGCAGGCTGCGCTGATCGCACATCACTGGGAGCAGGCGAGCGATCCGCTACAGGCCGCACGCTGGACCCGCCGAGCCGCCGAGCACGTCGCCTGGACCGACCGGCTAGCCGAGCTCGATCGCTGGCGCGACTTGCTGCGGCTGTCGAGCGAAGCGGGAGATGCCGCCGAGGCGCCCGACCTCCGGCTTGCGGCCTGCGTCGGCATCCTCCGCACCGGCGTGGAAACCGGCCTCTCCCACGAAGAGGCGAGCTCGGTCTTCGCCGAGGGACGCCACCTGGCCGACGCCGCCTCCGACGACCGGTCGGCCGCACTGCTGACGGGCTCGTTCGCGGAGCTCGCCAACAGTGTGGGCGGCAGCCCGGCAGAGCGCGGGCCGGCGCTGATCGAGGAGGCGTACCGCTTCGCCGAGGCGAGCGGCGACCCCGCCCTGCTCGTGCTGCTGGGAAGGGGCCTGGCGGCCCTCTTCCCCACGGCGTCCGCTCGGGCGCTGGAACTCCTCGACCGGTCGATTGCGGCCGCTCGCCAGCTGGACGACCTGCAGGTGCGCAGCGCCGAGCACGTCTCGCTCATGCGGGCACAGCGCCTCCGCGGGCTCATCCTCATGGTCCGGGGACGCTTCGCAGAGGCAGCGGCGCAGCTCGAGTCGGTCCTCGAGCTGGAGCAGAGCTCCGGATACGACGACATCACCGCGCGCGCGCTGACGAACCTGAGTCAGCTCGCGTATCGCGTGGGCGACGTCGAGCGCGCATTTCAGCTGGGAGCGCAGGCGCTCGAGCTCGGCGAGCGGATCGGAAGCGCCAACGCCCGGGCTGGCGCCAGTTCGGCTCTGGGGTTCGCGCACGCGCTGAACGGCGCGTGGGACGAGGCCCGCGACTTCCTCGAGCGGTCGATCGAGATTTCGAAACGCCACAACGTCGCCGTCGGACGAGCCGGAGTGAACTACTCGGTGCTCGCCGAGGCCTACCTGGAGCTGGGCGATCTCGCCAGGGCGAAGGCCGTCCTGGAAGAGGGCTTCGAGCTGGGCGGGAGCTCGCGGACGTCGCTGCTGCTGATCCAGGCCAGACTGGTCGAGGTCGAGGAGCCTGGTGCCACGGACGAGATCGCGAGACTCCTCGACGAGTGCGCCCGGATGATCGAGGAGACGGGGTGGTACTCGGTGCTCCCGCGGCTGCACGAGACGAGAGCCCGGCTGTGTGCACTGCGCGGCGACGCCCCCGGGGTCGAGCGCGAGCGCGGCGAAGCCCTCCGCCTCTACACCGAGATGGGCGCGACGGGACACGTGGAGCGGCTGACGCGCGAGACCTCCCGGTCCTGAGCCAGACGAGTCCCGGAACCAGGTGTGGCGCTCGAACTCTTTCTCGAGGAGAAGGTGATGGCGATGCTACGACGAGCCGCAGCGCGCTGCCGAGATCGAGAAACTCGCGTCCGCGCTTCGACGACCGGCTCCGCCGCGTAGGGTTCCCAGTGGGCCGACCCCGCGGTCGCCGCGCGAGGTTGGAGGACCGCGCCGCTGCTAAGCTCGGGCGGTGTCTGACGCCGCTCGACCCGCCGCTCGACCGGAAGCGACCGCGATCACCGAACCCTTGCTTCGCACGCTGCGCCGGCTTCTCGCTTGCCCGGGCCTCGAGTTCGCGGAGCCGCCGCAACTCCTCGCCGACGGCGTCACCGCGCGAGCCTTCGAGCTGCGGCTGGCGGGCGCGCCACCGGCGATCTCCGGCCCCCTGGTCTGTCGCGTCCTCTGCGATGGCGGCGAGGCACGCACAGGCGACCCGCTGCTGGCGGAGTCCGCCCTGCACAACGCGCTGGCCGCTACTGGCTTCCCGGTGCCCCGTGTGTTCGCGACAGGAACTGGCGGGGACGAGCTTGGCGCACCCTTCATGCTGATGGAACGAGTCGCGGGGCGGCCGGCCTTCGGCGTGTTCCTCGGCGCATTGGCCGCCTCGGTTCCGCTCGCGGCCCTGGGGATCGGCGCCGCACCCCTCGTGGTGTGTCTCGCCGCATGGGGCGGGATGGCGCTGCTCTTGAGACGGCTGCACAAGGTCGACGGCGGCGCAGTGGCCGCTGAGCTTGCGCGTGCCGGAGCGAACGCGGAACGGCTCGGTCCCGACGCGGCGCTGACCGAACTCGATCAGCTGATCCGCGCGGCGAATGCGAAGCAGCTCGAGCCCGCCCTCGACTGGCTGCGCGAGCATCGTCCGCCGCTCTCCGGCGCGCCTACCGTGTGCCACGGCGACTACTGGTACGGCAACGTGATGGTGTCCGCTCAGGGTGTGCACCTGCTCGACTGGACCCAGGCGGGCCTGGCCCACCGCGAACTCGACCTCGGCTGGATGAGCCTCCAGCACTACAGCCGTCTTCCGATGGCGGTCGTCGATCCCCTGTTCGACTGGCTCTGGCTCCCGGTGCGCCCGTTGACGTGGCTCTTCATGGCGCCCATCCGCTGGATCTACCGTCTCGGTGGAGGTGTGGACCGCGATCGCCTGGCGTACTACACCGCTCTCTGCGCGACACGCCTGCTGGCCAACGGTGCGAAGCTCGAGCGCGAGTGGCGCGCGCGCGGCGGATCGCGCCCCGCCGAGCTGAGCGCATGGGGCTCGCCTCACACTCGCGCCCTCCTGGCCCGGCGCCTGCGGCGGATCTGCGGAGTCGATGTGCGCTCCCAGGAACCTGAAGATCCGAAATTGACCCCGAGAGATCTACAAGGCTAGATAGCGGGCATGGAATCCGAGGCCGTCGAACGCCGTCTCGCCGCGATCATGTTCACCGACATCGTCGGCTACACGGCGCTCATGGCGGAGAGCGAGGCGAAGGGGCTGCGTGCGCGGGAGCGCCACCGTGAGCTGGTTCGCCCGCTCGTCGAGCAGTACCACGGCGAGTTGATCGAGGCGCGGGGGGATGAGTCGCTGTCGGTGTTCCCCACGGCCCTTGATGCGGTGAACTGTGCCCTGGCGCTCGAGGAGCGAACGAGGGCGGAGCCCGACCTGACGCTCCATATCGGGATCCACGTCGGCGACGTGGTGATCCGAGACGGCGAAGTTTCGGGAGACGGAGTGAATATCGCGTCGAGGATCTGCGCTCTCTCGGAAGGGGGCGGTCTGTGCGTCTCGGGCGAAGTGCACCGCTCAGTCCGCAACCAGCCGGGGGTCGAGGCCACCGCGTGCGGGGAGCAGACGCTCAAGAACGTCCCGGAGCCGGTCTCCGTGTACGCGATCACGGGGACGGCCGGAGCGCCGAGCGCGTCTCAGGGATCCGGAGCGAGCTCGTCGTCAATTCGCTCGCTCGCCGTGCTCCCGCTGGACAACCTCGGCAGCCCCGAGCAGGAGTACGTGGCCGACGGCGTAACGGACGCGCTGATCGAGAGTCTGGCGCGCGTCGGCCCCGAGCTCCGGGTGATCTCGCGCACCTCGGTCATGCAGTATAAGGGCACGACCACGCCGGCCCGCCAGATCGCGGACGAGCTCGGTGTCGAGTTCCTGATCGAGGGGACCGTGCAGCGCCAGGCCGATCGTGTGCTGATCCGTGTGCAGCTGATCGAAGCGCGCGAGGACACCCACCGCTGGGCGGAGAGCTACGAACGGGACCTCCGCGACTTCTTCACCATGCAGCGCGAGATCGCACGCACGGTCGCCAGCGAAGTCCACGTCACCCTGAAGCCCGAGCGCGAGCCGTTGCTGGCCGCGACCCGCCCGGCCGATCCCGAGGCGCTCGACCTCTACCTGCGCGCGGTCACGCTGAGAGGACCGGGTTCGCTCGCCGCGAGCTGGGGGCCCCCGGCCGTCGAGCTCTTCGAGCGGTCCGTGGCCATCGACCCCGACTTCGCCGAAGGCTGGGTCGCGCTGGCCGGGACCTGCATCAACCTGGGCATCGCCGGCCTCGGTGTGGCCTCGCGCGACGACTGGGCAAGCGCTCGAGAGGCCGCGCAGAGGGCGCTCGAGCTCGACGAGCACCTGGGTGCAGCCCACGCCGCGCTCGGCACCGTCCGGCTCTTTCACGACTGGGACTTTCCCGGCGCGCGCAGCGCCTGCGAGCGCGCGGTGGAGCTCAGTCCGAGTGACCCCTACGCTCTCAGCAGTCTCGGGGAGTACCTGCTGTTCGTGGGGCTGGGGAAAAGCCCGGAGGCCAACCTACTTTCCGAGCGACTCCTGCAGGTCGCTCCTCTCGACCTCCCTGCTCGCGCGAGCCGCATCGTGCGCTTCCTGTTCCTGCGCGAGTACGAGCGCGGCCTCGAGGAGGCCGAGCGCATTCGCGAGCTCGACCCCGAGTTCGCAGACGCCAACATTCCGTTTCTCTACTGGATGCTCGGCCGGCCCGAGGACGGAGTCCGCGAGTATCTCGCGTGCTTCGCCCGTGGCGGAGCGGGCTTCGATCTACCGCGCGAGGCGTTCCGCCAAGGCAGCGAGGAGGCCGGGTGGGACGGAGGGGTGCGGGCACTGACCCGCCTCATGATCGAAGGCGCGACGGAGGGCGTGTTCGGGATTTCGTACGTGCTGGCGCTCCATCTCGCCGTCATCGGTGAGACGGAGGAGGCGATGGCCTGGCTCGAGCGCGCCTACGAGGAGCGCGCCCCGCTGCTGGTCAACGCGAAGACCGAGCCGCGTCTCGATCCTCTCCGCTCCGACCCGCGCTTCCACGACCTGCTCCGACGCATCGGGTTCCCGGAGAGCTGACGCCCGCCAGGGTCACGCCGATTCGCGGCACGCGTGGCGGACGGCGAGCATGAGATGCAGACTTGCGAAGCTCTACCCGCGCGCTCCACGTCGCAGGCGCGCGCGACTTGCCGCCAACGACTGGAGGTCCGATGAACGTCCCGACCGCATGCGCCACACTCCTCGCCACCCTGACGCTTGCCGCTGCGCTCTCCACGTTCAGCGCTCCCGAAGCCTCGGCGGCGGACGAGGTGATCTCCGGGACCGGAAAGGTCAACGCCGTGATGGCCGCCGAACGCAAGATCAACCTCACTCACGATCCGATCCCGGCGCTGGGCTGGCCCGGGCTGACGATGGACTTCAAGCTTTCGGATTCGGTGAAGCTCGAGGGCATCGACGCCGGGGACACGGTCCGGTTCACCCTCCGCAAGGCGGACGGCGGCATGTACGAGATCGACTCCTTGAGCGAGTCGGGCGGCTAGCGGAACCGCTCCGTCTCTAGTGGGCGCCCGGCTTCTCGAACGACCTGGAGTCCAGTACCCAGCCCTCCAACCCCGAGGGTGCCCGAACTTTCACCCACCACCAGAACTGGAGCTTTCGCTCCAGCGTGCCCCAGCACCGACGGTCTTCCCTGGACTGACACCTCTTGTCCCAGGGACTGAAGCCCAGATCCGCCCGGCCAAGCGCTCCCTCGTGCCGCATCCGGTACCAGCCCTCGCCCAGGTACGTGTAGAGCAGGAGCACGTCTCCGGGCTGGAAAGCCCCACGGGCCTGCTTGACGACGAACCTGCCCGGCCGCGTATGAACCTCTCCCGTGAGCGTCTCGACGTGATCCCGGGGCCCGAGCATGTCGACCACTTCGGATGATTCGCTCGGAGACGAGTGCAACTCGATCGGCTCTCGCACGACCCATTGCTCACCGTAGACGCAGCCCTCGCCCGGACACGCTCCCCGATCTACGAAGATCTCGTCCGCGTTCGCCCAGCCGCAGAGGCTGCCCATGCCTAGGACGATGACAACGCACACGCTGGCTCGGGACATGACCTCCTCCGACGCCCGTCTGGAGCCTCGGAATCATAGCGCTGCGGACTCGCGGATCACGTCATCCGGGAACTGGTGCGCGGAGGGCCGCGCTAGCGGATCCGGACCCGCGACGGCCCCCGCCGGGTAGAATGACCGCGGCCCCGATGACCTGCCCAACCTGCAGCCAGCCACTGCCCGAAGACTCCGCATTCTGCGGACACTGTGGGACGTCTCTGGCCTCAGACCGGGAGTGTGCCGGCTGCGGTCGAGCCAACCCTGCCGAGATGGCGTTCTGTCTCGGGTGCGGTCGACCGCTTCGCGAGGAACCGACCGCGCCCGACCGCGATCCCCGCGCCTACACCCCCAAGCACCTCGCCGACAGGATCCTGCAGTCGAGGGCCGCACTCGAAGGGGAACGCAAGCAGGTCACGGTCCTCTTCGCCGACGTCAAGGGATCGATGGAGCTGGCCGAGCAGATCGACCCCGAGGCCTGGCACGGCATCCTGGATCGCTTCTTCCACATCCTGGCCGAGGGCGTCCACCGCTTCGACGGCACGGTCAACCAGTACACGGGCGACGGCATCATGGCGTTGTTCGGCGCCCCGATCGCTCACGAAGATCACGCGCAGCGTGCCTGCTACGCAGCGCTTCATCTGCGACAGGCGCTCCGCAAGTACTCCGACGAGCTTCGGGTTTCGCCAGGCATCAACTTCTCCTTCCGGCTCGGGCTGAACTCGGGCGACGTGGTGGTCGGCAAGATCGGCGACGACCTGCGCATGGACTACACCGCACAGGGTCATACGGTCGGCGTCGCGCAGCGCATGGAGCAGATCGCGCCCGCCGACGGGATCGTCATCTCCCAGAACACGCAGAAGCCGATCGACGGCTTCTTCGCGGTGCGTCCGCTCGGGCCAGTTCAGATCAAGGGAGCGACCGAACCCATCAAGGTCTACGTGCTCGAGGACGTCGGCCGGCACCGCACCCGACTCGACAGCGCGCGTGCGCGCGGGCTGTCGAGCTTTGTCGGTCGCGTCGACGAGACCGCGGCGCTCGAGTCGGCGCTCGAGCGGTCTCTCGAGGGGACCGGACGCGTGGCCGCGGTGGTGGGAGAAGCGGGTGTAGGCAAGAGCCGGCTCTGCGCGGAGTTCGTCGAACGCTGCCGCGCACGTGGACTCGTAGTGTACGAGGCCCACTGCCCGGCGCACGGCAAGACGATTCCCTACCTGCCGCTGCTCGAACTGCTGCGCAACCTGTTCGGGATCGCCGATCAGGACGGCCCACGCGAGGCGCGTCAGAAGGTGGCGGGTGAATTGGCGCTGCTCGACGACGGCTTTGCGGAGGACCGCGCGCTGGTGCTCGACTTCCTGGGCGTCGCGGACCCCAAGGCTCCCCCTCTCCAGCTCGAGCCCAACGCGCGCCAGCGCCGTCTCTTCACTTTCCTGCGCAGGCTGATCCAGCTCCGCACGCGGGCGGAACCGCTCGTCCTGCTGATCGACGACCTGCACTGGATCGACCCCGGCAGCGACCTCTTCGTGGCGCAGATCGTCGAGGCGGTGAGCGCGACGCGCACGCTACTGCTCGTGAACTTCCGGCCGGAATACCAGGCCGACTGGACGCGCAAGTCCTGGGTGCTCCAGCTGCCCATGGCACCGCTCGCCGCGGATGCGCTGGCGGAGCTCGTGCGGGACTGGGTCGGCTCGGGTCCCTCTGTAGGCGCGCTGCCCGCGCTGATCGCTGAGCGCTCCGGCGGCAACCCGTTCTTCGCCGAGGAGATCGTTCTCACCTTGATCGAAACAGGTCGCCTGGTCGGCACGCGCGGCGCCTACGAGCTGTCGACAGGGCAGGGCGACTTCGAAGTCCCCGCAACGGTGCAGGCGCTGCTCGCCGCGCGCATCGACCGGCTGGGCGACGCCGAGAAGCAGCTCTTGTACTCGGCCGCCGTGATCGGGAAGGAGTTCGTCCGGCCGTTGCTCGAGTCGGTCATGGAAGCCCGCGGGGACGATCTCGACGCAGCGCTGATGGCGCTACTCGGGGCCGAGCTCGTGTACGAGCGAGCGATCTATCCCGTGGCGGAGTACGCGTTCAAGCATCCGCTCACGCACGAGGTCGCGCTCGGCGCGCAGCTGGGCGCGCCTAGGCGCGCCCGCCACGCGGCCGTCGCGGAGGCGATTGCGATCGCCCAGACGGATCGACTCGACGAGCACGCGGGCCTGCTCGCGCATCACTGGACGGAAGCGGGTGACCCGCTGCGCGCGGCCGAGTGGCACGTGCGCGCGGCGGGCTGGGTGCGGATCAACGATCTGACTGCGTCCAGGCGTCACTGGGCGCTGGCGCGAGAGCTGCTGGTGCCACTTGCCGACTCTCCAGATCGATCCCGGCTCCTGCTCGCGGTGTACCCGGAGCTCATCAACACGCTCGACCGGCTTGGCGCCGACCCCGCCGAATCCGAAGCCGTCTTCCGAGAAGGAATCGAGCTTGCCCGGCATGCGGGCGATCGTCGAACCGAGGCGCTGGTCGAAGCCGCGTATTGCTGGCTCCTGCAGGGACAGAACGACTGGGGGGTGGTCATAGAGCACGGCGAACGCGCGGTGGCGCTTGCGGACGCAGAAGGCGACCGGTCCACGCGACTCTTCGCGCGCTACACGCTCGCACGTGCGTTGGCCTGGCGAGGGCGGTGCAGAGAAAGCATCGATTTCTTCGACCAGGCCATCGAGATCGGCGGGGGTGACGAGGCGGCCGATCTGGAGGTGCTCGGGTGGCGGCCCTACGTCGAGAGCCTCTCGGTCCGAACCGCGGTGCTCAGCGTGATGGGGCGACCCGGGGACGCGCTGGAGTTCGCGGAGAGACTGCCCGCACTCCGAGCCAGACCCGGGCTGCAATGGGACTGGTCGTCCGCCGCCTCGGATCGGATCTGGCTCTGCTGGACGCTCGGGGATGCGGAGCGCGCCCGGCGCTACAGCCGCGAGGCCCTGCAAGAGGCCGAGCGGTTCGGGTCGGATCGGCTCGTGGTGTACGCGCTCTGGGCATGCGGCGTCGCGAGCTGCCTGGGACTGCGCTGGGAGGAGGGCGACGAGTTTCTCGAGCGTGCGCGCGCGCGGGTCCTCGCCTCCGGCGCCGGGCGAGAGTGGGCCGCGCACTTCGACGCATTCCAGGCGCTCTGCTGGGCGGGGATGGAAGACGTCGAGCGGAGCCCGGCCCTGGCGAAGAGAGGCGTGGACGAAGCCCGAGCCAGCGACGTCGCCCTGCCTTGGTTGATGAGCGGCGCGCTGCGAGCACGCGTGCTGCGCATGGCCGGAAGCGCGGAACACCAGCGCGATCTCGAAGCCCAGATCGCCGAAACGCTCGAGCTGATCGACCAGACCGAGATGAATGCCTGGCTCCCCCTGGTCCTGCTCGAGCGGGCTGGACTCGCCCGCCTGCGCGGAGACGCGGACGGCGTGGCGAGAGACCTTGCCGAAGCGCGCCGTCTCTTCGCACAGATGGGCGTGAGCGGTTGGGACGGCTATGCGAGGTCGATCGAGGGCTAGTGCAGAAAGCTCCGCAGCGTCGCAACCCGGCGCAGGTGCAGGTCCGGCGACTGGGCCTCGAAGTCCTGCACGTGCTCGCGCTGTCCAGCTTCGCGATCGCGCAGCCGCTCTACGACGTGCTCGCCGACCACCCGCAGTTCTTCGTCTCGCGGGGCTCCGAGGCGATCGACGTCGCGCTCTTCGTCCTGGGCGTGAGCTTCGTCGTGCCGGCTGCGGCGGTCCTCGTGCTCGGCCTCTCAGCGTGGATCGGCGGCCGGACGGAGCGCGCGTCCATGCTGGGGATCGTGGCCGTGCTGGCCGCGTGCACCGCCATGCCGCCGCTCAATCGCCTCGGGACGAGCGCGACCTTGGCGATCGGCGCCGCTGCGGCCATCGGACTCGTGAGCGCAGCCGCCTACGCGCGGCTGCCCGTGATCCGCTCGTTCGTCACCGCGCTCGCGGTGTGCGTGGTGGCGTACCCCGCGTACTTCGTGCTCGCGACGCCGATCGCCAAGCTGGCCTTTCCGGGTGCGCCGACCGTGCTGGCGGCGGCGAGCGGCGTGCCGGACACGCCGGTGATCTTCGTCCTCTTCGATCTCCTCCCCACCACGTCGCTGATGGACGAACGACGCGAGATCGACGCGGAGCGCTTCCCGAACTTCGGCGCACTCGCCAAGCAGTCGACCTGGTACCGAAACGCCACCACCGTCGCTCCCGATACGGTGCGCTCGGTCGCAGCGATCACCACGGGACTGCGCCCCGAACCCGGCAAGCTGGCGCTGGCGGTGGACTACCCGGCGAACCTGTTCACGTTCCTCGCCCCGTCGCACGAACTCTTCGTAATGGAGTCCCAGACGAAGCTCTGTCCCGTCGCGTTGTGCGAACCCTGGATCGTGGCGGACCCGGGCGTTCGGCTCCGCGGCCTGGTGGACGACACCTGGATCCTCTTCCAGCACCTCGTCGTCCCCGAGTCGCTGCGCACCGGCACACCTCCGATCCGTACGGGCTGGCACGGCTTCGCTGCCGGCGAGCCCGGTCCGGCGGCGAGAAGGGCAGACCTGCGCAAGGTCAGGCGGCGGGGAAACCGGGAGCGGAACCGGGGGACGTACGGGGACCGCGGGGCCAAGTTCATGCGCTTCCACGACGGCCTGCACGCGGATCGCGAGCCGATGCTGGCGTACCTGCACCTGGCACTTCCGCACGACCCGTACGTCTTCCTGCCATCCGGACGCACCTATGTTCCGAGGGGCCGGTTGGGGCGCAGCATGCGCGCGGACCTCCGGCGCGACGGTTCGCTAGGGCGGGTCCGCCTGGCGAACCAGCGGCTCACGCTCCAGATCGGCTACGCGGACACTCTGCTCGGGTACCTGCTCGAGCGGTTGCGCGACCTCGCGCTCTACGAACGCGCGCTGATCGTGGTCGTAGCGGACCACGGCGCCAGCTACACCGAGGGACGAGCCACGCGGCTGGCCACCGACGGCGGCACGATCTTCGTCCCGCTCTTCGTCAAGCTGCCCGGCCAGGAGCGAGGAGTGATCGACGACCGGAACGCCGAGACGATCGACATCCTCCCGACCATCGCCGACGCGCTCGGCGCGGAGCTCCCCATCCCGGTCGACGGCCGCTCCCTGCTCGGGCCCGACGACGGCAGGGTGCGCCCGAAGCAGATCCTCCACTCCTACCAGCCGGGCGTGGTCTCGCACGGCGCGTGGCAGCATCTGCTCGACGACAGCCTGCGCCGGAAGCTCCGGCTTACGAGCACGGGACCGATGGACACCATTTTCCGCACCGGACCCTACGGCGAGCTGGTGGGCCGCACGGTCGAGGAATTGCGCAACGGCGTTCCGACACGAGAGGGCACGGTCTGGCTGGTGCCGGGAGTCGCCGGGCGGGTGCAGCTCGACCAGCAGAGCTACCTGCGCGAAGTCGCGCCCGGGAGTCTCTTCGTGCCCGCCTACCTGACCGGCGAGCTGCTCCCAGCAGACGGTGCCTCGTACTCGCGGGACCTGGTCGTCGCTGTGAACGGAGTGGTGCGCACCACGGCCCGCACCGCTCCCGGGGTGCGCGGGCCGAGCCTGGCGCTGCTGATCCCCGAGTCCTCGCTGAAACCCGGGCGCAATCAGCTGGCATTCTTCGTCGCCCGGCTGGCGGGAGAAAACCGCGTCGAGCTGAGGCAAGCGGAGCTTCGAGCAGAACGCCCGAACGACCCATGAGCGGGCAAGACCCGCTAGGGGGGGCGGCGCAGGTTCCTGCCTTGCAGACCGGCACAGCTGGTACCCTGCGGGCCCTGCGAGAACAAGAGAGGATCCACTCATGACCCAGCCGATCCTACTGGGCAACTTCCGCGGATTCGCGGTCCGATACGACGAACAGCAGACACCGTGGTTCAGAATCGGCGTCGAAGAGGCGCTCAAGAAGATCTCCTCGGTCACCCTCGGCAAGGAACTGCTGAAGCTGATCGCCGACGCCAACCCGCACAGCCGGGTCGGAACCGACGGTGTCGCCTTCGGCACGGGCATCAACGTGATCGTCTTCCCGCAGGACAATCGCAGCTTCATGCAGTCGGGGTTCAAGCCCGCATTCCTGCCCAATGACTATTCGGGCAGGAAGGACGGGATGCAGGCCACCCCACAGGCGGCGTTCAACAACCCCGGCCACCGCTTCACGTACGTCGGAACCGGGAGCTGCAACGCGAACGCGGATACGATGAGTGGCTCGGACGGCAAGGGCACGGTCTGCGAGATGGCCTTCGACAGCGCGCAGATGATGACCCGCTCGGGCGAGTCGACCAATCCGGCGCTGGTCCTGGCGCACGAGCTGATCCACTCGTACCACGGGCTCTACGGGATCAACAAGGGAGACAAGGAAGAGCATTGGACCACCGGCATCGGTCAGTTCAAGAACGAGCGGATGTCGGAGAACGCGTTCCGAGCCCTGTTCAGGATGAAGCTACGAACCTCCTACTAGCAGGCCGTCCGCGCGGGCCAGTCCGTCACCGCAAGTGACGACGCGGGCACTCAACCTAGATCGATGCCCGCACCCAACGAATTGATCGTACCGATCACGGCTTTGTGAGGCTGGAGCGTCTGCTTGAGGGTCTGTTGGCACGACACGCATGG
>JAFDDB010000154.1 GCA_019311115.1 Deltaproteobacteria bacterium
CGTCAGCGAGAGACCTGGTCGTAGTCCGCGAAGACGGGCCTGCGCGTCTGCCACCAGTAGCGCGCGGTCGTTCCCGACCAGTTGTTCGTGATCACACCCGCTTCGTTCTTGTACCAGCTCTTACCGGTCTTCGCCCACGCGGTTCGGTCGAGCTCGCCGCGCAGCTTGTTGTTGAAGCGGGTCATGGCTTCGGACCTCAGGTCCAGGTACTTGAGACGGCGAGCGCGAATCGCCTCGACGCACTGGACGATGTAGCTCGTCTGGCACTCGATCATGAAGATGATCGAATTGTGCCCCAGGTTCGTGTTGGGCCCGTACATCATGAAGAAGTTCGGAAAGCCCGCGACGGTGAGCCCGAAGTACGCGCGCGCGCCTTCGCTCCACACCTCGCCGAGCGTCACGCTGTCGCGCCCTTCGATCTCCATCGGCGCCAGGAAGTCGTTGGTCTCGAATCCTGTGCCCAGGATCACGGCGTCCACGTCGTGGGCCGCGCCATCGCGCGTCCGGATGCCCGTCTCGGTGAACGTGTCGATGGACTCGGTGACGACCTGCACGTTGTCGCGCTCGAGAGCCGGGTAGTAGTCGTCGGAGATCAGGATCCGCTTTCCACCGATCGGGTAGTCGGGGACCAGCGCGTCCTGCAGCTTGGGATCGTGGATCACCTGCCGCATCGAGTCGAGTGCCAGCTGCGAGGCCTTGCGCCCGGCCCGCTCGCTGCCGATGAACATGGGGAACATCAGCTCCTGGCGCGCCCAGATGAACCAGCGGTAGAGCCGCGCCCAGAGCGGCCAACGGGAGAAGCGCCTCTTTTCCCCGTCGGTGAACGCGCGGTCGCCGCGCGGGAGCATCCAGTTGGCGCTGCGCTGGAACACGAAGAGCTTCTCGACCTGCTTCGCGATCTCGGGGATGAACTGGATCGCGCTGGCCGCGTTCCCGACCACCGCGACGCGCTTTCCCGTCAGGTCGAACTCGTGGTTCCAGCGCGCCGAGTGGAAGCACTCGCCGGCGAAACGGTCGAGTCCGGGCAGCGGCGGAACGTACGGCCGGTGGAGCTGACCCACGCCGCTCACGAGGACCTCCGCCTCGATCTCCTCTCCGTCCTCGAGGCGCACGTGCCAGACGCCGGCGTCCGCGTCGAAGCGCGCGCCCTCGACGCCGGCTCCGAAGCGCAGGTGCGGAGCGAGTCCGTACTTCTCGACGCAGTGGTCCATGTACGCCAGGATCTCGGGCTGCGGTGACCACTTGCGCGACCAGTCGGTCTTCTGCTCGAACGAGAAGCAGTACGCCATCGACGGAAGGTCGCAGGCCGCGCCCGGGTAGACGTTGTCGCGCCAGGTTCCGCCCAGGCGATCGGACTTCTCCAGGATCGTGAAGCTCTTGATCCCACGTTGTCGTAGCTGAATCCCGAGGCAGAGCCCCGAGAATCCCGATCCGATGATGACGATGCGAGGGGCAGGGGTGGACATGCGGGGATTCTACAGGATCGGCCCGCTAGACTTGCCCGGCCGGAGGAGGGGAGGGCCGGTGATCGGACGGACGGCCTTCGGGGTACTGGCAGCGGGCGCGTGCATCACGCTCGGGTTCATGGTCTACGCGGGCTCGCCCGGCGAGCCGGGATGGTGGCTCGGATTCCTGCCCTTCGCGGGGGTCGCCTGGTCGGTTCGCATCCGGCGGGACGGGCCGGGGGCGACCCTGCTGCTCGTCGGCGCCGTGCTGCTGACCTCGGCCAGCACGTTCCTCCTGTACCAGGCCTTCGTCGCGGAGCCGGACGCGCAGAGTGGCATCGTCTTCGTCTTCCTGCCGGTCTGGCAGATCCTGGCGATGCTCCCGTTCGTGCTCGGCGCACAGTCGCTCCGCAGTCGCGCTGCTAGAATGGCGGACGATGGAGATCCGCGAACTCGGCCCTGACGACCTGGAGGCGCTCCTCGAGGTGTACGAGCACCTGCACCGCGAGGACGATCCGCTGCCACCGCGCGAAGAGCTGGACGCGCTGTGGCAGACGATCTGCGCGGACGCCGCGCAGATCTACATGGGCGCCTTCGGTGTCGGCCGCATCGTCGCCGCCTGCAACGCCGCGGTCATTCCCAACCTGACGCGCGGCGCGCGGCCGTACGCAGTGATCGAGAACGTCGTCACGAATCCGGACCTGCGGCGCACCGGCCTCGGATCGACGGTGCTGCAGCACCTGCTGTCCCGCTGCTGGGACGCCGGCTGCTACAAGGTCATGCTGCTCTCCGCGGCGGAGCGGGGCGCCGCGCACGCGTTCTACGTGCGGAACGGCTTCGACAAGGACGCGAAGCAGGGCTTCGTCATCCGCAAGTAGCCCCCGGAGCCACGAGATGATCGATCACCTGAGCAGCTACGCGACGGACTTTCCCGCAACGCGCCGGTTCTACGAGTCCGCCCTCGGCGCTCTCGGGTACTCCGTGGTCTCCGAGATGACCCTCGCCGACGATCCGGACCTGCCGGGCCGGCGAATCTGCGGCTTCGGCAAGGAGCGGCCCGTGTTCTGGGTGATCGAGGTGAGCGAGCCGGCGACGCCGCGGCACGTGGCGTTCAGCACGACCGGCCGCGATGCGGTCGCGGCGTTCCACGCCGCGGCCCTCGAAGGTGGCGGCACCGACAACGGCGCACCCGGACCGCGCCCGATCTACCACGAGCACTACTTCGGCGCGTTCGTGCTGGACCCCGACGGAAACAACGTCGAGGCGGTCTGCCACCAGGCCTGAGCGGCCCGGGGGCGATCGTGCCAGTCGACGGCACGCGGTGCCCCCCGCGTTCCCGAGGGGCACCACGCCGGTGCAGACCGCGCGGCGCTCAGGACCCGCGGACGATCGTGCAGAAGCGGCCGATCACGCCGATGATGTTCTCGGTGCGGTGGTCGACGGACGCGATCTTCGTGATCCCGCCGTCCTTGGCCGCGGCCTTGATGCTCGCGTCGCCCCGGGCGATCAAGCCCAGGATCGACTCGGCGCACGCGACGCCTTCCTTCTTGCCCACGGTGGTGCCCGCGTCGATCGGGCCCTGGACGTCGGTGTACAGGATACCGATGGCCGGGCTGTAGACCGTCATGCAGCCGGTCAGGAACAGCACCGACACAATTCCCGCAACTGTGGCTCGTAGCTTCATCTCTCCCCCCTGGTTTCGAGTTCCGCGCGCGCGTCGCGCGCGCGGTGAGAAGCAACGACAGTTTCCGGGTTTTCGCAACCCTTTCCTGCCTGGTGACGCCGTCGCGGCGCGGCGCCGTGCGATACTGGACGCGATCACGCCGCACGCGGCGCCCGGAGGAGCATTCATGAGCGACACCGACCCCCACGCGATCCGGACGGAGGAGGCCCTGCGCGAAGTCATCGGAAGCACCTTCCCCGGGCTCGAGCTGAAGAACCAGCCGAAGCTCGACGAGTTCGCGATCGACTTCATCGCGCGCTCACCCCTGCTCGTACTGTCCACCAGCGACGCCGCGGGAAACGTCGACGCGTCGCCCAAGGGGGACGCCGCGGGCTTCGTGTCGATCGAGGACGAGCAGACGATCCTCATCCCCGACCGGCCCGGAAACAAGCTGGTCTACGGTCACCTGAACGTGATCGCCAACCCGAAGGTCGGCGTGCTCTTCCTGATTCCCGGCACACCCGAGACACTGCGCGTCAACGGCACCGCCGAGCTGACCGCCGATCCGGCTCTGCTCGAACGGCTCGCCGCGCGCGGCAAGCCGGCGACCCTCGCCATCCGCGTGCACGTGGAGGAGTGCTTCTTCCACTGCGCCAAGGCGTTCATCCGTTCCGCGGCCTGGAAGCCCGAGACCTGGCCCGATCGCGTCAAGGTGTCGTTCGGCCGCATGCTGGCCAAGCGCACGGGCGCGGACGAGAGCGTGGCCGAGGCCGTGGACAACGCGGTCGAGACCGACTACCGCGACAACCTGTAGACCGCCGGCACCGCGGCGCGGGAGGAATTGCATGGATTTCGAGCAGATCAAGAGCGAGACGCGCGGCGAGGTCGTTCTCCTCACGCTCAACCGGCCCGAGCGGCTCAACGCCTGGACGGCGCGGATGTCGGCGGAGCTGTGCGAGGCGATCGAGGCGGCGAACGACGACCCGGCGGTGGGCGCGGTCGTGGTCACCGGCGAGGGCCGCGGCTTCTGCGCGGGGGCCGACATCCAGGCCACGTTCCAGTCGCAGCTCGAAGGCGCGCGCCCGACAGAGCCCGAGCCCCGCCGCACGGTCGACTGGGTGACGCTGGTGCGCTCGTCGAAGCCCCTCATCGCGGCGATCAACGGCCCCGCGGTCGGCGTGGGACTCACGATGATCCTGTCGTTCGACTACCTGATGGCGTCCGACTCGGCGCGGCTCTCCTGCCGCTTCATCAAGATGGGACTCGTCCCGGAGCTGGCCAGCTCGCACTTCCTGCCGCAGCGCGTCGGCTTTGGGCGCGCCAGCGAGCTGATGCTGTCGGGGCGCATGGTCGGCGCCGAAGAGGCGGAGAAGCTCGGGCTCGTCGACGAGGTCGTACCCGGCGACCGGCTCGTGGACGCCGCGCTCGACCGCGCGCGGAGCTTCTCGGCTCATCCCGACCTGCAGCTGCGCATGATCAAGGAGCTGATCACGCAGAACGCCGACGAGACGGACCTGGCGCTGGTCCAGCGGCGCGAGATCGAGAAGCTCGGCATCGCCTACAAGTCGCCCGAGCACAAGGAGGCGGTGCAGGCGTTCCTCGAGAAGCGCGAGCCCCGCTTCCGCTAGCCGCAACGGCCGTGTCGCAGGCACCCTTCGACGAGTACCGAGAGGTCGTCCGTCCCGAGTGGATCGACGAGAACCAGCACCTGAACATGGGCTACTACGTGGTCGTGTTCGACCACGCGACCGACGCGTGGCTCGACCACGTGGGACTCGACGAGGACTTCAAGCGGGAGCACGGTGTGACGACCTTCACGCTCGAGTCCCACGTCACGTACCAGCGCGAGGTCGGCGAGGGCGAGAAGCTGCGCTTCACCACCCAGCTGATCGACTTCGACGCCAAGCGCATTCACTACCTGCACCGCATGTACCGTGGCTCGGACGGCGAGCTGGCCTCGACCAACGAGCTGATGTCACTGCACGTGAGCCAGGAAACGCGTAGGGCCGCGCGCATGGCCGGCTCGATCCTGGAGCGGCTCGCGGACCTCCGGGACCTGCACGCCACGCTGCCCCCGCCGGCCGAGGCTGGCCGCCACATCGGGCTCGAGGCCGGACGGGCCCGCAGCGCGGGATCGTGAAACCACAGGAGGGAGAGATGCCGACCGACCCGGGTTCCAAAGAAGTCACCGACCATCCGAACGTCGTAGTCATGCCCCCGCTGCTGTACGCGGTGGCCCTGATCGTCGGAGTCGCCGCACAGTTCGTGGTCGCCATCCACCTGTCCATCGAGCCCGAGTTCCGCTGGGTCGTGGGCGGACTGCTCGTCGGCGGCGGCACCGCGGTAGCGCTCGGCTTCTCGCGTGCGTTCGCGCGCATCGGCCAGGACCGCAATCCCAACACGCCGACGCCGTCGATCATCACCAGCGGCGTGTACCGGTACTCCCGGAACCCGGCCTACGTCTCGCTCACGGCGATCCTGTTGGGAATCGGCCTGCTGCTCGACAACGGCTGGATCCTGCTCGCCGCCATTCCAGTCGTCGTGGTCATGCACAATGGCGTGATCCTCCGCGAGGAGGCGTACCTGGAACGCACCTTCGGAGACGAGTACCGGAACTACAAGATGAGAGTCCGCAGGTGGCTGTAGCGACTCAGCCTTCCGGAACGGACTCGGGTGCGCGCCAGACCTGCTCGAAGAGCAGGGCCCAGGCCAGCAGCAGGACGATCGAGGCGGCGACGTAGCGCGGCGTGATCCTCATCTCGGCCGCTCGAATGGCGATTTCGACGGCGGAGGGCAGGAAGAGCGCCGTGACCAGCAGCCACGAGCGGACGTCCCAGCGCGGCGGGAATCGCCAGAGCGCGTAGAGCATGAGATAGATGTAGTAGTAGCCCGCGATCAGCCCGAAGGCGTAGACGAGGACGCCGCCGAGCAGCGCGGCCTGCGTGTCGTCGGCGCGAGAGAGACTCGCGATCACGAGAGCGGCGAGCGCGAGCGCGGCCGGACCGAGCGTCCACGGCTGCCAGAGGAACGCGGCCAACCCCATGTGATTCGCGAAGACCGTCTCGGTGTGCTGGGTGATCTTGCCGAACCACGCGACCCACGCGTCGGTGCCACCGGCGAGCGCGAGGCTCGCGAGGCCGAGCACCGCACAGGTCGCAGCCAGGCTGCCCGCGAAGGCGGCGTGCTCCCTGGGAAGGCTGCGCGTCTGCCAGGCCAGGATCGCGCCGCGAGCAAGCACCCCGAACGCGAACAGCACCGGGAACACGCGCAGCATGATCGCCGCACCGAAGAGCACGCCCGCCACGCCGTGACGACGTGACGCGAGAGCGCAGATGCCGAGTCCCAGCAGCGCGAGCCAGTCGAGCCGCAGGAACGAGCCGCCGATCCAGGCGAACGAGCCCAGCGACGAGGTGCCGAAAAGGATGGCGGCCACGCACGCGGCTCGCAGCCCGAACGTCCGCTGGATGCCGAGCAGCAACGAGGCGAGCAGGAGTACGTCGAGCAGCGCCAGCGTGTGGATCGACCCGGAGTCGAGCGGTCCCAGCGCGCGCACGATGGGTGCCGTCAGCGCGGTGCGGGGAGGCGGCGCGTTGTAGCCGCGGTCCTGGAGCGGCCCGAGCCAACCCCGCGCGTCGTAGTTCGGCTGCAGGTAGGCCAGGTCGCGCTTGAACGCCTGCCAGCGGTCGGCGCTGAATCGTGCGCGGAAGGAGGGGTCGCGCCGCAACGTCTCGGCCGGCACCAGCCGATTCGTGCGCAGGTCGCGCACGGTCTCGACCCCGGAAAAGTAGGGCGTCGCGCGCTCTGCGTCCGCCGCGAGAGCCGCACCGTACAGCCCGTCGTATCCGAGCTCGTCCGCGTACTTCGTCGGGAAGTAGTAGTTGAACATCTCCCAGCCGTGCACATAGCCGCGCGGCTGGTGGAAGCGCCCGAAGTGGCTGTAGGTGAAGAGCGCGAGGAGCGCGAGGAGCGCCAGGCCCACATCGATGCGGCGGCCGGCGACGCGGTCACGCGCGAGCAGGAACGCGAGGAACAGGCCGAAGCTCGCGCAGAGCATGAGCGCGACCTTCGCCAGCATCACGGTCGCGAACGTCAAGACCGTCTCTCCATTCGCGGGCATCATAGGCAAGGGCGCAGCCTACGTCCGTGCCGGAAGGGCCCGCCCGGCTGCTCTCGGGCTACTCTCGTTGCCGATGCAGAGCGCTCTTCCGCAGGACAGGGGGGACCGGATCGCGCTTGGCGCGCTGGGCCTGCTGCTCGCGCTCGGCGTGGCGCGGGCGATCTGGCTGGCCTGGACGAGCGACGACGCGTTCATCTCGTTCCGGTACGCCGAGAACCTGGTGAGCGGAGACGGCCTGGTCTACAACGCGGGCGAGCGCGTCGAGGGCTACTCGAACCTGCTCTGGACGCTGATGCTGGCGACCGCGGTGCAGCTCGGAGTCCCGATCGTGCTGGCGGCCCAGGGCCTGGGAATCCTGACGTACGCAACCCTCGCGCTGTGCCTGGCCCATCGCTCGTGGTCCCGCCACCGCTCGCTCGGGCTGCCCTTCCTGCCGCTGGCGGCCGCGCTGGTGCTGGTCTCGAGCGACTTCCACGAATGGTCTACGGGCGGCCTCGAGACCATGCTCTTCACGCTGCTGGCCGTGCAGGGACTGCTCCTGACCCGCACCTCCTCGGCGTCCCTGCGCCCGCCACTCGTGGCCGGCGCGCTGTTCTCGCTGCTGGTGCTGACCCGCCCCGACGGACTGCTGCTGGCCGCCGCGGGGGCCGTCTCGTTCCTGGTTCCCGCGTCCGCCACGCCGCGTGGCGTTCGGCTGTCGCGTGCGCTCTGCGTGGCACTCCCCGTCGGCATCACGGCCGGAGTGCTGGTCGCATTCAAGCTCGGCTACTGCGGCGAGGTTCTCCCGACGCCCTTCTGTACGGAGACCGACGTCGACGGCCTGTTCCTCGTCGGGACGGCCGCCCTGTTCACCGCCTACCTGATGCACGTAGGCGGGGACTTCATGTTCGCGCGCCGGCTGGTTCCAATCGTTCCACTCCTGCTCGTCGCACTCGAAGACCAGGTCGCACTGCTCGAGAGCACCCGGCTGCGGAGCGCGGTGGCGGCCGCGTGCATTGCCGGCGCGCTGGTCACGTTTCCGCTCTACACCGACGAGAAGGCGCGCATTCGTGGAGTGGCCGACGAGCGGCGCTACTACAAGCCGTGGGTCCTCGACGCCCGCCGCGAGCAGGGGCGAGTCGTGGGCGACGCGCTCCGCGGCACGCCCGCACGCGTGATGTTCGAGGGAGGCATGTGCAGCTTCGGCTACTACAGTCGACTCCCCTACCTCGCGGAAATGACCGGGCTCACGCAGTACTCGCTGGCCCGCCTGCCGCTCGACGAACGACGACGGGTCGGACACGAGAAGCGGCCGACGACGGCCTGGATGAACGAGCACCAGATCCACCTGGTCGTCAGCAAGCGCTTCCCCCCGATCCCGCGTCCCACCGGCCGGGGCCGGGGCCGGGGCCGGGGCCGGCCGCCCTTTGACCAGGTCTACTTCGGAGACGTCGCCCAGGCGCGCGTGCACATCTACTCCGACGCCGTCATGGATCGGCTGCGCGGGGTTCCCGGCGTGTCGTTCGTACCGATCGAGACGGCCCTCGCTTCGGCGCTCGAGCAGATCGAGCACGCGTCGGCGCCGGAGGCCGAACGCATCTACGCCCTGCTCGACCGCTACTACTTCCGCGGCGCCGGCGAACGCGGCCGGCTCGCGGCGCTGCGACTGCGGGCGGCCGTCGAGGCCAGGTCCACCGTAGGAAGAGAGAGCCTCGACTAGCCGCAGCTACAACAGCTGCACCGTCAGGAAGCGAAGTGCGGCTTGACGGTCTCGGCGAACAGGGCGGCCGGCTCGCGCGTGTCTCGGCCGAAGAACTCCATCAGGAAGTCGCTGCAGCCGTCCTTGCGGTGCCGCTCGATGCAGTCGACGACGCGGTCCGGGTGGCCCCAGATTCCGTGCTCGGCCAGGTGCGCGCCCAGGTGCCCGCCGTAGACCTTCTGCGCCTTTTCGAGCGACTTCTTCGCCTCGTCCTCGGTCTCGGCGATCACCACCACGCACTGCTGCGACACGCGGAGCGTCTCGAAGTCGCGCTTCAGCTCGTCGCAGCGGCGCCGTAGCGCCGCCACCTTGGCGGCGAGCTCATGCTGGCTGACCGCCATGTTGTTCCAGATGTCCGCGTGCTTAGCGACGATCCCCATCAACACCTTCTCGCCGCCCCCTCCCACGAGGATCGGAGGACGGCGAACGGGCTTCGGCTCGGCGATCGCCTGGTTCATCTGGAAGTGACGCCCGTCGAAGTCGAAGCGCTCCTCGGTCCACAGTCCCTTCAAGATCTGGCAGGTCTCCTCGAGCGCGCGCATGCGCTCGCGAAGCTCCGGGAACGGGTTGCCGTAGCCCTCGAACTCCGGCGTGAACCAGCCCGCGCCGAGCCCGGCGATCGCCCGCCCGCCCGAGACATGGTCCACGGTCGTGATCTGCTTGGCGAACACGCCCGGGTTGCGGAAGAAGGGCGGACTCACCAGCGTCCCGAGCTCCACGTGGTCCGTCACCGCGGCGACCGCGGCCAGCAGGGTCCACGCCTCCAGGATGGGAAGGGTCGGCAGGGGCACGCCATACACGTGGTCGCAGACCCAGACCGAGTCGTAGCCCTGCTGGTCGAAGGCCTGGGCTGCGGCCTTGCACTCGTCCCAGCTCCGCTTGATCTGGGGAAGGGTCACGCCGAAGCGCGTCGGGTGTGTCACGGCTCTTCCTCGTCGGTGCACGGGCGCCGCGAGACACGGCGTCGCCGCTGCATCATACCGGGCACGGAGGAGCCGCGGACAGCACCCCGCCGTCCGCGCTCAGGGCGCCAGTCGCCCCTTCAGGTCGTCGAAGGGGAGCATGACGTGGGCCCGGAACGCTTCTCGTTCGGTGAGGGACGCGTACCAGCGGGCCACGTTGGGGGGCAGGGCCGCGGTCGCGTCCAGGTTCGCGTAGCGGTACATGAGAGCCCCGACGGGGATGTCGGCGAGCGAGAACTGATCGCCCACGACGCATGCGTGGCCCTCGAGCGCGTCGTCGAGGATCGTCATGTAGTAACGGCAGCGTCCGACCTGGCTCCGATTCGCGTCGGCGTCCCGCTCGCCCTCGGGCGTCCGCCAGTAGCCCCAGAAGAGCGCCATGAACGACGCGTCGAACTGGGACTGGGACCAGTCCATCCAGCGGTCGATCGCGCTGCGCTTCCGGGGATCCTCGGGCCAGTACCGCTCGGGGCCGTGGGTTGCCGCCAGGTAGCGCAGGATCGCGTGGGACTCCCACACGGCGAAGTCCCCGTCGAGCAGCGTCGGGACTACACCGTTGGGGTTCAGGGCCAGGTACCCGGCGTCGCGAAGTCCACCGGCGTCTCCACCCGTCGCGACGAACTCGTAGTCGAGCCCCAACTCGCCCAGCAGCCACAGCACCTTCTGACAGTTGGACGAGGTCCTGCGCGCGTAGAGCTTCATCGACGCCACAGTAAGGGTCCGCGGCCGTGCCCCGCCACTCGACCCTGCGTCCGCGTAGCGATTCGAATCAAGTGCCCCGGCGCGCGCTCACAGATTCCGACTATACTGCCACCCGGGCTCGTCAGGAGAGGAACAATGAGAGTCAGGTATCTCCGCAGGACCATCACGATACTGTGCGGGCTCGTCGTACTGACGTTCACCGTCCACCTCGTGGGAAGTCGCGATCCGGCCACCGGGTCCAGCATCGCGCTCCTGCGAACGGCAAGGGCAGCGGAAGGTCAGGAGCAGGCGGGGGCGCAGGACAACACTCCGCGCGGACGCACGCCGGCGGCGATCGTCGACGGTCAATACCCCGCCAGCTACTTCCCGAATACCGAGCTGCTTGGCGCCGATGAAATGAGGATCACCGCACTCGGTACGGGCATGCCGAACCTGACCCGGGCGGCGGCTTCGATCTCGTACCTCGTGGAGCTGGGCAACGGTGAGAAGTTCATCTTCGACATCGGGGCGGGCTCGATGGCGAACCTGTTCTCGCTGCGGCCCGACTTCTCGAAGCTCGACAAGGTGTTCGCAAGCCACCTGCACGTGGACCACGTGGGTGACTTCATGCCGCTGCACATCGGTAGCTGGCTCTCGGGCCGCTATACGACGCTCCACATCTACGGACCCAGCGGCTCCAAGCCGGAGCTGGGGACCAAGGCCTTCGTCGAGGCCATGCAGAAGGGCTACGCCTGGGACGTCGCCACCCGCACCGGTGCACTGCCCGACCAGGGCGGACACATCGAGGTACACGAGTTCGACTACCTGCAGGAGAACAAGGTCGTCTACCAGGAGAACGGCGTGACGATCCGGTCCTGGCCGGCCATTCACAGCCTGGACGGCTCGGTGAGCTACGGCCTCGAGTGGAACGGGCTCAAGTACGTGTTCGGCGGCGATACCTTTCCCAACAAGTGGTACATGAAGTTCGCCGCCGGCGCGGACGTAGCGTCGCACGAGTGCTTCCTTCCGCCCAAGGCCCTGGCCGCGTATTTCGGCTGGGACCTGGCCCAGGCGACGTACGTGTCGACGAGAATCCACACCGAGCCCCAGGCCTTCGGGAAGGTCATGTCCACGCTCAAACCGCGATTGGCCGTCGGTTACCACACGGTGCAATCGCCGGAGAACAACGCGGCGATCATGACTGCCGTCCGCGCGGTCTACGACGGCCCGCTGGCCATCGCGCGCGACCTGATGGTCATCAACGTGACCAGGAAGACGATCAAGGTGCGCATGGCGTCGGTGGATGACTACGTGCTTCCACCCGACGTCACCCCGGCCTACGTCAAGGCGCCTCGCACGGATCCGAAGTCGCCTTCCAAGGCCATCTTGAGCGGCAAGTGGAAGGGCTACACCCCGCCGCCGATGCCCAAGCGCTAGACGCTTCCCGCAGATCTGGAGCAAGGAGAAGTCATGCTCGTGAACCTGATGAGTGGCCCCCGGGAACTGCACGCCATCCAGAAGCTGGCGCAGGACGCCGAGCGGGCCGGCTTCGGAGGCATCACCTTCACCGAGGGCGGCCGCACGGCGTACCTGTCGGTCGCGGCGGCGGCGCTCGCGACCGAGCAGCTCGAGTTCTCCACGGGCATCGCCGTCGCCTTCCCCCGCAGCCCCATGATCACGGCCGGCATCGCGTGGGAGCTGCAGGACGCGAGCCGCGGGCGCTTCCGGCTGGGCATCGGCACACAGGTCCGCGCCCACATCACGCGCAGGTACGGAGTGGAGTTCGACCCGCCGGGACCGCGCATGCGGGACTACGTGGCGGCGCTGCGCGCGATCTTCCTGGCCTTCCAGGGCAAGCAGCCCCTGGATCACCATGGCCCGTACTACGAGCTGACGCTGCTCAACCCCATGTGGTCGCCGGGGGCGATCGAGTACGCCGCGCCGGCCATCGACGTCGCAGCCGTCGGGCCCTACATGCTCAAGATGGCGGGTGAGCTGTGCGACGGCATCCATGTGCACCCGCTGCACAGCATGAAGTACCTGACCGACGTCGTCGCGCCCACCGTCGCCGAGGGAGCCCGTCGCGGCAACCGCGATCCCTCCGAAGTGGACCTGTTGGTCCCCGTGCTCACGATCGTGGGAGACAGCGAGGAGGAGAAGGCGGGGGCCCGGGCGTTCTGCCGCCAGCAGGTGGCCTTCTACGGCTCGACTCCGAACTACGCGCTGCAGTTCGACCTGCTGGGCTTCGAGGGCACCACCGCGCGGCTTCGCGAGCGACAGAAGGCCGGCGACATGGCCGGCATGGTCGAAGTGATCAGCGACGAGATGCTCGAGCACTACACCGTCGACGCCAAGTGGGACGACCTGGCCGACCGACTGGTCGACCGCTACCGCGGCCACGCGAGCCAACTGATCATGTACACGGCCGGTATGGACTACGCGCGCGATCCCTCGTCGATCGATCGCTGGGGCGAGGTCGCCAAGGCGGTTGCCAACGTGGCCTGAGCCACGTCCGCATGGTCGGGGCGGCCGGATTCGAACCGGCGACTTCTTGCTCCCGAAGAGCGTCGTCTCCTGTCCCGTACTGTGCCGCTGAGTAACCCAGCGTCGCTGCAGTCGCTTGTCGACGCTGTGCCATACAGACACGCTTCGTTCCGCCCAGTTCCGCTGAGGACCGTCCGATACAGCTCCCCGTGGGCTCCCCCGGGGCGCATCTCGCTCCCCGGAGGACCCTGGCTCGAGGGGAACGGAGCGTGGCGGACCGGCGCAAGAGATTCAGCGAGCAGATGCTGGAGAGGCTCCGGCCACCGGAAGGCGGCCGATTAGAGCTGAGCGACGCGGTGGCGCCAGGACTCGTCCTGCGCGTGACCGAGCGCGGCACTCACAGAAAGGAACCGACTCGCTGAATGGCCCAGAACGCGGCGATACTGCCGATCGTGTAGGGCACCAGTCGCCGACTGCCGGCTGGCCAGCGAATCGGGGCGCTCTTCGTCAGCGCGATCAAAGCGAGCACCACACAGACGAAGAGAATCTGGCCGGTCTCGACACCGACGTTGAACATCAGCAGAGCGAGCGGGATGTCGCGCTCGGGCAGCCCCACTTCCGCCAGCGCGCCGGCAAAGCCAAGGCCGTGCACGAGCCCGAAGGCCAACGCGACTAGCCAGGGATATTGGGCCGTCATCGTCGGTCGTCCCTCGTGGCCGTGCACGATCTCGCCGGCCAGGAAGAGGATGCTCAGCGCAATCACCGCTTCGGTGGGAGGTCCCGGCATCTCGAGGACACCCAGCGTCGCTGCCGCCAGACTGATGCTGTGTGCGATCGTGAACGCCGTGATGGTTCCCAAGAGCAGCCGCAGCTTCGG
>JAFDDB010000050.1 GCA_019311115.1 Deltaproteobacteria bacterium
CCCGCGCTCGAACATCCCGAGCGCGCCACGATCGCGCTCGTCACCTCGGGTGGAATCGTTCCGCGGGGGAACCCGGATCACATCGAGTCGGCGAACGCGCACACGTTCGGCGCGTACGCCATCGCCGGCCTGGACGCGCTCTCGGGCGAGACGCACCAGACCGTTCACGGCGGCTACGACCCCACGTTCGCCACGGCTGACCCGAACCGCGTGATGCCGCTCGACGCGGCCCGCGAGCTCGAGGCCGCGGGGCGCATCGGCCGGGTCTATCCCCGCTACTTCGCGACGGTCGGGAACGCGACCTCGGTGGAGCGCGCGCAGAACTTCGGTCGCGAGATCGCCACGCAGTTGGTCGCGGATGGCGTGCAGGCGGTGATCCTGACGTCTACCTGAGGGACCTGCACTCGTTGCGGGGCAACGATGGCGAAGGAGCTGGAGCGCGCGGGGATCCCGACGGCGCACGTCTGCTCGATCGTGCCGATCTCGAAGACCGTTGGCGCGAACCGGATCGTACCGGCAGTCGCGATCCCGCACCCGCTCGGCGACCCCGACCTGGACCCGGTGGAGGAGCGCGCCCTGCGGCGCCGGCTCCTCGAGAACGCCCTGCGCGCGCTCACCACACCCATCGACGAGCAGACCGTGTTCGACTAGGTGCCGTCCGCGCGAACGCGCTCCATCGTGTCGAGGACCTGTGCGCGGACCTCGTCCTCGATCTCGAGTTCCTCCATGGCCATCTGCTGTTCCCAGACGTCGGCGGGGATCTCGTCGCGGAGTTCCAGGATGTGATAGCTGCGGAGGCCGAGTGCCACCCCGCCCAGGGCCCCGGCGTAGCTCGGGTCACCCTTCTTGAACGTGGAAGCCAGGATCTCGAGGCTCGCGGGCTCGTTGATTCCGAACACCACGACCAGGTTCTCGGCCCCGTACTGCTCCGCAAGCTGCTTGACCTGCTCCTGCTCCGCCAGACCGGCGGCACCCGCCGAAGTTCAGACGAAGCAGGAAGTCGTCTCGTAGACGATCTCCGCCCCGGCGGCCTCGAGGCAGGCGCGAATCGCGAGCCCCGCAATGTCGTCCCGCTCGCCGAACACGATCGCCTTCATTCCCTTCAGCACGCGCTGTCTCCTTTTGATCCGGAAGCGGCTCCCGGGTTTGCCTCGAGCACGAACGACACCCCGTCGTAAAGTTCCGTGATACGGCCGAGAAAGAGGCTCGCCTTGGACACGATCATGATCCGCTGGACCTCGCCGGCTCGCAGGGCTCGAAGCGCGTGGCCCAGGTACACCACACCCGAGGGCACGTGCCCCTGCGTCGGCGCGAAGCCCGGCATGCTGATGCGCTCCACGAAGGCCTGCATCTCTTCGCGTTCGATCTGCCCGGCGCGAACGGCCATGGCTGCGATGCTGCGGAAGTTCTTGCGTGCCACGTCGCCGGAGCCCGACAGCTCCATGATCTCGGGGTTGTGCAGCTCGGGCGCGAAGCGGTCGATGTCGGGAATCGTGAGCCCCAGCCGCTCCAGCGGCGCCACCAGGAGGTCGCGGTAGAGCGCCTCGTCCGATGCGCTCGCTCCGATGGGCGCGCTCCCCACCGCGCCCGGCTCCAGGTGCACGAAGGGGCTCTCGCCGTCGTCTGCGGTGACGAGGATCGCCAGCGAGGCCAGGCAGTCCTCCAGGATCGGCATGTCCCGCTCCAAGCAGCCCTGGAACTTCATGCCGAGCTTCGCGACGGAGCCGCCCGCTACGACGACGACCCGCTCGTAGAGCCCGGCCTGGACCAGCGCACATGCACTGACCAGCGCCGACGCCGGGCCCGCGCAGAAGTTCTTGACGTCCATCCCCGAGGCCCTCGCGCAGCCGGAGAACTCGCCGATCGCCTTGGCCATGCCGCCGCCACCGCGCTGGTAGCGGTCCCCGACCGCCTCTTCTCCACAGCTGATCACGTAGTCCACGGCCTCGGGCTCGAGCTGCGAGTCGTGCAGCAGCCAGTCCAACGCCAGGCCGCCGGACGCCTTGGCGCACAGGTTCTCGAGCAGGAACGGCGCCGCCAGGTTCGGGTCGTCCCGGCCCTCACTGCTGCGGTCGCCATGGAAGCGGCCGACGTCGACGTCGCCCCAGCGGAGCGCGAGGGCATCGGGGTCCCACGCCGATTCGCGGTCGGCCTGCACCTGGAGCGGGCGAGTCCCACCGGCCCCGTACAGGGGATGCGTGGCCAGCTCTTCTCGCAGGGCCCGCGCCCCCGCCTGCGAGACCTCGAAGAGCGGCGGCTCCCGGGAGTCGGCCTGCTGGAGCAGGCCGTAGAAGACCGCCTCGCCGGCGATCTCGCCGAACGGCCCTCGAGCGTTGCCGTCCGCCGCCAGCGCGTCGGCGCCGCCCTGGAACCAGGGGCGAGGCAGGTCCGCAAGGTCGGCGGGAGACAGGTTGCCGATGAACACCTGGCTCGGCGGGTAGCGGATGGCCGCCGCCTCGCTGCGCAGACCGCGCGAGACGCGTTCGGCTTCTTCGGCGTGCGCCGCCAGTTCGCGGCGCGGCTTGGAGCCGTAGCGCACCAGGTCTGGAACGTGCGCCAGGCAGAAGGCGGCGTTGCGAACGACGGCGCGGGACGGCATCGCGGCGGAGCTTAGCGGACCGGCTCTTCCTGGGGCAGCGCAGCGCCCCCGATCGATCCGCGCAGCCACTTGTGCAGCTCTACCGCGACGACGACGGTCGACGCGGTCGCAACGATGCGCATCCAGGTCTCCATCTCGAGGGGCTCCAGGCGGAGGAGGTGCTGAGTGGGTGGAAAGTACATGGCGCCGATGTGGAGCAGGAGCGAAACGCCCACGCCGAACAAGAGGAAGCGGTTCGAGAACGGGTTCAGCGCGAACACGGAACGTCGCTCCGAACGGCAGTTGCCGACGTGGAGAACCTGGAATACGACCATCGTCGTCAGGGCGGCGACCTGCGCGTATCCGAGGCGCGCCTCGTCCGTGCCGCCTTCGAGCAGGAAGATCGCGAGGGTTCCGGCGGCCATCACGATGCCGACGACGAGCGTGCGCTCTATGAGCAGGCGCGAGAGGATGCCCTCTTTCGGATCGCGCGGCGGGCGGCGGAACTCCTCTGGCTCACCCGGCTCCATGGCCAGTGCGACGTCCTCCACACCGTTGGTCACGACATTGAGCCACAGGATCTGGGCGGGCAGAAAGGGCAAGCGCAGCCCCAGGAACAGGCTCCCGAGGATCGCGAGCAGCTCTCCAAAGCCCGACGAGACCAGGAACACCGTGGCCTTGCGGATGTTCGAGAAGGCGATGCGTCCCTCTTCGACCGCTGCGCTGATCGTGGAGAACCTGTCGTCGGTCAGCACGATCTCGCTGGCCTCCTTCGCCACGTCGGTGCCCATCATTCCCATCGCAGCGCCCACGTGCGCTGACTTGAGCGCCGGCGCATCGTTCACTCCGTCCCCGGTGACGGCGACCACGTGACCTTGCTCGCGCAGCAAGCGCACGATGCGGAGCTTGTCCGAGGGACCGACCCGAGCGAAGACCTTCACGTCGCGCAGGGCCTCGCGCAGTGCGTCGTCCGAGAGCGCCGCCAGTTCCGCGCCCTGGAGGACGGGGGCGTCGCGCGCTGCAATGCCGACCATCGCCGCGACCGCGAGCGCGGTCGCCGCATGGTCTCCGGTCACCATCTTGACCTCGATCCCGGCGCCGAGACACGCGCGGACCGAGGCGGCCGCATCGTCGCGTGGGGGATCCAGCATGCCGACGAGTCCAAGGAACTGGAGGCCCTGCGGCGACTCCCCGCGCACGCTCCGCGCCTCCGCCTCACCCCGGCCCACGGCCATGGCCAGGACCCGCAGCCCCTGCGCCGCGAGAACCTCTGCGCGCCGCAGAACCTCGTCCGCGTCGATGCCGGCGTCGCCCGAGTCGAGCAACATGCGGTCGCACATCGCCACCACCCGCTCGGGCGCGCCCTTGACGAACACCACCGGAGGCTCGTGCACCCGCTCGCGGTGCACGCTGGCGGCGAACCTCTGCGCCGGCTCGAAGGGCACCTGGTCGATCTGCCGGTAGCGTTGGAGCAGCGCCTCGCGGTTCAGGCCCGCCTTGGCCGCGACCACGAGGAGGGCGACCTCGGTCGGATCCCCTCGTCCCACGTAGCCACCGTCGGCGCCCGTCCCTGTGCCCGTGTGGCGGCGCAGATCCGACTCGTTTGCGAGCGCGCCGGCGAGGAGCGTCAGGTAGAGCGGCGATCCCTCCGCGACCGCGACCGGCTCCCCGCCTCTCTCGATTCTTCCATGGGGCTCGAGACCGCTGCCGGTGACGTCGAAGCGCTGGCCGCCGACGTCGAGCGCCCGGACGGTCATCTGGTTCTCGGTGAGCGTCCCCGTCTTGTCCGTTGCGATGACCGTGCAGGAGCCGAGCGCCTCGACAGCCGGCAGGCGGCGGACGATCGCATTCCGGCGGGCCATGCGCCGGACGCTGACGGCCAGCGCGATGGTCATGACCACCGGGAGTCCCTCTGGAATCGCCGCGACGGCGATCGCCACGGCGGTCAGGAACATCTGGGCGGCGGGCTCGCCGCGCACCAGGCCCGTCCCGAACGCCACGGCGCTGAGTCCGACGACGGCAGCGCCGATCCACCTTCCGAACTGGGCCATGCGCCGCTGGAGCGGCGTCTCGACGCGTTCGGTCTCGTGGATCTCCTCGGCGATCTGGCCCACCTGCGTGCGCGCGCCCGTGGCGACCACGATCCCGAGCGCGCGGCCGCTGGTCACGCCCGAGCCCGTGAAGGCCATGTTGCGGCGCTCCGCGACCGGAAGCGTCCCCTCCGCCGCAAGCCGGTCCGCCACCTTCCCGACCGGCAGCGACTCCCCGGTGAGCATCGCCTCGTCGCACTCGAGCCTCGCCGCCTCCACCAGGCGCAGGTCGGCGGGAACCCTGTCGCCGGATTCGAGCAGGACGAGGTCGCCCGGCACCAGGTCCGCGCTCTCGATCTCAGTCCTCTCCCCGTCGCGCAGTACGGTCGCTCGCGTCGAGATCATCCGCATGAGCGCCGCGATGGCGTTCTCGGCGCGGTACTCCTGAACGAAGCCGATCACCGCGTTCAGGACCAGCACGATGCCGATTACGATCGCGTCCTCCCAGTGCGCGAGCGCCAGCGAGGTCGCCATCGCCACCAACAGGATGTAGATGAGGGGGCTCTTGAACTGGTGGAGGAGGATCGGCAGCGCGCGCGTCCGCTCGGGCGCACGCACGCGGTTGGGACCGATGCTGACCAGGCGGGCGGCCGCCTCGTCCGCGTCGAGACCCGAGCGGCGCGAGCCGAGGTCTGCATAGACCGCCTCGGCGTCCAGGCTCCACCACGGCTCCGTCGTGCTAGCCATGTCCGATCCGATGTCGACGAGAGCGCACGCCTCTCCCTCCGCAGTCGAGGTCAGGGCCCGCTGCCCAGGCTCGCCACCTGAAAGTCGCACGATCCGGCGTCCCCGTCCCGCACCGCCTGTACGAGGCGGCCGGCTAGAGCGGGCCACTTGCGCGAGTTGCTGAAGTAGACTCCGGGCATGGACGTGATCAATCTCTCCGGAAGGGCCGCGGTCGTGACGGGCGCGGGCAGTGGCATCGGTCGCGCGACGGCGCTCGCGTTGGCCGGGCGCGGCGCCGATCTGGCGATCTGCGACGTGGACGAGTCGGGGCTCAAGGAGACCGCCGACCGGATATCGGGGCTCGGCCGGCGGGTCCTCGCGCTGAAGGTCGACGTGGCCGACGCCGCAGCGATGCAGGAGTTCGCCGAGCGCACGTATGCCGAGTTCGGCCGCGCCGACGTCGTGGTGAACAACGCGGGCATCGGCGTCGGCGGGAACTTCGTAGACGTGCCGATCGACGAGTGGAACACAATCCTCGACATCAACGTGAAGGGTGTGGTGCACGGCTGCGCGGCGTTCATCCCGCGCATGATCGAGGCCGGGCGCCCAGGCCACGTGGTCAACATCGCGTCGATGGCCGGGTACTTCGCGGCTCCCGGCATGAGCGCCTACTCCGCCACCAAGTTCGCGGTGATCGGGCTGTCGGAGAGCCTGGCCGGAGAGCTCGACGAGCACGGAATCGGCGTGTCGGCGATCTGCCCCGGCATCATCAATACCCCGATCGTGCGCTCGTCGCGGATGTACGGGGAGGTCGGCAGCGAGGCGATGCGTGAGCAGGGAGCGCGGGCGTTCGCGCGCCGCAACTACACGCCGGAGCGAGTGGCGCAGGGGATCCTGAAGGCCATCCAGCGCAACCGCGTCGTGGCCCCGGTGTCGCCCGAGGCGTGGGCGGCGTACTGGCTGAAGCGCCTCTTCCCAGGCCTGATGCGCGTCGTCATGCGCTGGGGGATGCGGCGTCAGGCCGCGCGCAACACCCAGGCGAGCTAGGCGCCCGCCGCGCTGATTAGCAGGCCGGGGACGGTCTTGGCAGCGGGCCGTCGGATGCCCGATCCTCCGCACGGGCGCTCGGGGAGCGGAGGAGAGGGGTCATGAAGCTCGGGCGGTCCATTCGCGCACTCGCCGTTCTGGGGGCACTCTGCACGCTCGGGACCGGCTGCGGAGACGACTCCGGCGGGTCGGCGAGGCCGGGCCCGAACGAGACGCAGGCGATCATGCGCGAGATCCTGGACGGCATGCAGCGCACGTTGCCCGCCAGCATGGACGCCGCGCGCTTTCGCGATCCCTCGGAACGCGCCGCGATTTCCGCTGCGCTCTCGCACCTGGCGGGCAATGCCGAGGTGCTACGGGCGCACACCGAAGAGGACGACGCGCAGATGCAGTTCCTGGCGCGCTCGATCGCGCGCGACGCCGGCGAGGTCGAGCGCGTGTACGCAGAGGAGCGCTACGACCGGGCCGCCTACCTGCTCCGGCGCATCACCGAGAACTGCGTGGTCTGTCACAGCCGGCTGCCGAGTCGAGAAGATTCCCGGCTGACGAAGGGCTTCGTCCAGCAGTCCGTGTTCGACGAGCTCGATCTCGCGCAGCGCGCGTCGCTCCAGATCGCCACGCGCCGCTTCGACGAGGCTCTCGTCACGCTCGAGGAGCTGATCGCGTCACCGGAGCACCCCGCGCTGATGCTCGGACCGCTCACCGACTACCTCGTGGTCTGCATCCGCGTGAAGGGCGACTACGACCGCCCTCTTCCGACGCTGCGGCGCTTCGCCGAGCGCGGCGACCTCTGGGCGCGTCTGCGGGAGGACGTCGAGGCCTGGATCGCCTTCCTCCCGGGACTGCGCGAGCGCGCGCAGGCCGATCCCGGGCTGCCGACGGCGCGCGCGCTGCTCGCCGAGGGGCGGCAGATGGTGGACTTCCCCGAGGACCGGGACTCGCTCGCGCACTTCGTCGTGGCCTCCGCCATCCTGCAAGGGGCGATCAACGCGGGCCGGATGGGCGACGAGCAGACGGCCGAGGCCTACTACCTGCTCGGGCTGACCGAGGCGCGAATCGGCCGGAACCACTGGGTGACGGCAGCGCCGTTCCTGCTCGAGACCTCGATCCGGCTGGCTCCCGGCGCCGACTTTGCGGCCGAGGCGTACGCGCTGCTCGAGCAGGAGACCTACCTGAGCTACGAGGGGTCGGACTTCGAGGAGATCCCGAGCGAAGAACGCGAACACCTCGCGGAGCTTCGCGGCCTGATCGACGGCGCCTAGCCTGGCGGCACCTCCCGCCCTGAGACAGAACTGCGCGCATCGACAGGACGGTGCGCACTGGTGTCGCACTCCGGCGTCCCCGCGCCACGCAGGCGAGGCACGCGGGTTGCACCCGCATAGGCGTGCAATCAACAAGGAGGACACCCCCATGACTCTCAGAGCCCGCATCACTTCGGCCGCGATCGTCTTCGGCCTCTGTGGACTGCTCGTGGGTCCCGCATTCGCTGCGGACCCCCGGCTCGAGCGCGGACGCCAGGCCTACATGACCCACTGCGCGGTGTGTCACGGAGCCGACGCCACCGGCGGGGGCCCGATGGAGCCGGAACTGCGCACGCCGGCGCCGGACCTGACGCACATCGCCGCGCGTCGCGGCGGGACCTATCCCGCGGTAGAGATCCGCGAGATCATCGACGGCCGCCGCGCGATCCGCGCGCACGGCCCCAGCGGCATGCCGATCTGGGGTCGGAAGTTCGGGACCCAGTCGCAGGGTGGCGGTCCCGCCGAGGTCGTCGCGCGCGATCAGCTTCAGTTGCTCGTCGACTACCTGGCGTCGATCCAGTCCGACGAGAAGAAGGCGGAAGAGAAGAAGTAGAACCCGGGTGTATGCTGCCGGGCGGAATTCGCTGACGGAGGATGCCCGATGACCGCGTACATCATGGAAGAGATGACCTGGCCCGAGGTGCGCGACGCGCTCGGCGAGGTCCGGGTCGCGGTCCTCCCGGTTGGATCGTGCGAGCAGCACGGCCCGCACCTGGCGCTGTCGACCGACATCGCGGGCGCCGACGTCATCGCCCGGCGCCTCGTCGAAGAGGTGCACCCCCTGGGGATGCTCGCGCCGTCGCTCCGCTTCGGCGTCTCGATCCACCATATGCCGTTCGCGGGCACGATCACGCTGCAGCCCGAGACGTTCCAGACCGTGCTCATGGAGGTGGCCGACAGCCTGCGGCAGCACGGCATCCGGCGACTGTTCGTCGTGAACGGCCACGGCGGCAACCAGAACGCGCTCGGACTGGCTTCGGCGCGCATGCGCCGCGACCTGGGCGTGCGCATGGCGTACACGCTCTGGCCCATCGTGGGCGCGCGCGCCGCGGCCGGCGCGGTTCAGGAGGGCAAGCGCATCGGACACGCCTGCGTGGTCGAGACGTCGATGATGATGCACCTGCGTCCCGACCTGGTGCGCGAGGACGCCCTGGCCGAAGGCGAGATCGAGCCCCCGATCTACGGCGACGCGCCGATGCTCGGGATCGAGGGCTTTGCCTACTGGAACGAGTACACCGCCAACGGCGCCCTGGAAGGCGCTCCCGATGCCACGGCCGACCTCGGCGAGAAGATCGCCCGCGCGTCGCTCGACGGACTCGTCCCCTTCGTGCGGCGCTTCGCCGAGGTGCCGGTCGACTAGCCCGAAGCCGGCGACGCGCCCGGGTCGCGGACCCCGAGTGCTCAGGTATCATGGGGGCATGCCGTCGATCCTGATCCCCGTCCTCTTCGCCTGTACGCTGGCCCTCGGGCTCCTCGCTCCGCCCCACGCCATGGCCGACCCGCCGAGCGCGGATGCGCCCGCGGAAGCTCCGGCGACCCCAGCCACCCCAGCGACGGACGGGCCGCCCGCAGCCGAGGGCCCTCCAGCCACGGCAACCGCGGCTCCCGCACGCGCGGCCGACCCGAACCGTCCGGCAAGGGAGCCCGGCTTCGCGCGGCAGACACCGCCGGACTCCGTCGGCAAGCCGGGAGAGGTCCGCGGCCGGCGCGTCGACGGGCACCAGGCCGGCGACAAGAACCAGCCGGGCAGCCGGCCGAACACCGGCATCACGATCCGGCGCTGAGCGCGCAGGTGGACGCGGTCCCGACGATCGACATCAGCCGGCCCGACGCGACGTCGCTGGACGCGCTGGATGCGGCCTGCCGCGACCACGGCTTCTTCCTGCTCGAGGGCCACGAGCAGGGCGACCTGATCGAGCGCACCTGGGACGAGACCCGCCGCTTCTTCGCCGCGCCCTCGCAGGTGAAGGAGTCGGTTCGCCGCAGCAAGGATCGCCCGCTCGGCTACTACGACCGGGAGCTCACCAAGCGCCTGCGCGACTGCAAGGAGGTCTTCGACTACATGGAGCCCGAGGGAGCCGTCGGGCGCCAGCGCAACCGCTGGCCCGAGGACCTGGCCGGGTTTCGCGAGACCCAGTGCGAGTTCTTTGCCGCCTTCAGCTCGCTCGCGGCGGACGTCCTGCAGCTCGTGCACTCTGCGCTCGGCGCGGCGCCAGACGTCGCAGAGAAGCACGGCGGTGCGGCGCGTACGAGCAGCGTCCGGCTGAACCACTACCCGGTGGGCGACCCGGTCGGCGAAGACGAGCGTAGCGAGCTCGCCAAGCTCGGGGGCGTCGCGCTCGGCCACCACACCGATCCGGGCGTGCTGACGCTGCTGCTGCAGGACGACGTCGGCGGCCTGCAGGCGCACTCTCGCGAGTCGGGCTGGATCGACGTTCCCCCGCGGCCCGGGACGATCGTCGTCAACCTGGCGGACTCCCTCCAGGTGCGGACGAACGATCGCTACCGCGCGGCCGTACACCGGGTGGTGCCGATGACGGAACGCAGCCGCTACAGCATCCCCTACTTCTACAACCCGGACGTGGACGCCGTGATCGAGCCGGTCGAGGCGCTGTGCGAGGGCTCGCCCCGCTACCGCCCATTCACCTGGCGCGAGTTCATCCAGGCGCGCATCGACGACAACTACGCGGACCTGGGCGTCGAAGACACGCAGGCGAGCCACTTCCGCATCGCCTGAAACCGCACGCTGCACGGAGGGACAGAGCATGAGCGACCCGAAGACCCCGGATGCGTGGGTCGAGCTTCCCGCACGCGAGATCGTCGAGGCCGCGCTGCCGGCGGACCACGAGTACAACTTCGGCTTCGCGCCGAACATGGTTCGCCTGGCGCTGACCCATCCCGGGATCGGGCCCCGCTTCGGCGCGCTGTTCGGCGCGATCATGTTCGAGCCGGGCGCCCTCGACCGCGCGGAGCGCGAGCTGGTCGCGACGGCTGCGGCGGCCGCCCAGGACTGCTTCTACTGAACGCAGTCCCACGCAGAGTTTCTGCGTGCCGAGGGCGGGAACGCGGACCTGGTGGACGCGCTCAAGAACCGGACTTGGAGCGGGCTCGAGCTCACGCCGCGCCAGCGCGCACTGTGCGACGTGGCGGACAAGCTCTCGGGGACTCCCACGCGGATGACCGAAGGCGACTGGAAGCCGCTGCGCGACCTGGGCTTCGACGACGCCGCCTGCCTCGAAGTCGCGCACATCGTGGGTGTCTTCAACTACCTGACGCGTCTCGCCGACGGCTTCGGTTTGCAACTCGACTCGCAGACCGCCGAAGCGGGACGCACGGGCGTGGCTCTGAAGAAGGGCGGCGCGTAGCCGGGGTCAGCGGTCCGCGAGGCCTCCGTCTGCGACGAGGCGCACCACGTCGAGCGACGTGAGGATGCCGACCAAGCGCTCGCCTTCGACGACGGGCACGCGGTGGATGTGCTGGTCCACGAGCATCTGCGCGACCTCCCGCAGCGGCTGGTCGGCCGGGACGGTCGTGGGCGACGGAGCCATCACGTCGGACACGGTCATGTTGGCGACGCGGACACCCGTCTGCGCCGCGACCGCATCGAAGGACGCGTGGTCGGCCTCGGCCCCGACCGCGTCGGAGCTCCGGTAGTAGTCCGACACCATGCCGGCCCGCGAGCGCTCGACGGCCAGTCCGCGCACCACGTCCGAGCGCGACACGACACCCACCAGCCTGCCGTTGTCCACGACGGGGAAGCCGCTCACGCCCTTCTCGAGAAACGCGTCCTGCAGGCCCGACAGCTTCATCTTCGAGTCCACGACGTGAACCTCGCCCTGCATCACATCGCGCGCCGTCAGTCCCATGGAGCCCTCTCGTCGTGCATGCCCGCATGCTGGCACGGTCGATGCTCTACCGAAAGGTCGCGGCCAGGAACCGCCCTGCTGGCGCCCGGAGCGCCAGGACGAGGCATAATGTCCCCTGGTGGCAGACGGCGGAGGGATCCGGAGACCGGATGGACGAGACGCTGGAGTTCGCGGACGAGATTGGGCCGGCGAAGATCGTGCACGTGTACGAGCCGTCGGTCGGGCTCCGGGGCACCTTGGTCGTCGACAACGTGGCGATCGGGCCCTCGATCGGCGGGCTACGCATGGCGCCGGACGTGACTACCGCGGAGTGCTTCCGACTGGCGCGCGCGATGACCCTGAAGAACGCCGCGGCGGGCCTGCCACACGGTGGCGGCAAGTCGGTGCTCTACGGTGACCCGAAGATGCCCGCGGAGCAGAAGGAGCTCCGCATCCGCGCGATGGCGTGCGCGCTGCGCAGCTGCGACGACTACATCTTCGGCCCCGACATGGGGACCGACGAGCGTTGCATGGCGTGGGTCCGCGACGAGATCGGCCGGGCGATCGGCCTGCCGAGCGCGATCGGAGGCATCCCGCTCGACGAGCTGGGCGCGACGGGCTTCGGGCTGGGCCACGCGGCCGAGATCGGCGCGCGCTACTGCGACTTCGAGATCGAAGGCGCGCGCATCGTGGTGCAGGGCTTCGGGTCGGTGGGCCAGCACGCCGCGAGGCAGCTGGTCCGGCGGGGCGCCCGGCTGGTCGCGGTCTCCGACTCGCGCGGGGCGACGCAGAGTCCCGGCGGGCTCGACGTCGACGCGCTGCTCGATCTGAAGCGAGCCGGAAAGAGCGTCGCCGACCATCCGGACGGCCAGCCGCTCGGGCGCGACTCGATCGTCGAGGTGGACTGCGAGATCTGGATCCCCGCGGCGCGCCCCGACGTGATCCGCGAAGACAACCAGGCGAAGCTGCGCGCGAAGCTCGTCGTGTCCGGCGCCAACATCGCCCTGACCGACGCGGCCGAGGAGAAGCTGCACGCCCGCGGGGTGGTCTGCGTGCCCGACTTCATCGCGAACGCCGGCGGCGTGATCTGCGGCGCCCTGGAGTACGCGGGGGCCACCGAGTCGGCGGCTTTCCAGGCGATCGAGGAGCGGATCCGGGCCAACACGGAGCAGGTTCTCGAGGAGTCGCGGCGTCGTTCCGTCGCGCCACGCCGGGCGGCCACCGACCTGGCCCTGCGCCGCGTCAAGACGGCCATGTCGTACCGACGCTGGTCGATCTTCTGAGGTCCCAGGATGTACCGGATCCGATTTCACGGACGTGGAGGCCAGGGCATGAAGACGGCCAGCCGGATCCTCGGCAGCGCCTTCTTCCGCGAAGGCTTCGAGGTGCAGGACGCCCCGCGCTACGGGGCGGAGCGCCGGGGAGCGCCGATCTTCGCGTACGTGCGGGCGGCTCGAGAGCCGATCCACGAGCGCGGCGTGATCACCCGGCCGGACCTGGTGGTCGTGGCCGACGACAGCCTGGTGTCCGTGGCGGCCGCGGGCGTACTGGTCGGCGCGAGTGCGCGGACAGTCATGCTGATCTGCTCCAACGATGACGCGGCCGTCTGGCGCGAGCGGCTCGGCCTCGACGGTCCCGTGTTCACGCTGGCCTGCGAGCCCGCACCGGACGACGAGGTCCGGTTCCTCGGCGCGGCCAGCGCCGGCGCGGCGTCGCGGTTCACCGGCGTGATCGGGCGCGAGTCGCTCGAACACGCGATCCGTGAGGAACTGCAGGACCTGCGCCCGGAGGCCGTGGAGAGGAACGTCGGCGAGGGGCTGACCGCCTTCGACGAGATGGAGGCACACGCCGGCTGCCTCAGCGAAGGGACGATCCGCTCCGCGGAGGCCTACGAGGACCCGAACTGGGTCGAGCTTCCCTTCGAGGGGGTGGAGATCTCGGCGCCCGACATCCACGGCGCCGCGACCAGCGTCCAGGTCCGGACCGGACTCTGGCGCACCATGCGCCCGGTCATCGACTACGACCGCTGCAACCGCTGCTCCTGGATCTGCACGACGTTCTGTCCCGACAGCGCGATCCATGCGGACGCCGACCGGACGCCGCGCATCGACTACGACAACTGCAAGGGCTGCCTCGTCTGCGTCGCGGTGTGTCCGCCGCACGCGATCGCGGCGGTTCCCGAGCAGGTCGCGGTGGCGGCCGACTCGGAGGAGGCGTCGACGTGAGCCGGCGACTCCTGACCGGGAACGGCGCGGCGGCCTGGGGCGCGCGCCTGTCGGACGCCGACTACGTCCCGGCGTTCCCGATCACGCCCCAGACCGAGATCATCGAGACGATCGGCGGCTGGATCGGCCGCGGCGAGTGGGACGCTCGCATGGTCACGCTGGAGTCCGAGCACTCCATGGTCGCCGCGGCGGGCGCCGCCGCCGCGACCGGGGTGAGGGTCTTCACCGCGACGTCGAGCCAGGGACTGCTCCACGCCATGGAGATGGTCTACACCGTCGCGGGGTGGCGAGCCCCCTTCGTGATGGTCAACGTGTCGCGCGGCGTCTCGGCTCCGATCACGCTGGGGTCCGACCACACCGACGTGATGGCCGCGCGCGACTCCGGGTTCCTGCAGATCCACTGCTCGACCTGCCAGGAGGTCGTCGACTCCGTGCTGCTCGCGTACCGCGTGGGCGAGGACGCGCGCGTCCGCCTGCCGGTGCTGGTGAACCTGGACGGATTCCACCTGTCGTTCACGCGCGAACCGGTCGAGGTGCCCGACATCGAGGCGGCGCGCGGCTTCCTGCCCGCCTTCGACCCCGGTGAACTCCGTTTCCTCGCGAGCAAGCCGGTCAGCCAGGCCGTCGCCGTGCTGGGCGGGGGCCCGTACTCCTACTTCCGCTACGAGACCCACCTGGCCGCGCAGAATGCCGTCGCGGTCTACGACGAAGCCGCCAGCGACTTCGAGGCACGCTTCGGCCGCAGCCACCCCGCGGTCGAGGCGTACCGCAGCGAAGACGCCGACGTCGTCTTCTACATGATCGGCTCGTTCGCCACCAAGGCCAAGGACGCCGTCGACCGGCTACGCGACGCCGGCCAGGCGGTGGGCCTGGTCCGGCCGCGGCTGCTGCGTCCCTATCCCGTCGAGAGCATCCGCGCACTGCTGGCCGGAAAGCGTGGGGTGGCCGTAATCGACCAGAACCTCTCGCTGGGAAAGGGCGGCGTGCTGCACGCGGAGCTCGCCTCCGCTCTCTACGGCTGCCCCGACGCGCCGCGCACGCTGGCGAGCTTCGTGGGCGGGCTCGGCGGGCGCGAGATCGCGGCCGAGGAGTTCTACGAGATGGCGCGGGTCACGCGCGAGGCGGCCGAGTCCGGTCGAACGCCCGAGCCACGCCTGCTGTACACCGAGGACGAGCTTCGCGAGCTGAGGAAGTTGCAGGGCATCGCGGTGGCCGAGCGACACGACACGGGAGCGGAGTGATGAGCGAACGGGCGAGCGAGACGGCGTTCCGCCGCATGAAGGACCTGCCTTCCACGCACCTGCTCGGCGCGGGCACGGCGACTTGCGCGGGCTGCGGGGGGCTGCAGGCGATACACGAGATCTACGACGTGCTGGGCGAGAAGACGATCTTCGTGAACGCGGCCGGTTGCATGACCCTGCTCTCGATCTATCCCTTCACTCCTTTCCGCGGCTCGTGGCTCTACACCGCCATGGCCTGCGCACCCGCCGGCGCGCAGGGAGTGCGCGACGCCCTGGACATCCTGAAGGACAAGGGCCGGATTCCCGCCGAGGAGGACCTGCGCGTCGTCGTGCTGACCGGAGACGGCGCGGCGTACGGCATGGGACTGTCATCCACGTCGGCTGCGATCGATCGGGACCTCGACTTCCTGTACATCTGCTACGACAACGAGGGCTACGGGAACACCGGCCAGCAGTCCTCCGCGGGAACTCCGCACGCGGCCCGGACGTCGACCCACCGCGGCGCGCTGGGTTATCCCGGCTTCAAGAAGGACCTGTTCTCGATCTGGGCGGCGAACCGACCCGCCTACGTCGCCACCGTGACCGGCGCCGAGCCCGTAGACCTGGCGCGCAAGGTCGAGAAGGCCGCGGCAATGCGGGGGCCCCGCCTGCTGATCGCGCTCTCGCCGTGTCCGACCGGGTGGAGCTACGAGCCGAAGGACTCCGTCGAGATCGGGCGGCTCGCGGTAGAGACCGGCGTCTGGCCGCTCAAGGAGTACGTGGACGGACGCGTCGTGCACACCCGCAGGCCGCGCAAGCGGGTGCCGGTCGAGGAGTACCTGCGCCTTCAAGGCCGCTTCGCGCACCTCTTCGAGCCGGAACGGAACGACGCCCTGCTCGACGAGATCCAGGCGCGTGTCGATGCGTACTGGGAGGCGGCCGACTGAGCACACGCCGCCCCGGCGCTTCGGTGTATCGTGGCGCGCAATGCAGACGACAGTTCTCGGAAGGACGGGCCTCGAGGTCAGTGTCGCCGGGCTCGGCGGCGGTGGCCACAGCCGCCTGGGAAAATCGTACGGGCGGAGCCACGACGAGTCGGTCGCGGTGGTGCGGCGCGCGATCGACCTGGGCGTGAGCTTCATAGACACGGCGGCCGCCTACGGGACCGAGGAGATCGTGGGGGACGGCATCCGGGCGTCCGGCGAGACCGTCGTGGTGTCCACCAAGTTCAGCCCCTACGGCAAGGACGGCCTGGTGAAGGGCGCGGACGTGAAGCGCTTCGCCGAGAAGAGCCTGAAGCGGCTCAGACTCGAGACGCTCGACGTGTACAGCCTGCACGGCGTAGTGGCGGAGGACTACGCCTACTGCCGGGACGAACTGGTGCCCGCCCTGCTGGCGCTCCGCGACCAGGGCAAGATCCGCTTCCCCGGCATCACCGAGCGGTTCAACAGCGACCCCGCGCACGTCATGCTCGGGCGCGCGCTCGACGACGACGTCTTCGACGTGGTGATGGTCGGCTTCAACCTGCTCAACCCGTCGGCCGCCCGCTCGATCCTCCCGCGCGCCAAGGCCGCAGGCGTGGGAACCCAGATCATGTTCGCGGTACGGCGGGCGCTGTCTCAGCCCGACGCGCTGGCCGAGGTGGTCGGGGGACTGGTCGAGCGCGGCGAGGTGGACGGGAGCGGTCTCGACCTCGAGCGGCCCTTCGACTTCCTGCTCGACGCGGCGGGCTCGGTCGTCGAGGCGGCCTACCGTTTCTGCCGCCACGCCCCGGGGGCAGACGTGATCCTGACCGGCACCGGCCGCGTCGAGCACCTGGAAGAGAACCTGGGCTTCATCCAGGGCGACCCGCTCCCCGCCTCAGTGCTGGCGCAGCACGAGGCCCGCTTCGGCGCCGTCGACTCCGTCACCGGCAACTGACCCGCCCGCAGGGTCAGCCCTCGATCGGGTGGGCGGTCGCACTCACGCCGTGATCCGGATGCAGCGTGACGACGGCCAGGCTGCCGTGCGAGCGCCCGGCGTACAGCGGCGCGGGGCTTCCCGAGTAGCACGCCGTGGTGCCCTTCTCGCTGACCTCGCGGAACACGTGCACGTGCCCCAGGGCCAGGTAGTCGAGCCCGCACTCCGCGATCTCTTCGGGCCGGATCAGCGACGAGTAGTGGCTGCGCAGGTCGTCGGTGACCAGGCCGTGCGCCATGCCCAGGTGCCAGTACTGTCCGCTGCGCTCCGGAACGCCCTCGAGCGGCCGGTAGCCGGCGTGGTGCTCGACCATGGCGCGGCCCCAGACGGTCGCGTGCAGGTCCGGAAGCTCCACGGTCTCTCCGTGCTCCGCCGTCAGCACGGAGACGTGCGAGCCGGCGTCGCGCAGGTCGACCCGGCGGTAGATCGAGTCGCCGTCGTAGCAGTCGTGGTTGCCGGGCATCACGACGACGGGACACGGCACCCGGGCGAGCTCGCCGAGCGCAAAGTCGACCACGTCGGCGCCGACGCGGCTCGAGTCGAACAGGTCGCCGGCGATCAGGAACAGGTCGGCCGCCTCGGCCCGCACGCGGTCCACGGTGCGCTCGAAGGCCTGCGCCGCCAGGCAGCGACCCTGCCCGCTCCCGTAGGTGCCGTTGCCGGACGCCTGCGGCCTGGCCCAGTCGGCGTCCAGGTGGATGTCCGAGGTGTGCACCAGCCGGAGTGCGCTCCGCCGCATCAGCGCCGCCACCGCGTCCAGTCGAAGGGCTCGATCCCGTGGTCCGTCAGCTGCCAGATCGAGGCCTGCGGAGCGCCGGATCCGAGCTCGAGAAAGCCGACCGTCCCGAGCTGCACGTCGAGGTTGTGCGGATAGGTGGGCGATCCCGGGTTCACGCACAGCATGCCGTCGATCTCGTCGATCGCCTCGACGTGGGTGTCGCCGTAGACCAGCACGTCGGGCCGGCGCTCCGGGAAGTGCCGCTCCAACGCGCGCGCGAGCGTGATGTGCGGCGGCATCTCCGGAATCGGGAGTACGTGCGTCATGCCGATGCAGACTCCCTCGATCTCGAGAGTCCACGCCTCCCGGAGACGCGGATCGTCCGGCGCCGCAGCGCGGCCGCCGGAGCCGTCCTCGCCGTTGCCGCGCGCCACGTAGATCGGAGCGACCTCGCCCAGCTCGTCGACCACGCGCAGCTCGTGCAGGTCGCCGGCGTGCAGGATCAGGTCGACGCCGCGAAACGCGTCGCGCACCTGCGGCCAGAGCTCGGCTCGGGCTTCAGGGATGTGGGTGTCTGAGACGAGGCCGATGCGCATCCCGCTGCGGGTATCACGCACCCCGCGGGGGGTCAAGGCTCCAAGTCATGGCCCCGGCTACAGCCCGACGGCTAGCATGCCCGGGCAAGGGAGGAGTCATGTCGGATCCGATCGAGACCCTGATGGCCGAGCACCGCCTGATCGAGGGCGTGCTCGCGGCGCTCGACGCTTGGGCCGCAGCCCTGGCCGCGGGCGACGCCGACCGCGACGACCTGCCGCGCTTCGTGCGCTTCATCCGGGACTTCGCGGACGCCAAGCACCACGCGAAGGAGGAGGACATCCTCTTCACCGTGATGGCCGACCATGGCTTTCCGACGCAGGCGGGCCCGATCGCCGTGATGCTCCACGAGCACGACGCGGGCCGCGCGCACGTGAAGGTGCTCGCCGAGGCCACGGAAGGGGCTGACTGGGACGCGTCGGAGCGCGCGCGCCTGATCGAGGCGGCACGCGGCTTCGTGTCACTGCTGCGGCAGCACATCCCCAAGGAGGACAACGTCCTCTACCCGATGGCCGTGGACCGGCTTCCGCCCGAGGCGATGCAGCGCGTCGCCGAGCGCTGCGCGGCGGTCGAGGACGAGTACGCCCGCTCGAAGGACGGCGAGCGCCTCGAAGCGCTCGGCCGCGAGCTGATCGCGCGCTACTCCTGATCCAGCGCCAGGGCCGGATCGAACCACTCCAGGATCGCCGCGTTCTCCTCGCGCGCGTACGCGTGCGACAGGTTCTCGATCTCGCGGTAGACCAGCTCGGCGCCCGCCTCTCGCAGCAGTCGGGCCGCCTCGCGCGCGACCTGCACGGGGAACATCCAGTCGAGCGCGCCGTGTACCAGGTAGATGCGGCGCCCCTCGGCGCGTTCCAGGTTTCCGTTCGACAGGTTCGCGGGGTGGAGCACGCCGGAGAGTGGAGCGAGGGCTGTGAACGGCGAATCCTCGCCCAGCCCGGAGAGCAGCGCGAAGGTCGCGCCGTCCGAAAGACCAGTCAGCAGGACCCTTTCCGCATCGATGTTCCAGCGCTCCTTGACGGACGCCACCATCGCTCGGATCGCCGGGCCGTCCACGTCGGGGCCGTTGAACGACCAGGTGGTCTCGCGCGAGGTGGGGGCAAGCAGCAGGAAGCCGCGGCTGCGCGCCTCTCGCATCCACGTCCAGATGAAGTCCGCTCCGTGGCCCATGCCGCCGTGGAGCGCCACGACCAGCGCGCGTGGCCGGTCGGCGTCGCCGCGCTCGGGCACGTAGAGCGAGAACCCACCGCGCTGGTCGCCCGAGTTGCTCGCCGAGAAGAGCCCCGCTTCGGGATCGGCGGAGGGCTCGCCCGCGAAGTCTTCGAGCCTTTCATGGAGCTGTGGCTCCAGGAAGTAGCGGTTCACCGGCGGGATGCTGCGCAAGGGGAAGAGCGCGTCCTGGGCACGGCAGTGCTCGTGCATCCCGCGCAGTACGCGAGCGATGGCATCGGGTGCGGGGGTCGTGTCGACGAAGAGGGCGACGCTCTGCGCCGAGTGCTCCGCCGCGCGGAGCAGCTGGTCGCGCAGGTCCGCAAGGCCTTCCGGCGCCGCTTCGTTCGCCAGCCGCACGCGCGCCTCGTCGAGCTGCTTCGCGAGCGGCACCAGTGCTCCCCGCAGCGCGTCGATCCGCTGCGGGTGCATGCGCCGAGACACCTGCTCCATGCTCGCCAAGGTCGCGAGGACCGCGCTTCCGACTGCGCCGAGTGCTCCGAGGAACGACGCGTCTTCGACCGGTGGCCCGGAACTCATCACGGGCGAGGGAACCCCAACACGTGACCCCGGTCAAGCACACGGCCGCACCCGACTCGCGGGACTCAGCGGATGCGCAGGTCCGGTGCCCCTTCCCTCCCGGCCGGCGTTCTGCGGCATGATGAGCACCTACCGGGAGACGAACGCATGACCGAGAGCCGCGACGGAACCTTCCCCGACTTCCCCACCCTGCTTCCCAAGCCCCTGACCGACCGCCAGGTACGCCTGCTCGACCGTGCGCGCACGCACGCCGCCGACTTTGCCACGCGCGCAGACAGGCACGACAAGGAGCACTCGTTTCCGCACGAGAACTACCAGGCGATGAAGGATAGTGGCTACGCGCACATGACCATGCCCGAGTCCTTCGGCGGCGAGGGCGTGAACCTGGTCGAACTCTGCGCCTGCCAAGAGCAGCTCGCACAGGGCTGCGCCGGAACCGCGATCGGCATCAACATGCACATCTTCGGCGTGGGCTCGCGGCTGTACGACCTGCAGCGCGAGACGCCCGAGCGCCGCGCGCAGGGCGAGGTGATGATGAAGATGCTCGCCGAGACCAAGGCGATCCTCTGCGGGTCGTTCAGCGAGACCGGCGTACCCGGCGCCTACATGCTGCCGCAGACGACGGCGACCAAGGTCGACGGTGGGTGGCGTGTCAACGGAAAGAAGTCGTACTTCTCGAACGTCCCCGCTGCGGAGATGGTCGCCGCGCTCGTGCGCATCGAGGACGGAGAGAGCGACGAGCCGCGCGTCGTGATGGCGATGATGCCGAAGGACGCCGAGGGCGTGGTCTGCGGCGGCGCGGAGAGCTGGGACGTGATCGGCGTGCGCGCCAGCGGCAGCTGGGACGTCGAGTTCAATGACGTGTTCATTCCCGACGCACAGATGCCGCCGATCCAGCCGGCCAACTCGGTCTTCGCGAACATGTCCTCGTTCGCGGCGTGGTTCAACATCACGATCTCGGCGGTCTACCTGGGCGTGGCGCAGGCGGCCATCGACCTGGTGACGCGCTACATGAAGGAGCGCACGCCGCCCACCGAGGAGCGGCCGCTCAGCCACATGCCTGGGCTCCAGTACCAGTTGGCCGAGATGCTGGCGATCACCGAGACGTCACGCGCGCTCATCCGCGCGTCGGCCGAGGACTGGATGGCGCGGCCGTGGGCCGTCGACGAGGCCGGCTACAAGGGCAGCCTCTGCAAGTACGTGGCGACGAACAACCACATGAAGGTACTCGAGCTGGGCATGGACATCGCCGGTGGGCTCGGGATCTTCCGGCGCATCGGGCTCGAACGCCTGTTCCGGGACGCTCGCGCCGGAAAGGCGCATCCCCCGGCCGACATGATGGGGCTCGAGTCGATCGCCAAGTACCACCTGGGCATCCCGCGCACGTTCCGTCCCCGCTGGGGCTAGACCACCGACGCCGACGCCCACGCTGAAGGGTCCGGGCTCGCGGGCGGCCGTTGCCTCGCCGTGCCCGCCGTTGCCACGGCCCGCAGGGTGTGATTCCCTCGCGCGCTGAGCCGGTCCACTCCACCTGCCCGGCCCGGAGCCCCCCTAGTTGAGACGCAGACGACTCGTCCTCATCTCGATCGTCGTGATCCTCGCGGTCGTCGCGGTGATCGAGCTCGCGGAGGAGGCGTTGACCTTCGAGGGGCGGCACGTCGAGGCCGAGCTCTCGGCGCTGATCGGGCTCGACCTGCGGATCCGCGGAGACATCCACGTGGAGCTGCTGCCACGCCTGGCCCTCGCGGCGACCGACGTGGTGATCGCGAACGCGCCCGGCCGCAGCTCTCCCCACCTGGCGCGGATCGGCCGCGTCGAGTTCGGACTCACGCTGTGGAAGGTGTTCCGGGGGATCTACGAGATCCGGTACGCGTACCTGACCGACGTCGACGTGCACCTGGAGGCCGACGCCGAAGGGACCGTCGTGCCGCTGCCCGAGCGGCTCGACGCCAGCGCGGCGCCGAC